>JAFLKR010000109.1 GCA_019163135.1 Desulfobulbaceae bacterium | reverse complement strand
CATCGGGCAGGAATTATCACAGAAAATGGAAACGATTTTGTAAAATAGAGGCACACAGTACCTATTTATTTCAAAAATAGCATGACGCCCCTCTATTTTTTAACATATTAAATAAAAACATTATTCGCTTAAAGCCAAAACTTCTGCATTGAATCTGGCCTCACGCGCGCTCCTTGCAACAAGGTAGGGGCAGGCGCTGACTGACCGAAAAAACAGCCCTACGCTTCCCGTTGCGCCCCTGTCAGAGACGCTCCTGGAGGAGATGACGTATTTTTTTGACAAAAAGTATCGAGCCTTTTGCTTTTTCCCGTCTCTTCATACTATACTTTGCACTAAGATGGTTTGTCGCTTTCATCCAACCAGGGTAGAGAAAAACGAGAGATACGCATGGAAAAAAGACGATTCACCCGTATCGGTTTCAACATGGCCGCAGAGTTGACCGTGAATGAACAGCACTACAGCTTTGCGCAGGTTGGCAACCTCAGCGTTGGCGGGTGCCTGCTTGAAACTGCGGAAATGTTGCCGGCGGGGGCCTCCTGCCGATTCTGGCTCCCCCTCGAACCAACTGACCCCACGCTGGGGGTGGAAGTCTTCGGCGAAATCATCCGTTGCGACGGGGAGACCATCAGCGTGCGATTCACCCGTATCGACCCTGAAAGCCTTTTTCATCTGCAAAACATCATCCGCTACAATGCCCCAGACCCTGATCGGGTTGAGAACGAAATCAGCAAGCACCTTGGTTTGGTCTGAAATTTTTTCGTGGCCCCTTGGGATTCCAGAAGCGCCCACGCCCGGCAGGCACCTTGTGTTGGCCACCACCCAACCGCCCGTTTTTCGTAATTTTTACACATGGCAGACCAACAAGTTGTTACAGGTAGATTGCAACAGCACCGCAACAACCTGAAAAATCGATTATATTGTAATCATCCATGGGCCAGCAGTGCAGGATCGGCGGATAAGTAATTGAGCGGGGATACCCTTGCATTGCTTTTTCAGGTATAGTGCATTTAGCAAAGCGCCGCCCAAATCAAGCAAGAAGAGGACGAAACATGGACATCGACTACAACCTCATCAAAGACCTGACCTTTTTCCAGAAACAATTCGACAAACTGACCGACGAAATCCAGCAGGTCAAAGTTCAGCTGAAAAACAGCCCGCCGCTTGAGCCCGATGATCCAAGGACCCAACAACGTGCCGAATGGCGCTCATGGCTTGAATTGCAGATTGTTACCAGACAGCGGTTGCGGGTAGGGTTGACGGAATCCCTGCGCGACAAAGGCATTGTGATTGTAAACTTGCCTGAATGAGCCAGACAGCAGTCCAGACCCAACGCAGCAGGAGGTTGGCGGAGGCTTGATCTGGCCCAGCCTGCCCGCGGTCACTGGTTGCAAAAATCCGAACGCCCACAAAAATTGTAGCAGCGTCCCCCTATTGTTAGCGTGCCCGCATTGCCGAGACCGCTGCCTTCATTCTCTCCCTGAAAAAATATGGCCCCCCTGGTTTTCCCCCCTCTTCATGATAATAGTACTTCAAAAGATTTTAAAAGGGTGTTGAAAAGCATGCATGAATATCCCCTTAAATCGACATGCTGGAACCATAACCTCTTCTTACTCAACTCGTCGATTTAGTGTTTCAAAAACTCATCGACTGCAACCCCTTTTTTATTCGGTAATCACTCAATGCCATTAACTTAAGAACCTGTTCGTTGCCCCTGTCGTCATCCCCGCGAAGGCCAGGGTCCAGAACTGATTGATAAAACTGGCTTCCGGCCTGTGCAGGAATGACGTTCCAGGGTGCTGCACCATTAGGGGGAGTTTAAGATGACGACATTGGGTAATCACTCGGAACACAACGCTCATGGAAAAGAAAAAAAGTTGGGATGACATCCCCTCGCTGGAGGGTCTGGATGTAGACTGGGAATACAAACCAGTATCGCCCCTCGGTAAAAGGGCTTTTGTCCGCATTAAGATGGAAAATATTTCCACGATGTTTGAAGCGCGCGAGATTCTCGTCAAGATTGCCACCTCAGAAAAAACCTATACCGGTCGCCTGCTTGACATTAGTGAAGGCGGCTTATCGTTATGCCTGCCCGCCATGCTTGAAAAAAACAGTCCCGTCAAGGTCGGTTTTTTTCTAGGAACCATGAAGATCATTTCCAAGGCACAGGTTCGGCATGCCCAAAAAAATGGGGACGGGTACACAACGGGGGTCAAATTCGTTGACCTCAACGAGGAGGTCGCGCAATATATTCGGGGCCTCTACGCCTCCCAAATTCTTCATCGAACCTACTGATTCTTATCAAGGCAAGGTGGCCGCTCCTTATTCCTTATTGCTCAAATATGTAATTCCCGACCGCATCCTTCCTTAACATCCCCTTGCCCCCCGGAATACAGCTCTACCCTGCCCCGAATCACGACGGTTTCCCTGCGTGTCGCTGCCATCATTTCTTTATTCATCAACATCGGGTTACTTTGATATCGACTTTTTCCGGTTGAGGTTCTTGATCGAAGTCGTTATCTCTGCGACAATAGATTCCTGGAAGTTTCGAC
Source organism: Desulfobulbaceae bacterium (assembly GCA_019163135.1). Lineage (GTDB taxonomy): Bacteria > Desulfobacterota > Desulfobulbia > Desulfobulbales > Desulfobulbaceae > Desulfobulbus. Next base: position 12,712 of record JAFLKR010000109.1, on the reverse strand, counting down.
GCTCAGCCCTTGCCGCCTCACAGGAAAAAGAATTGACTGATAACCATCGTCCCACCTATCATTAAAAGAAGGGGGAACGCCATGATCGGAAAGAAAAAAGAGCTTCGACAGCCAAAGAGCAAAACTCCGCTCGTCCATTCGGTCGAAGCGAGAGAGAAACCTTTTCCCATCGTCGGCATCGGCGCATCGGCCGGCGGCCTGGCGGCCTTCGAGGCTTTTTTCTCAGTCATTCCCGCAGCCGCCGAACTCGGCATGGCCTTTGTGCTAGTGCAGCATCTGGCGCCAGACCACAAAAGCATCCTCACCGATCTCATTCGCCGTTACACCAGCATGCAGGTCTTCGAGGTGGAGGACGGGATGGCGGTCCGCCCTGATTGCGTCTATATCATCCCGCCCAACCGCGACATGGCCCTGCTCAACGGCACTCTCCAGCTGATTGAGCCTTCGGCACCGCGCGGACAACGCCTGCCCATCGACTTCTTTTTTCGTTCGCTGGCCCAGGACCAGCACGAACGGGCCATCGGCATTGTGCTGTCCGGGACCGGCAGCGATGGCACCCAAGGGTTGCGGGCCATCAAAGGCGAAGGCGGCCTGGTTATGGCCCAGAGCCTTGCGTCTTGCGAATACGACGGCATGCCGTCCAGCGCTATTGCCACCGGGCTGGTCGACTACGAACTGTCCCCCGCCGAAATGCCCACCCAGCTCAAAAGCTATGTGACCCACGCCTTTGGCAAGCATCCGTCCGGCGCCACCGCCCTGACTTTTACCACCGAAAATACCCTGCAAAAAGTTTTCATCCTGCTGCGGGCTCAGACCGGCCACGATTTTTCTCAATATAAGCCTAGCACCGTCCATCGGCGCATTGAACGACGGATGGCCATCCACCAGATCGAAGCCTTGGACGGGTATGTAAAACTCATGCAACAGACCCCGACAGAGGTGGAAGCGCTCTTCCGCGATCTCTTGATCGGGGTGACCCGCTTTTTCCGCGATCCCGAGGCCTTCCAGGTAATCGAGGAGCAGACCATACCCCAACTTTTTACCGGCAAACCTACCGAAGCCGTGATCCGGGTCTGGGTTCCGGGCTGTTCCACCGGCGAGGAGGCCTATTCCCTTGCCATTCTGCTCCATGAGCACATGGAGGCGCTGAAACAGCCTTTCCGCGTCCAGGTCTTTGCCACCGACATTGACAGCCGAGCCGTGGCCATAGCCCGAACCGGTGTCTATCCGGCCGGCATCATCGCCGATATCGCACCGGAACGCCTGACACGGTTTTTTTCTATTGAAGCGCAGAGCAACACCTACCGCATTCACAAAACCATCCGCGACCTGCTGATCTTCTCCGAGCAGGATGTGATCAAAGATCCGCCCTTCTCCAAAATCGATCTGATCAGTTGCCGCAACCTGCTGATTTACATGGGCGCGGAACTGCAGAAAAAACTCATCCATCTCTTCCACTATGCCTTGAACCCGGGTGGTTTCCTCTTGCTGGGCACCTCGGAGAGCGTGGGAGATCTGGGCAATCTGTTTGTTACGATCGACCGAAAATTAAAAATATATCAACGCAAAGAGGATGCGCAGAGTGAACAGCGCGTGCTCCTTAATCGCTTATTGCCTCCAACCATGGCTATGAATATACACCTCCCTCGGACCACTGAACAACGGACAACACCTCCCAAGCCGCCGCTGCGCGATCTGGCCGAGCAGGCGATCCTCCAGCAAATCGCCCCGGCGGCCGCGCTCGTCAACAGGTCAGGCGACATCCTCTACCTGCACGGCCGCACCGGGATGTATCTGGAGCCAACGCCCGGCGAGGCCGGCATTAACAACATTCTCAAAATGGCCCGTGACGGCTTGCGGCACGATCTGGCCACCGCCCTGCATAAAGCCGCGGGCAACCGGGAGCGCGTGCGGCGCCCCGGCCTGCGAGTAAAGACCAACGGCGACTATACCACCGTCAATCTGACGGTCAGCCCGGTGGCGTCCGGCGGCGCCAACCTGTTAGAGGAAATCCTTCTTCTGGTCATCCTGGAAGAGGCCCCCCCCCTCGACCTCGAACAGATTATGAAGCCCACGCTCCCTGCCTCCACCGGAGAGGACGGCGCGGAGACCGTAGACGCGAACACTCGAATCGAAGCTCTCAAACAGGAACTGCGCACCAAAGATGAATATCTCCAGACCGCCAACGAGATGCTGGAAGCCTCCAACGAGGAGCTGAAATCTTCCAACGAGGAGATGCAATCGGTCAACGAAGAGCTGCAATCTTCCAACGAAGAACTGGAGACCTCCAAGGAGGAACTTCAATCGATCAACGAGGAACTGGCCACGGTCAACTCCGAACTGCAGACCAAGGTCGTAGATCTTTCACGGGCCAACAACGACATGAACAACCTGTTGGCCGGCACCGGGATCGGCACAGTCTTTGTTGATCATCAACTGCGCATCCTGCGATTTACTCCCGCAGCCACCCGGATCATCAAACTGATTCCCAGCGATGTGGGCCGTCCCGTGGGAGACCTCGCCTTTAATCTGGTGGGCTACGATCAATTGGTGGCGGACACTGAGGAGGTTTTGAACACCCTGGCGCACAAAGAGGTCCAGGTACAGACCGCCGAGGGCAAATGGTATGCAATGCGCATCCAACCCTATCGCACGCTCGACAATGTGATTGAGGGCGCGGTGATCACTTTTGTCGACAACACCGAGTTGAAGGCAGCCCAGGAAGCACTGCTGCGCCTGGCCGTGGTCGTGCATGACGCCCACGATGCCGTCACGGTACATGATTTGGAAGGCCGGATTTTGTCCTGGAACCCATCGGCTACCCGGCTGTACGGCTGGAGCGAAGCGGAGGCCTTGCAAAGAAACATTGGCGACCTGATTCCCGAACCCCTTCGCGAAGAAGCCCTGACTACGGTGCAGCAGTTGAGTCAGGCTCAAATCCTCGAGCCCTACCGGACCAAGCGGATCGCCAAGAACGGCACTATCGTGGCTGTCCGGGTAACCGCCACCGCCCTGATGAATAACGCCGGACAGATCTATGCCATCGCGACCACGGAACGAGAAGAAGGGTTCACCCCTGATTGCGCAAAGGAGACTTCCTCATGACCGACAAGGACCATCAACGCAATCAGGCGGCCGAACTGCGACGAAGGGCTGAAGCGATGGCCCGTGAAAAAGCACCGACTGCGGCAGACATCACCACCCTGTCACCAGAGGAAATCCTGAAGACCTTCCACGAACTGCGCGTCCATCATTTCCAACTGGAGATGCAGAACGAAGAATTGCGACGGATCCAGACTGAACTGGATGCCACCCGGATGCGCTATTTCGACCTCTACGATCTGGCACCGGTGGGATATCTGACCCTCTCTTCGGAAGGAATGATCCTGGAGGCCAACCTCACTGCCGCCACCCTGATGGGCGTGAACCGGGGGGCGCTGGCCCGGCAAAAGTTCTCCCGGTTCGCCTGCAAGGAGGATCAGGACCTCTTTTACCTCGGCCACCAGCCAAGCGCCTGCCATGAACCGCATACCTGCGAACTGCGGTTGACCAGACCGGATGGAACGGTATTCTGGGCGCACCTGTCGATGACCGCCATGCAGCAACTCGACGGGCAAGCTGTCTGCCAGATGGCGCTGAGCGACATCACCGAGCGCAAACAGGCGGAGGACGCCCGGCGCGAGAGTGAAGAACGGTACCGTCTCATGTTTGATTCGGCCGCCGATGCGATGTTCCTGATCGACACCGAGACGACCCTGATTATCAAAGCCAACAGAAGGGCATCGGAACTCTATGGCTATGAGGAAGAAAAACTGCTTGCCAAGAAAAGCGAGGAACTGTCGGCGGAACCAGAAGATACCAATCGACGCATCCGGGAGGCGCGGGCTGTCCCCGGCGAGCGCATCAGTATTCCCCTGCGCCTGCATCGCAAAAAGGACGGGACCGTTTTCCCGGTCGAAATAACCGCTCGGACTATCCCTTTGCAAGGACAGCAAGTTCTTTTAGTTGCCGTCCGCGACATCACCAAACGGAAGCAAATGGAAGAAGCGCTGCGGCATAAGGAGCAAGCGGCAAAAGAGGCCAAGAAACTCTTGGAACTCGTCTTGGAAACCATCCCGGTTCGTTTGTTCTGGAAGGACCTCAATGCTCGATTTTTAGGATGCAACCGCTTGTTTGCCCAAGACGCCGGACGGCAAGACCCGGAGGATTTAATCGGCCTCGACGATTACAGCCTGGGGTGGAAGGAGCAGGCTGACCAATATCGCCGGGATGATTTTGCAGTCATGGCTTCGCGCCAACCCAAATTGCATTTCGAGGAAATACAGACGACGCCCGACGGCACGAAAATATGCCTGTCCACCTCCAAGGTGCCGCTGATCAATGCCAACGGCGAAGTCATCGGGGTACTGGGCGCTTACGAGGATATTACCCCGCGTAAAAAGCAGGAGGAGCAACTCTGTGCCGCCCGTGATGATCTGGAACGGCGGGTTGAGCAACGGACCCGTGAACTGCAGGAAACCCAGAAACAGTACCTGCATGCGGAAAAACTCTCGGCCATCGGCAAGCTGTCGGCCTCCATTGCTCATGAGTTCAACAATCCCCTCCAGGGGATTCTTTCCATCCTTAAAGGACTAAAAAAGCGCGCCATCCTGGAAAAAGAGGACAGGGAATTGCTCGACGCGGCCATTGCCGAAAGTGACCGGATCAAGGAGTTGATCCGCAGTCTCCAGGATTTCAACCGCCCGACCTCCGGCCGGATTGTCCCCATGGATGTGCATACGGCCCTCGATTCTTTGCTGCTGCTCCACAAGAGCGATCTCAAAGGCAGGCGCATTTCCGTGGTGCGCGACTACGCCGAACGACTGCCGCAGATCTTCGCGGTTCCCGATCAGATCAAACAGGTCTTTCTCAATTTGCTGACCAATGCAGCGGATGCCTGCCATCTACCCGGCGGGGAGATTACCATCAGCACCCGGCAAGAGGATGACCGGGTGGCGGTGACCTTCAAGGACACCGGCATCGGGATTAAACCGGGGGAGTTGGAGCAGATCTTTCAACCCTTCTACACCACCAAATCCGCAGTCAAGGGGACAGGGCTGGGACTTTCGGTCAGCTATGGCATTGTCAAAAACCACCGGGGAGAAATCCGGGTAGAAAGTCAACCGGGGGCAGGCTCGACCTTCACGGTGCTACTGCCCATCAGGGGCGTAACTGAGTTAGGGACCGCAATCGCCCGATAAACCTTACACTCGGGGTTTACCGGCAGGTTCGCCTATTGTCTTTTTAGGATGCGCCACAGACCAGTCGAGGTCTCTGCAGCAAAGCATTCGTTCATCGTTTCCCCGAAGAAAGTTTTCGCTCACAGCGGTTTCTTCTGCCTGAAGATCGAGGCGCCGCCCTCCGCCACGGAATTTCTCCCTTCGGTCGAGATGACCATCGTTACGTTTGAGCCCTCCTTCCCCGTAGCTAAACTCCCTCTCCACAAACGGCGGGAATTACCTCCTGCGGAAACGGGCCGCTGAGCGTGCAAGCCGCTTTCCATTAAAAGAATACTTAAACTATCCATTAAATATCCCATATTGCCCCATTGTCTTTTCACGGATATCTGGTCATATTTCTCGTATATTTTAGTGTTATCCCGCATCCTATATCGGGAGAGGCGGACCTTTCCGACAGGAGGCGTTCATGCATTCCCTCCCCATCAAGAAAAAAATCGAATCCATGCCGGTTCGACCAAATCTGCTGGATTACGAGCAGACCTGCGCTGAATTTTCGTGGGCGCGTGTGCGCCGTGAGATGGACGGCCTGCCCGACGGCTGGGGGCTGAACATCGCCCATGAGGCCATTGACCGCCATGCCGCCGGCCCCCGGTGCCACCAGGTGGCCATTCGCTGCCTGGGCAAGGACGGCATGGTCACGGACCTGACCTATGCCGCGCTCAAAGAGCACAGCAATCGTTTTGCCAACCTTCTTGGCAAACTGGGCATAACCAAGGGCGAACGGGTTTTCTGGCTGGCCGGACGCATTCCGATCCTCTATCCGATGTTTTTCGGCACCCTGAAAAACCGCAACGTCTTCTGCCCCCTTTTTTCCGCCTTCGGGCCGGAGCCGATCTTTCAACGCCTGGAGCGGGGTAACGCTCGCGTCCTGGTTACCACCGAACGGCAATATACCAAAAAGGTGGCCGACTTGCTGCACCGCCTGCCGGAGCTCTGCACCGTCCTCCTGGTTGACCGGGAGCAGGACCTTAACGCCCGCGTCCTTTCCCTGCCGCGCCTGATGGCCGCGGCCGCCGACACCTTCACGATCCCGCCCACCGATCCTGAGGACATGGCCATCCTCCATTTTACCAGTGGCACCACCGGCATGCCCAAGGGGGCGGTCCATGTCCATGACGCGGTGCATACCCATTTCATCACCGGCCGCTATGTGCTCGACTTCCATCCCGAGGACATCTTCTGGTGCACCGCCGATCCGGGTTGGGTGACCGGTACCTCCTACGGCATCATCGCCCCCCTGGTCCATGGCATTACCAGCATTGTCGATGAGGCCGACTTTGATCCGGAACGCTGGTACCGCATTCTCCAGGAGCAGCGAGTGACAATCTGGTACACGGCCCCGACCGCGATCCGCATGCTGATGCGCGCTCCGGACGAAATGCGGCAGCGCTTTGATCTCTCGGCCCTGCGGTTGGTGCACAGCGTCGGCGAACCGCTCAACCCGGAGGCGATCGTCTGGGGCGAGCGCGTCCTGGGGCTGCCGATCCACGACAACTGGTGGCAGACCGAAACCGGCGGCATCATGATCGCCAACTACGCGGCCCTGGAAATCCGCCCCGGTTCGATGGGCCGTCCCCTGCCGGGAGTCGAGGTCGCCATCGTCACTCGGACGGGTGCGGACGAGGTGCGGATCGAAGGATCGGACGTCGAAGGAGAACTTGCCCTGCACACCGCCTGGCCTTCCCTGTTCCGGGGCTATCTCCACGAGGACGAACGTTACCGTAAATGTTTTGTGGGAGACTGGTATCTCACCGGCGATCTCGCCAGACGCGATGCGGACGGCTACTACTGGTTCATCGGCCGGGCCGACGACATCATCAAAACCGCCGGTCACATGGTCGGGCCGTTCGAGGTGGAAAGCAGCCTGATGGAGCACCCGGCGGTGGCCGAGGCAGGCGTGATCGGCAAGCCCGAGGCGACCATCGGCGAGATCGTCAAGGCCTTCGTCGTCCTCAAGCCCGGGGTCGAGGCCTCTGAGCAACTGCGGCTGGAACTGATCGGTTTCGGACGGACCAAACTCGGTTCGGCCGTGGCCCCCAAGGAACTGGAATTTGTCGACAACTTGCCCAAAACCCGCAGCGGCAAGATCATGCGCCGTCTGCTCAAGGCCCAGGAACTTGGGCTTCCCATCGGAGACACCTCCACTCTGGAAGGGAGTGCATCGTAATGCAGACACCGCTTGAACAACACCATGCCATCCGCCAACTGCGGCAGATGCTCCTGATTCGCCGCTTCGAAGAAAAATCGGCCGAACTCTACAGCGCCACCAAAATCCGCGGCTTCCTCCATCTCTATATCGGCGAGGAGGCGGTGGCGGTCGGGGTGATGGCCACCCTCACCCCCGAGGACGCCGTAGTCGCCACCTACCGCGAACACGGCCAGGCCCTGGCGCGCGGCATGAGTGCGGCCAGCATCATGGCGGAGATGTACGGCAAACAGGAAGGGTGCAGTCGCGGTCGCGGTGGTTCCATGCATCTTTTTGATGCCGCTATCCACTTTTACGGGGGCAACGCCATTGTTGCCGGGGGCCTGCCGCTGGCAGTCGGCCTGGCCCTGGCGGATAAAATGCAAGGCCGCAACCGGGTGACCGCCTGTTTCTTCGGTGACGGCGCCGTGGCCGAGGGCGATTTTCACGAAGCCATGAACCTGGCGGCGCTCTGGCAGTTGCCGGTGCTCTTTCTCTGTGAAAACAACCTCTATGCCATGGGCACCGCCATCTGCTACACCCAGGCCTCTCCGGACATCGCCGCCAAAGGGGCCGCTTACGGCATGGCCTCCGCCTTTGTCGACGGCATGGATGTCATGGCGGTGGAGACTGCGGCCCGTAAAGCGACCGCATTCATCCGCCAGGGCAACGGCCCCTATCTGCTCGAATGCCGAACCTACCGTTTCCGCCCCCATTCCATGTTCGACACCGAACTGTACCGCACCAAGGAAGAGGTGGAGGAGTGGAAGCAGCGCGACCCGATCGAGCAGCTGGCCGGTCGTCTCCGGGAGGCCGGACTGTTCGACGATCAGGAAAGGGCCGGACTGGAAACGGAAGTGGCAGCCGAGGTGGCAGCAGCGGTGGCCTTTGCCGAGGCCGGCACCTGGGAGCCGGTTGCCGACCTGACCCGTTTTGTCTATTCGGAAAGGAGGGAGGCATGAGTACGCAGACCCCGATGCAGACGACCACCTACCGCGAGGCGGTGAAAGAGGCGATCCGCGAGGCCATGCACATGGATGAGCGGGTTTTTCTCATGGGCGAGGATGTCGGCCACTACGGCGGCTGCTATGCGGTCAGCAAAGGGCTGCTGGCTGAGTTCGGACCGGAGCGAATTCGTGACACGCCCCTCTCCGAATCGGGCTTTGTCGGCGCGGGGATCGGGGCGGCCCTGGGAGGCATGCGGCCGATTGTCGAGGTGATGACCGTCAACTTCAGCCTGCTGGCCCTCGACCAGATCCTCAACAGCGCCGCCACCCTGCTGCACATGTCGGGCGGCCAGTTCAACGTGCCGCTGGTTATCCGCATGGCAACCGGCGCCGGCAAACAGCTGGCCGCCCAGCACGCCCACAGCCTGGAGGGCTGGTATGCCCATATCCCCGGCATCCGCATCGTCTCTCCGGCCCTGCTGGAAGATGCCCGCGGCATGCTCTGGACCGCGCTCCAGGACCCGGACCCGGTGCTGATCTTTGAAAACAACACCCTCTACAACATGGAGGGGACGCTCCCGGAGAAAGCGGGACCGGTGGACATCGACCACGCCAAAATCCGCAGGCCGGGACGCGACATCACCCTGATCACCTACAGCGCCAGCCTGTTCAAATGTCTGGATGCCGCCGAGGTCCTGGCCAAGGAGGGCATCGAGGCCGAGGTCATCGACCTGCGTACGCTCCGCCCTCTGGATGACGCCACCTATCTCGCCTCGATTGCCCGGACGCACCGCGCCCTGATCGTCGACGAGGGCTGGCGCAGCGGCAGCCTGAGCGCCGAAATCTCGGCCCGGATCATGGAGCAGGGGTTCTACGACCTCGATCTCCCGGTAGAACGCATCTGCACCGCCGAGATTCCCATGCCCTATGCCCGCCATCTGGAGGAGGCCGCCCTGCCGCGGGTCGAAACGATTATCGCCGCCGTGCAGAGGATGGTGCGCCATGGGTGAGTTTCGCATGCCCAGCCTGGGCGCCGACATGGAGACCGGTCGACTGGTGGAATGGCTGGTGCTGCCGGGGGAGAGCGTCAAGCGGGGTGATATCGTCGCCACAGTGGAGACCCAGAAAGGGTTGTTCGAAATCGAAAGTTTTGAAGACGGAATTATGGGGGAACCCCTGGTTCCGGCAGGCACGGAAGTATCGGTTGGTACGGTGCTGGCCCTGATCCTGCCCGAGAGGACGGCAACCGTAGCGGAAAGCGGCACGACCGTTTCCCCGGCGGCAGCGGTGACAATGGCATCGCCCCTGCCCCTGACCGCAACTCCCGAGGTGTCCGTTACTCCGGCACAACCACCGGCTCAACCGCAGCGGATAACGGCTTCACCCTCGGCGCGGCGCCTGGCTGCCGAGTTGGCCATCGATCTGGCGGCCATTCGTGGCACCGGACCGCATGGCGTCATCCAGCGCGGCGACGTCGAGCAGGCGGCGCAGGCACGGGATGCCATGCCGCGAACAACTGACTCGGCGCAACCGGCAACCGCCGGGTCCATCCATCCGGGGATGCGGCAGGCAATTGCCGCCGCCATGAGCCGCTCCAACCGGGAGATCCCCCATTATTACCTGGAGACCGAAATCGACCTGAGCCGTCCCCTGCAATGGTTGGAGGCGGAGAACCGCCAACGTTCCATCCGGGAACGGATTCTGCCGGTGGTCCTGCTGGTCAAGGCAGTGGCCAAGGCCTTGCGAGATGTCCCGGAGTTAAACGGCTACTGGCTCGACAACCAACTGCAGATCCAGCCGGACATCCATATCGGCTTTGCGGTGGCCCTCCGGGAAGGGGGACTGATCGCCCCGGCGCTCCACGGGGTGGACCAACTGAGCCTGCCTGCCCTGATGGCGGCCATCGGGGACCTGATCGACCGCACCCGGACCGGCCGCCTGCGCGGCTCGGAGATGACCGACGCCACCATCTCGGTGACCAACCTGGGCGATCGAGGGGCGAGAACGGTCTTTGGCGTCATCTACCCGCCCCAGGTGGCCCTGGTCGCTTTTGGCCGGATCATGGAGCGGCCCTGGGCCGAAGGGGGGATGCTGGGAGTGCGCCGCTGCGTCACCGCCACCCTGGCCGCTGACCACCGCGCCACCGACGGCCACTGCGGTTCTCAGTTTCTCGAAGCCCTCAATCGTCATCTCCAGCAGCCGGAGGGATTATGACCGAACAAGAATTACAGGCGATCATTTTTGCCGAGTTGAAAAAAGTGGCGCCGGAGAGTGACCCCACCGGGGTTGATCCGACCGAAAACATCCGCGAAGCCCTGGATATCGATTCCTACAGCTTCCAAAGGCTGCTCGTCGGGTTCAGCGATCAAACCGGGATTGATATCCCCGAGGAAGACTATGCCAAGGTTTCGACAGTGGCGGGCATAACCGCCTACCTGGCAGCCCGACTACTGTGACACCTCGGCTTAAAGTCGTGGCACCGACGCAAATCGGCACCTAAAAACGTTGTTGGTGCTGCCAGCGCGCCACCGGCAAGATGGACTGAAAAAAGGGAACGGATATGCAGATCATCGATTGCGGCTTGATACCCTATGGCGAGGCCCTCGAGCTCCAGGAACGACTGGCCGCCGCCATTGCCGAAGGCAGCGAGGATGAGACCTTGCTGCTTCTGGAACACCCCTCGGTCTACACCATCGGCCGAGGCGGGTCGATGGTCCATATCCTTGATCCGGCGATCACGGCGGAGCGGGTCAACCGCGGCGGCGAGGTCACCTGGCACGGACCGGGACAGGTGGTGGGGTATCCGCTGGTCAACCTGGGCCGACGCGGGCGCGACCTCCATCGCTGGCTGCGATTATTGGAGGAGGTGCTGCGGCGCACCCTCGCCGCCTTCGGGATCAGCGGGCAATGCCGGCCCGGCAGGACTGGGATCTGGACCGCACGAGGCAAGATCGCCTTTATCGGCGTCGGGGTTCGTCGCTGGATAACCATGCACGGCTTTGCCCTGAATGTTTGCCCCGATCTGCACGCATTCAGCCGCATCAACCCGTGCGGGATTCCCGGTTGCCGGGTGATTTCGATGGCGCAGGAACTTGGCCTGCCACCGTCGCAAGCTGCGGTCAAGAGGCAATTGCAAAAGAACTTTTCAGCCCTTTTGCAGGAACTACTGCCGATTTCGTGGCGGCGGCCAGCCACTCCCCTGCGATCCCCAGGCGTGGCGTCTCATCTGGCTACGGGGCACGGCATAGATAGATAATATCCCCATTTTATACTGCAGATTTCCCCATTGTCTTTTGCAGCGCTTCTGTTCATAATATAATTCAGTACATTCAGATGGCTGCAGACCAATCTCGCTCAATAGCTCAATAGCTCAATAACTACGGTGCAACAACTCATCGGCAGCAGTTACAATGGGTGTTTCGGATAAAGGTAATATTCACCGAGAACTACCTACAATTGCTGATGAAAAAAACAGGAAAATAGACAAAACAGACACATATAACAAATCAGCAAAGAGGACAAAATCATTTCTATGGGTATAAGCTGAAAGTGCATACAGAAGTGGCTCCAGCTAATCCAGGATAAAGGGGCAACAAACCGTTTTTCCAGACGGGAACAGTATAATTGCTATTGGCGCAACAACTGTCAGCCGGGCGAGTTATAGAGACCGCCGCCCAGAGCGCTCTCGTGAACCGCCAAACAGGGCCAAGCTCAGGTCACCTCAGAGCAACGGAAGGGGTCACGATGCAGCGAAAAACAATACTTCTTGTTGATGATGAACAGATCATTATCGATAGCCTTTTTCGGGAATTGACTTGCGATGAACTCAATTTCGACATTGCCCGGGCGACAAGCGGCATGGAGGCCATCTCCCAGATCAACAGCAACTGTTTCGATCTTGTGGTGACGGATTTGCAGATGCCGGGAATCGACGGCTTCCAGGTTTTGAAGGCAGCTAAACAAAAAGATGCCCTGACCATGGTTATTATTTTAACCGGGTATGCGGACCTGGAGGCAGCCATTGATGCCCTGCGGCTCGGAGCCGATGACTTCCTCCAGAAACCCTGTGATACCGATGAATTGCTGTATCGAATATCCAACTGCTTCGTCAAACAGGACCTCCAGAAAAAAATTGCCCTATACGAAGATATCCTGCCGATCTGCAGTTACTGCCGCAAGATACGAGACGATCGTCAAAGCGAGCACGGCCAAGGAAACTGGTACAGCCTGGAAGAATATTTCAGTCGGGTGCAAGGGGTACACATTTCTCATGGCTGCTGCCCCGAGTGTTTCGCCAAGGA
>JAFLKR010000186.1 GCA_019163135.1 Desulfobulbaceae bacterium | reverse complement strand
TGGATTGGAACAAGATGTTTGAACTGGCCATCGACCCGGAAAAAGCCAGGGCCTACCGAGCTTCGTCCCAACCCCACGACCCGGAGGTCTGCACCATGTGTGGCGATCTCTGTGCGGTTAAACGTAGCCGAAACATTCTTGAAGGGATTTGAAAATTCGTCTGAACGTTGGAAAAAAAACGGTGACGGCAAAGATACCGTCACCGTTTTTTTATTTTTCAAACAGTTGGCGAAACTGCCCTAGCCCTTCTTGCTCCAGTTTCTCCTTGGGCACAAACCTGAGCGCCGCGGAGTTCATGCAATAGCGCAGACCGGTGGGCGCAGGCCCGTCCTCGAAGACATGGCCAAGATGGGAATTGCCTTTCTTGCTGCGAACTTCAGTGCGGACTGTGAAAAAGCCCATATCTTTTTTCTCAACGATGTTTTCGGCAACCAGCGGCTTGGTGAAGCTGGGCCAGCCGGTGCCGGAATCGTATTTATCGATGGAGCTGAACAATGGCTCGCCCGAAACAATATCCACGTAAATCCCTTCTTCTTTGTTATCCCAATAGGCGTTGTTGAAAGGCGGCTCGGTCCCGTTTTTCTGGGTCACCTCGTATTGCATCGGGGTCAGGCGATGGGAGAGATCTTTCGAATCGCCCCCGGCGGCGACACCGGCATTCCGCCAAGTCTGCTGGAGAAACTCATCCCGACCCGACCGGGAACGGTAATAATTGTAGCGCAACGAGCTTTTTTTGTAATAATCCTGATGATATTCTTCTGCCGGGAAAAAACGGGGCGCCGGCAGGACAGGGGTGACCAGCGGTTTCTGGAAGATCTTGCTGGCCGCCAATTGCTGCTTGGAGTGTTCCGCCAGATTCTTTTGTTCCTCGTTAAAATAAAAAATGGCGCTGGAATAGGCGTGGCCGCGATCGACGAACTGGCCTCCGGCATCGGTAGGGTCGATCTGTCGCCAGAAGGTATCGAGCAGTTGCTGATAGCTCACCCTCTTCGGATCAAAAACCACCTCCACCACTTCGATATGGCCCCCGGCGATGTAATTGTCATAGGTCGGGTTTTCAGTGGTGCCGCCGGCGTAACCAGAGAGGACCGACAGCACCCCGTCGAGCTTTTCAAAGGGTGATTCCATGCACCAGAAACAACCGCCGGCAAACAAGGCGCGTTGGGTTACAACCGCCGCCTGCTCCTTATCGACCGATGGGGCCGGGGTGGCGGCTCCCCCGGCGCCACTATCAATGGCGAAAATCATCCCAGCGGTCAGTACGAATACGAGCCGAGAAAACCTGCGTAAAGGGAACATCATAATTCCTCCTTAGGGGTTATTCGATATATTGAGAATCATACTCATATTTATAGTATAAGATGCTTAATGGCGAGTACCAGTCAGGCCATTCTTTTTTCGACAGATCGGATCGGCAAAAAAAGATACGGGACGAAAGGCACAACAACAGTTGAGTTCAAACGCTCTTTCAGGTAAGTAAGTCTCCTGCGATCCGGTCGACCTAATGAACAACAGGTTAAAATCCCTGTCTAAATATCCCGAAAAAGGTCAGGCCGGTTTCAGTTCAGATACATGCCGATTTTTTTCTATGGCGGCTGTTTTTCGATCAGAAAGGTAACCTTATGATTTTCAATTCTTTTTCGTTTCTTTTTTTATTTTTCCCACTCACCTTGGTCGGTTTTTTTCTCCTTGGCCGGAAAAACCGGCAATGGGCGGCCATGTGGATCGTCCTTGCCTCGCTGTTATTTTACTGCTTTTGGGATTATCGCTATCTCCCCTTGCTGCTGGCCTCCATTGTCTTTAATTATTTCGTGGGCCAACGAATCATTGCAGAAAATCAGCCTCATCGAAAAAGATGGCTGACCATGGCCATAGCCATCAATTTGCTGCTGCTCTGCTTTTTCAAATATGTGAATTTTTTCATAGGATCAATCAACGGTATCTTTAACGAACACCTTCAGACTTTGCAGCTTATCGTGCCCATTGGCATTTCTTTTTTCACCTTTACCCAAATATCCTTTCTGGTGGACGCTTATTATAAAAAAGTAACAGCGGTCAACTTCGTTCATTACCTGCTGTTCGTCTCCTACTTCCCTTACATTGTTGCCGGCCCGGTCCTCCATCATCAGGAGATGCTGCCACAATTCAACGACCCAAATAAATATAAACCAGACGCGAACAATCTGGCCGCAGGTTTGACGCTGTTCATCTTTGGTCTGTCAAAAAAATTACTGCTGGCCGATAATTTAGTGCCTATTATCGATTCCATGTTCGCCCACGATCAACCGCAGTTCCTCCAGGCATGGATTGGCATGCTTGCCTACAGTTTTCAACTGTATTTCGACTTCTCCGGTTATTCGGATATGGCCATCGGCGTTTCACGGTGCCTGGGTTTCCAATTGCCGCTCAACTTCAACTCCCCTTATAAAGCCAACAGTATTAGTGATTTTTGGCAACGGTGGCACATTTCGCTTTCGCGTTTCCTGCGCAACTATCTCTACATTCCCTTAGGCGGCAACCGTCAGGGACAATTGAGCCGGTATCGCAATCTCCTGCTGACCATGTTGCTGGGCGGCTTATGGCATGGGGCCAATTGGACCTTTGTGGTCTGGGGGGGCTTGCATGGCTTGTATCTTTGCATCCAGCATGGCTGGCAATTCTGGATGGGTAAACGGGCCGAGGCGCCCCATAGAATAATTGACGGTGCCACCAGGGTGCTTACCTTGCTGGCGGTCCTGATTGCCTGGTGTTTTTTCCGCGCGCCCAATGTAGCCTCTGCCCTTGATGTGCTCGCCGGGATGATCGGGGCAAACGGTATTTCTTTGGTAAGCGAAATAACCCCCTTCGGCTCCCTCATGCTGATTACCGGAGCCGCCATTGCTTTTATGATGCCCAACACCAATGAGATCGTGCTTTATTTTGACCGATATTATAAGCAAGGCCTGCCTGTTTTTTCCATGTTCCGCCTCAATTGGTCGCCCACCGTTTCTTGGGGATTATTGACCGGCCTCCTCTTGGCCCTTTGTCTTTTGAGCATGGAGCGGACCAACGATTTTATTTACGCCCAATTCTGAGCCCTCATGAACAACGAACCTGCCAATACTAATTTTCAGAAATATTTCTGGGTATCAGGTCTGACGGCGTTGGCCGTACTGGCCGGGATCGTCACCTTGAATTACCTGATCGATCCTTATTTTATCCATCAATGGGATACAGCGTTGATCAAGCGGTTGAGTCCGGCTCAACAAAAAATATCGCCTTGGCCAAAGACCTACGCCGCCTATCGCTACCAACCAGACGTCGTATATCTGGGCAGTTCCCGGACGGAGATCGGCCTGCCGACCGATTCTCCATTACTCAAGGATCAACGGGTGCTCAATCTGGCTTTAAGCGGTGCCAGCCTGGGAGATTCCATAAATATGCTCAAGCATACCAGCTATTTCCATCGACCCAAAATGGTAATCTGGGGCCTGGATTTCGGCTGGCAATTTCGGAAAAAAACCGGCAATACCGATTTCAACACCTCCTTGATCGCCCAAGATTCATGGTATCCACTCAAACGAACCTTCCTCAACCTTAAGCGTTCAATATCCATGGCCATGTCTACGGATACCGTCAAGATGGTCCTCGGCTTTTCCGAGCAAAGTTGCCCATCGCTGCTCGCATCCTACGGCCAAAAATCGGCGCAATGCTTAGAGTTGATCATGCAAGACGAAGGCGGTGCGGCCAAGGCCTTTGAAAAGATTATCACTAAAGGCGATCCCCAAGCTAAACCCGCTGATGTGAGTACCACTATGCAACAACTGGATAAGGTAACCCGTGACTATTGCCAAGCGGGCACGGCATTCCGCTTTTTCTTCCATCCGGTACATGCCTTGGCGGAATTGTCGTATTGGGGAAACGAATTACAGGCATTGGATCAATGGAAACAGCAACTTGCGCAGATGATGGACCAACGCAAGCAAGAAGGCTGCGATATTCGACTCATGGATTTTTCCGGCTTTAACGCGGTTACCACCGAAACCATTCCCCAACAGACCGGAAAAAATAGTATGCAATATTACTGGGAACATTCGCATTATCGCAGTGAAGTTGGCCAGGAAATGCTTAAGGGGTTGCTTGCTGATTCCAACCGTAAGGGGTCGAGTAATTTTGGCGTTGAATTAACCGGATCTACGATAGAACAGCACTTGGCCAACTTTCAAAACCAACGAGAACAATATTGCAGAACCCATATAGCAGAGACCAGAAACATTATCTTTTGCAATACCATCAACCGGAATAACTGAAAATCTTTGAACCCTCAACATCGCTGCCCGACCTTGATCAACCCCGACATCTGTTCACAGGCAAGCCTACAAATCCTCTTTCCTCGAGAACTTATTCTTTTATGATAATGGAAATCCTGCCCTGTATGCGCTCCGTTGAACAAAGACCAGCATCCCTGTAAGGTGCAAAGCCACTGCCAGCAGAACTGTAACCTGGTTAGTTTTTGGTGGCGAGAACCGGCATGACGCCAACCGATCGCTATCTGCAAAGGTGCAATAGACGATCTGGTGCAGTCCTACATATGAAAAAATACCGATGAATACCAATCAGCAGCAAGACCCCTCTCCTTTGCATACTAATAACGAATCGTTCATCTTTTTAGATACCCGCGGTAAACGTTGGCCGAGGCTCAGGTTCGTCATGTTTATCCTGGGTGGCCTGCTCTTCCTCAGCACCATTTTGTTTGTGCAGACTTTGGTGCTGCCATCGCAACTGACCCTCCCGCCCGCGGTCGAACAACTAAAGAATCGACTAAAATCGCAACAAAACAGGCATGCCCAATCCAACCCGCTGGCCTCCAAACCGTTGTGGTTGGATTTTGCCAAGAAACACCCCGGGCTTACCGGTGGAGCCTTGCCTCCCGTTGAGATTCAAAAAAGTGTGGTGGCGCCACCCCAAAAAGCGTCCATCTCGAAGGACGACATTGCCGCCGTACAGGAAATTCGCTTGGGCTTTTATCAGAGCTGGGATCCGGGAAGCCTCGATTCGCTCAAGGTTAACGCCGGTAAATTGACCCATCTTAGCCCGGATTGGCTCTCGGTAGCCGACGGACTCGGCAAGCTGAACCTGACCCAAGAACAAGATGTCCTTGATCTGGTCAATGAACACGGAAAACTGATACTGGTGCCGCTGCTCAGCAACCTCGTCGGCAAAGAAACCTGGCGCCCCGAAGCGGTGGAGGGCGTTATTAATGGGCCCGAACCCCGCCAAGAACAGTTTTTGGCCAACCTCGTAGAAGAACTGAAGGGCATGGAAGCCGGCGGAGTCATGCTCGATTGGCAGCAGATCGACCCCTCCTACCGAGACGCCATGACGGCTTTTCTGAAAAAGATGGCAACTGAGCTGCATAAAGAAAATCTGGAGTTATGGCTCTGTGTACCGACGGGCAGAGATCTTTCCGTATTTGATATGGATATTCTGGCCGAGCACCTCGACCATTTTGTGGCCATGCTGCATGATGAAAATGGCGAATATGATCCAGCTGGGCCCATTGCCTCACGCGACTTTTTCAACGGGTGGCTGGCCACCTTGGTCGACGGTTATGGCAAACCGTCACAGTGGGTAATTTCGCTGGGTTCCTACGGCTATGATTGGACCGATGGGGAGGAGAAAGCCGAATCCTTAAGTTTTCAGGATGTGATGAGCCGAGCCGGGCGTTCCTTGCTGACCTCCTGTGACTTTAATGCCCCAACCTATAATCCCCATTTCAGCTATGAAGACTCCGCCTCCATGCACACCGTCTGGTTTCTGGACGCGGTCACATTCTTAAATCAGCTCATAACCGGAAGGGCACATCAGGTCGGCGGGTTCGCCATTTCGCGCCTTGGCACCGAAGATCCCGGCATCTGGGACGCACTGAAAATTGATACGGACAAACCGCTTGAACGCAAGAATATTGCCAAACTCGAAACCATCAAGCCCGGCGATGCCATCGCCCGAATCGGTAAGGGCAATCTTATCACCATAATCGACGAACGAGCCGATGGATCCCGAAGTATCAGTATCGACCAGGAAAAAGGCGCCGAGGTACAGACAAGTGCAAATTATGAAAAATTCCCCACCTACCTGACCATCATGCATCAGGGCAAAGGGCCGGATAACGCGGTTGCCCTTACCTTTGACGATGGCCCGGATGCTGATTGGACCCCGCAGATTCTCGACATCCTCAAGAATAAGGGGGTGAGCGCCACTTTTTTCATGGTGGGCGCCAACATGGAAAATCATCCCGATCTCGTTAAAAGGATCGTACGTGAAGGGCACATTGTCGGTGTACATACCTATAGCCATCCTAATATCGCCCTGGTCTCGGAGGAGCGGGCCCACTTGGAACTCAACGCTACCCAACGCCTGCTCGAGGCCATTACCGACCACTCCACCATTCTTTTTCGCCCCCCCTATAATGCCGATACCAATCCCCATGATGCCGAGGAAATTGTCCCCATCAAAATCGCCCAGAAAATGGGCTACCTAACCGAGACCGAAGATATTGATCCCCAGGATTGGTCGGAACCGGGGGTTGCAACCATGCTTGAGACAATCAAAAAAGGTCGCCTGGAAAACGGCAATATTATCCTCCTCCATGACGCGGGCGGAGATCGGAGCCAAACCGTTGAGGCGCTCCCAAAAATTATCGATTACCTGCGGGCCAGGGGAGATGCGATTCTGCCGCTTTCCGATATACTTGAGATTCCGCTGGAGCAGTTGATGCCGGTGGTTCCGCAACATCAGCAACCGATAACCAGGATGATCAGTGAAAGCGGATTTACGGTAATTCATGAAGTTACCAATTTCTTCTGGGCCTTTATGCTCGTAGCCACCGGCCTGACCATCTTAAAAACCCTGATTGTCTCCTGGTTGGCGATTCGAAGTCGAAAGGCCAGTGATGCCGACCTGTTGGCACAACCCGTCACCGCGGAAGCATGCCCGCCGGTGAGTGTCCTGATCGCGGCCTACAACGAGGAAAAGGTTATCCGTGAAACCCTGCTGGCGGTTTTGAAAACCAATTACACCGGAATGCTTGAGGTAATCGTGGTCGATGACGGGTCAAAGGATAGAACCGCGGAAATCGTCACCGCAATGATGCAGGAGGACGAACGCATCCGGTTGATCCGACAGGTTAACTTCGGCAAGGCCACCGCTTTGAAAAACGGGATCAAAGCCCTCCAGTACGAAATTTTCGTCAGCCTGGATGCCGACACCCAATTCACCCCGGATACCATCGGCGAACTTGTCAGACCGTTTGCCGATCCCGCCGTCGGTGCGGTCTCAGGTCGGGCCAGAGTCGGCAATCCCAAAACCCTTTTTGCCCGATTCCAATCCCTTGAATACACCTGCGGCTTCAATCTGGATCGCAGGGCCTATCACCAGTTAAACTGCATTACAGTTGTGCCGGGAGCGGTCAGCGCTTTCAAGGTCAGTGCCATCCGGGATGCCGGTGGCATCAGCACGGAGACCCTGGCCGAAGACACCGATCTCACCTTGAGCCTGCACAAATGCGGCTACAAAATCTGTTATACCGCCCTGGCCGTAGCCTGGACCGAGGCACCCGAGACCGTCAGCGCCTTTGCCAAGCAGCGGTTCCGCTGGGCATTCGGAACCTTGCAGTGCCTCTGGAAACACCGGGAGTTGCTTTTTAACCCCAAGTACCGGGCCCTTGGCTGGTTCAGCCTGCCGAGCGCCTGGTTTTTCAATATCATGCTGGTGGCGATGGGGTCGCTTATTGATTGCCTCTTGCTCTTTTCTTTGCTGGTAAGTCCAGCCAATGGCATCCTCTATTTCTATTTTTTAATTTTCCTGATTGCCGATCTTCTGCTGGCATGGGTTGCCTGCCGCATCGAAAAAGAGCCTTTGAGGCAGATATGGCTGGTGCTGCCGATGCGATTTATTTATCGACCTGTGCTCAGTTTTGTGGTGATGAAAGCCATTTTAAAAGCCATTAAGGGCGCGTGGGTAGGCTGGGGAAAACTCGACCGAACCGCCTCTGTGACCTACAGGGCTTAAGTTAAACAGATAGTTGGGATAATGATGATGAACGCTGGATTGAGCCGTAAATATAATGCGCTCTTCGCACTGGCCGCAGTGCTTCTTTTTCTTTTACTTGGGTGCGGCGGCTGTAAAGAAAAAGACCTGCCCGCCAAAAATGAAGGGGTTGGCAAAACAGAGAAAATCGGTCCCCAAAAACTCCTGATGCCGAGTAAGGGCGCCTATACCGGCGCGTACATTGATTTTGGCGAAGGGGAAGACGAGGTGACCTATGATGCGCTCACCGACTTCGAGCAGCTGACCGGCAAACATGTAGCGGTGATCGCTTTTGGCAGTTTTTGGGGCGAGCAGACCTTCCCCGCCAAAACTACGCAGATTATCTCCGGGTATGGGGCCATCCCCCTGATCTTCTGGTCGCCGTGGGACCGGCCTTATGCGGAACGTCAGGGACCGGACCGCTTCAACCTGACCGACATCCTGGCGGGTAAATGGGATGCCTATATCGACCAATGGGCCGATGGGGCGCGCAACTACGGTAAGCCCCTGCTGGTTACCTGGGGGCTGGAGATGAATGGCAGCTGGTTTCCCTGGTCAGGGAATTATTATGGGGGAGGTAAGGTCATCGGGGAACAAAACGGACTGCAATTGTATGCCGGACCTGAGTTGTTTAAACAGGCCTATCGCTATGTGGTTGATCGGGTGCGGGCCCGCAAGGCGGAGAACATCCTCTGGGGTTTTCACGTCAATAATTTTGATATGCCCCGCGCCAGCTGGAATACGATGGGCAATTATTACCCGGGGGCGAACTACGTCGACTGGTTGGGGCTGAGCGTTTACGGCAAGATGATTAAAGCGGAAGGTTGGGCTTCGTTCAATGACGTCATGGAGGATCCCTACGAAGCAATCTGCCGGCTGGACCCGCAGAAACCGGTTATCCTGGCGGAATGGGGCGTGGCTGAATTCCCGCCGGGCGACAAGGCTGCATTTATCGCCTCCGCCCTGTCGGATTTAGCCGCCAAATATCCCCGGGTTCGGGCCGCAGTCTATTGGCATGAGCGCTGGGAAAATAAGGACGGCACTTACAGCAATCTCCGCGTCAATTCGTCCCCTGAGGCGCTCAAGGCCTACCAGACCGGGATCGCTGATTCCTACTGGGTTGATTGGCCGCAATATGTCCCCTGAACCGGAGAGCTAAGGGTTACGTCATCCCCACCCGAATGGAGGCGTTGAAGCGGCAGGGCCTTACAAGGAGTTGACGATGGCGTCTCGCCCCTGGGATCTCTGTCGCTGTTTCTTGGCAAGCCCGATTGCCTGAATCGCCTGGACGGCGATTTCCTCGATGGATCGCCCCTCGACGTTTAAAATCTTGATATTGTGCCGCATGAAGAGCTGTTTGGCCTGCTGCAGCTCGCGGGTGCAGTTGGCCAGGCTGGCATAACTGGAGCCGGCATACCGTTTTTCCCTGATGTTGTGCAGGTATTGGGGCGAGGAGGTCAGCCCGACCACCCTTTTTCTATTGCGGACTATATCCTTGGGCAGTTCATAGTGCTCAAGATGATCGGAGGTCAGAGGAAAATTGGCGGCTTTAAGTTCCATATGGGTAGCCAGATAGATACTGACCGGGGTCTTGCCGGAGCGGGACACCCCGATGAGGATGATTTCCGCCTCATCGTATTCGGCGGTGCGGGTGCCGTCGTCGTGTTCCAGGGAAAAGTGGATGGCATCGACCCGCTTGTCCATCTTGGAGATGGTGAAATGCCTGGAATATCCCGGTTCCCGCAACGCTTTGCTTTCCAGAGCCTTTTCCAACGCTTCCAGGGTGTTAAGGAAAATGTCGAAAAATTGCACCTGAGGGCAGTTGAACACATCTCGGGTGGCTTGGTCCATGATGGTGCAAAACAGCAGAGGCTGGGTGCCGTCCGACTGTCGCAGGATGTGGGCCAAGGCCTTTTTGGCATCGTCAGGGGTATGGATGAAAGGAATTTTTTCCTCCCTAAAACGGATTCCATGGAACTGGGCCAGCAGGGCCTTGCCCATATCTTCGGCCAGGATGGCGGTGGAGCCGGAAACATAATAGACATCTTTAGTCGTGGTCGTGGTCATAGCACAGGCCTGGTTATTTTCGTTTATGGCAGAAGAGGCAGCGGTATTTGGGCGGATGGGTCTCGGGGAGCGGGGCTTCACCTTTTGGGGAGTGGCAGATTTCGCAGGATTTTTCCGCTTCTTTTTTTTTCATGGTCATGAAACGTTCATGGTTTTGATCATGGGGCAGCGGGGCTGTGGTTTCAGGGGGGGCAAAAAGGAGAAAGAGGAGAATACCGCCGCAGCCAACCAAAAAAAGCAGGTTGTAAAGGATGTTTTTATGTCTGGTAATCATGCTGATATATGATTTATCCGTGTTGATTAGCATTCAAAAAATAAAATAAATTCATCGCAAATCAACACCTTGCCTTAAATTGTTAATTTTCTTTAGTCGAAGCATATTGATCGATGCTTACGAAAAAATACTGACAGTACGCGTACAAGTTGTTGTCATAATTTCACGATTTGTTGTCATGATTATAGCAAAGGTGTTCAACTATGGCGAGAATCAAACTGACACCCGACAGGATTGCTGCCCTTCAACGTGACTCGGGCCAGTCGTTTTTGGGGAATTCTGATGTTCCGAGCCTTAGGTTTCCGAACGACACCCGGCGGAAAGAAGACTTATGTGCTTCAATCACGGTACGACGGGAAGGCGACCCGTATTCCTTTAAAGGAAGTTGGCGACATCACCCTTGACATCGCAAGAGATGCAGCGCGACTACTTGTGCTGATGCTCAGACGTAAAGCTGGTTGCAGATGTCTGGGCTGAAGATGTCGAGGAGCGCGAACCAAATTCTGACAGGCAATAACAGCATAAACCAAGCCTGGAAATAACCCCTTTGCCGTGAGTGTGGACCTCCTGTTAAATGAAAATGGAGCTGGCACGGGGGGATAATGGGTATTTTTAAGGAACTACGCTCTTCTGGCATTTCCTCTGATGACTTGGACCGCTTTTACGGCTATAATGATTTCGTTTAATCAACGAGGTTGTGAGTATTTGGCAGCATATCCCTGAACGGCACCCGGAATTTTCCAGATTTGCAGACTTGGCGATCGGATGCCCTGTCAAACCGTTATGGTCGGTGTTCCCCCTATACCCCTCAAAGACAGATCCGTTGATACTGCGTCGTCTTGACAACGCCGGCGACCGGAGCCAATAATACGGCGTTCCGGTCAACATCCAGAGCGTTACTGTATCAAGCGAGGTTTATTCAACATCTTGCGGAATACCTATTCCGGTCAACGATCAACCATCCACGCCTGAGTCGAATTTTCCGCCTGCGGCCAAGCCAGCAATAAACACACGAAAACATACGTACAATGTCCACGGAACATCAGCAGCGGAACCTCTCCCTCTATCCTGGTGCGTTGCAACGTAAAATTTGAGAAACCCTCAAGGAATACTTTATGTCATTTGAACAACTTGGCCTTCGGGTCGAACTGCTGAAAGCCCTAAAAGCCAAGGGGTATGTTGCCCCCACCGCCGTTCAGGCCAAGGCGATTCCCGTTATCCTCGACGGACGGGATATTTTGACCCGCGCCCAGACCGGTACCGGAAAAACCGATGCCTTTGCCCTCCCCTTGGTTGAAATTCTCAGCCGGACGGCAGGCATCCGCCCCTTTCCCCGCGCCCTGGTCCTCACTCCCACTCGGGAGCTGGCGCTTCAAGTTGGAGAGAGCATCAAATCCTATGCCCGAACCGTCGGACTACGTTGCACCGTGGTGTATGGCGGGATTCGCATCGAGCCGCAGATTGAACGACTCCAGCGCGGCATCGATATACTGGTGGCCACCCCTGGCCGCCTGCTGGATCTGGTTGGCCAGCAGCATCTCGATCTTTCCCGTATCGAATTCCTGGTGTTTGACGAGGCCGACCGAATGCTGGATCTGGGATTCAGTGCTGAGATTTCCAGGATCCTGGCGCTAGTGCCTACCGAACGAAGAACCATGCTGTTTTCCGCCACCTACACGCAAGAGATCCGGGATCTTGCCGGCGTCATGCTGCAAAATCCTGCAAATATTGAAGTGACTCCCAGTACCACGGTGGCCGAGGCGGTGGTGCAGAAGGTCCACCTGGTGAGTCAGACCAATAAATTACTCTGCCTGGTGCACCTGATCACCAAGGAAAAAAGCAGCCGGATTCTGGTGTTCACCCGCACCAAGCACGGGGCCAATCGAATCACCGAGAAATTGACCGAACAAGGGATCAGCGTCGCCGCGCTCCATGGCAACAAAAGCCAATCGCTACGGACCCGAACTTTGGAGGCCTTCAAAAACGGCGAAATCCGCATTCTGGTGGCAACCGATGTCGCAGCCCGCGGCTTGGACATCAGCAATCTGCCCTATGTGGTCAATTACGATATGCCGGGCATCCCCGAGGATTATGTCCACCGTATCGGTCGCACCGGCCGCGCCGGGGAAAGCGGTATTGCCGTCAGCCTGGTCACCCCGGAGGACAAGGTCCATCTGCAGGCCATTGAGCAGCTGCTCAAGCAGAAGATTCCAGCGGAAAAGGTCTATACCGACGAGAATGATCTCCCTGATTATGTGCTCTATCGCCCAAGCAACGCCGCCAGCGAAAAGAAGGCACCGAAAGAAATCAAAGAACTGGTCAGCACCAGAAATGCCGCCAAAGAGGCTAAAAAAACCGGTGCCAAAAATACAAAAACTGAGAGTGCAAGAACCGCAGGCCCTGGCAAACGAACCGGTGCTCCAACGAAATCCCGCACCGGCAGAAATGACAATACTACGGGCAGACGGTCGTCCCGAGCTGACCAGACCGATAATACTTCAGGCAGACGGTCGTCCCGAGCCGACCAGACCGATAACACTTCGGGCAGACGGTCGTCCCGAGCTGCAGCGCGTTCCACCCAAGCGCCTCGTCCAAATAAATCCAGGGGCCGGAAATAGCAGGCTCCCGCTGACCGCAGCCAGCACAACATAAGCAGCCAGATTGCCCATGGAGAAAACTGCGGACACCTCCGGGAAAGAACGAATCGGCATCAAGGTGCTGGGGGCAATCAGTATCTCCCATTTTCTCAACGACCTGATCCAGTCCCTGATCCCGGCGATTTACCCCCTGCTTAAAGACAGCTTCGCCCTCAACTTCACCCAGATCGGGCTGATCACCCTGACCTTTCAGATGTCCGCCTCCCTGCTGCAACCGTTGGTCGGCAGCTATACCGATCGTCATCCCCAGCCCTATAGCCTGACCTTGGGCATGGGCTGCACCCTGGTCGGGCTGATAGCCCTGTCGATGGCGCCTACTTACGGCCTGCTGCTGATGGCGGTCGGCCTGGTCGGTACCGGTTCAGCGGTTTTTCATCCGGAATCGTCCCGGGTCGCCCGCATGGCCTCAGCCGGGCATTATGGTCTGGCCCAGTCGATTTTTCAGGTCGGCGGCAATGGAGGCACCGCCACCGGGCCGCTGCTGGCCGCGCTGATCATCATCCCTCAGGGTCGTCAGAGCCTGGCCTGGTTCTCGTTGGTGGCCCTGCTGGCCATGTTTATCTTATGGCGAGTCGGCGGCTGGTACCGACAGAAACAACAGGAAGAACGGCAGCGACAAAAAACCCCTCCTGTGTCCCACCCTGAAATCGGGCGGCCTTCCGCCGTCTGGCCGGTCGTTATTTTGCTGGTGCTGATGTTCTCAAAATTCTTTTACACCACCAGTCTGCACAGTTACCTCACCTTTTACCTGATGCACAAGTTCCACATCCCGGTGCAGTCGGCGCAGTTGCACCTGTTCGTCTTTCTCTTCGGAGTGGCTTTGGGCACCATTCTGGGCGGCCCGATAGGCGACCGTATCGGCCGCAAACAAGTGATCTGGTGGTCGATTTTCGGGGCGGCCCCTTTTGCCCTGGCCCTTCCCTATGCCAACCTGTTCTGGACCGGCCCGCTGACCTTTGTAATCGGCATGCTCATGGCCTCGGCCTTTCCGGCGATAGTGGTCTATGCCCAGGAACTGTTTCCTGGCAAAATCGGGATGATCTCCGGCCTGTTCTTTGGGCTGGCCTTCGGTATGGCCGGGATTGGCGCCGCCCTTTTGGGCAGGCTTGCCGATCTGCACAGTATCGACTATGTCTATCAGATCTGCGCCTGGCTGCCCTTACTCGGATTGGCCGCAGTCTTGCTTCCTGATATGCGCAAGGCCACGGATGATGGCCAAAAAACGATAAGGATGAAACCATGAGCCAGAAAGAACGGATCGTGCGGACTGGGAGCAATGGCGCCCTGATCGACGAGATCGGCAAGGTGATCACACCGCCTCAGGATTGGGCCTTTCTTCCCGCCGGTGATGCCGGATTAACCCGCAAGGTGACCGGAGTCGGTGCCTTCTGGCGGGTCCAAGCCCAGATGGGGCGACGGGTGATCTCCAAGGGTATCTGGGCACCGGCTACGACCATTGCCCAGGCCAGGCAAGAGGTTGAGGCCCTGCGCGCCACCGACAGCTACCAAAAGAAACTGGCGGGTGACCGCCAGCGACGCGCACACAAGCAGACCGAGTACGAGCAGGAATTTAATCTGGCCGTTCGAGCCTTTCTCGCCTTTGCCCCGCGCCACCATGTCCTGGAGCAGGCCATGGCCGAGGCGATCACCGCCCATGCTATTCCGGTGGGCAGCGGCACGGTGGCGCGTACCACCATGATTCCCATTGAACAACGTGCAGCCAAAGCAGTGATCGCCTGGATGCGCCATCAGACCACAGCCTATGACACGATGTCGATTGCCCGAATCAAAGGAGAACGACGCGAAGTCCGGCGGATGCTGGCCCGGCGATCACATGAACTCCTCCGCACCTACCGCGAAGGCGGAGAGATCGACCCAAGTTGCCCGCTGCAACGGAGTTTGGCCCAATCGCTAATGGTTGCGGATAAGAGCGCAGCGTAATCCTGTCGGCTGGTCGTAACAGGGAAAGATATACAAGTGGTTATTGTGGTCGAGTAGACCGGTTTCTCCAATGAAGACGAAGCATCTTTGGCGAGCCCTTACTTGACAACGCCTCGCTGCTCGCAGCTACTATGTGTTCTCCCCTATTTGCCAGTCCCTTCACCATGGATTCCGGCCCCTCCCAGGTAGAGTCGAGCACTGGCGCGTGGATCCATTTCACGTTTCCAGTACCCGCCACGTCGAACGCAGCAGGCGGATTTCCCGCACTGTGCTCGCCTGCATGCTTCACACCAAGGTTTATGAGACCTGTTCTGCTGACGTTGCTTTCGACCATGCCTTTGACACCCGGTAGCCATCAAACAGCCCCATACCGCCCCTACCGCCATAAAGCCA
>JAFLKR010000158.1 GCA_019163135.1 Desulfobulbaceae bacterium | reverse complement strand
CCATCGCCGACACCCTGCAGCAGCACACCTACCAGGACCCACTGACAGCTACCGGCAACAGGCGCTATCTCGAAGCCCAGATCAAGGCGAGACTCGAAGGACGGGACACCGCAGTTAAGGGTTCCTTTCTGCTCTTTCAAATCCAGGAACTCCAGGCAATTAATCAAGAATATGGCTATCAAACAGGAGACCGGATTATCAAGGAAACCGCCACGATCATCCAGCAGGCCTGCCACGAACTACCCGAGGCTATGCTATGCAGGATGGGAGGTGGTGATTTCGCCCTGTTCCTGCCCAACACCGATGAGCAGACGACCAGACGGATTGCCGATATCCTTTTAGAAGATTTGTACCAGCTCACTGCGGCGGAACCATCGGGTACCGCCGAGGTCATGGTTTGTGGCGGCGGCGTTTATTATGAACAGGCGGCCAGTTTCGGTCAGCTGTTAACAAAGGCCGACACGGCGTTGAACACCGCCCGGTATAATCGCGACCATAAGGTCGAAATGGTCCCCCTGATCGACGGGGAACAAACAATTTGCGTCGGTAAAACCGAGTGGAAGGAATTGCTGGAGGATATCATCGCCAACCGATCCATCACCCTCTATTCCCAGCCGACGGTTAGTAGCCAGGATTTGAACAGGATCGTGCATCACGAGATATTCACCCGGGTGATCGATGCCTCCGGCAGACATCTTTCGGTGGGAATGTTCATCCCCATGGCCGAACGCCTTGGCCTGATGCCCGCCCTTGACAAAATGATCATCGAACAGTTGCTGGAACAACCGCTCCAGCAATTATCACCCCATCGGATTGCGATCAACATGTCGCCGCTTTCTCTCACTGATGGCGAGTTCGTCGCCTGGCTCCAACGGCAACTGGCGCTATGCGCCAATGAGGGTATCCTGCTTAATTTTGAATTTCCAGAGTTTCGGGTCATCCGCTACAGCAGCCTGATCAAGGAGTTCTCGGAAGGTATTAAAAAACAGGGGCATGCCCTCGGCATTGATCATTTCGGCCAGGGATTAATGCAATTCGGCTATCTCAAATCGCTCCTACCCGATTACGTCAAAATCGATCGGGCGATCACCAGCGAACTACTGGATGAGCAGAGCGACCGTTATTTCTTTATTAATACCCTCTGTAATGTCGCCCACAGCCTCGACATCAAGGTCATCGTCGAGGCGGTCGAAAGCGAGCGCCAGTGGCAGACCTTATCCAAAATGCACCTGGACGCGGTCCAGGGATTTTATATAAAGCAACCCAAGCCCATCGCCAACATGGGCGCCTGAAAGGTATTAAGAATATCATCGACCATCAGCTCCTCTCCGCCCATCTTGGTGCGGATTTATTGGCGAACCCTGATTTCCTCCTGCGCGTCCGGCGGCAGCTCGGTAAAGAGGATGCGTTTTTTCTCGATCAACAGATTGACCAAACCCTCTAGCACCCGGACAATGGCCATGTCCGAGCGCGCCAGCCGTTGCGTGAGCGTTTTCAGTTCGCCGGAAAATATGAAGAATGCCAGCACGTTATCAGCCAGCAAAGAGACGGGTCCTGTCCGGATTTTGCTTCGCGCCGGCGAGTGGCGGCGATGTGGCCGTCCTTGTGCCGTTCGATACCCAACAGATGCTCCGTTCCCGCTGAAAACCTTGATTTTATTGACTTCCTTGTGATACATTCATTAAGATCCTGGCAACCGGAAGAGCCGACCACAATCGCAGTATTTCTCTTGCCAGGGAATCGTGGTATGATAGCACCCTGCCGGGGAGCCCGACGATGGACTGAACCCGAACCAACCCGGAGTTACGAGGACGGATAAAACACCTGAGACCCCACCCCGGAATAACGAGAGGTCCCCCATGATAGCAGCAAATTTCATCTTAACATCGCCCTTGTGCATCCACCGAGAGACCACCCAATGAAAACCTTTTTCCGAATTATCTCCCTGCCTTTTATCTGGCTGTGGAAACTGTTGAGTTCAGGGATTACCGTACTTTCCAACCTCTTCTTTCTCTCCTTCTTCCTGATTGTTCTCACCGCCATTTTTTACACGCCCACGGTCAAAGTCCCGGCAGAGAGCGCGCTGGTGCTCGCCCCGGAAGGAGACATCGTCGAGGAACGCTCGCCCATGGATCCCATGACCAAAGTGTTCAACAACCTGGCCGGGGTGCCGTTGCACGGGGAAACTTTTCTCCAGGATATCATCGACGCCATTGACACCGCCGCCGATGACCCGCGGATCAAGCTGCTGGTTCTGAACTCCAACCGTATGGGCGATGTCAGCCTTGACCAGATCAAGGCCATCGGCGGGGCCATCGACAGCTTCAAACAGACGGGCAAAAAGGTGATTGCCCTCGGCGATACCTTTAATCAGGCCCAGTACTATCTGGCTTCCTGGGCGGACAAAATCTATCTCCATCCCATGGGGGCGGTCAATATCCACGGCTTCAAGGTTTTCCGCCTGTACCTGCAGGAGATGCTCGACAAATTGGCGATCAATTTTCATGTCTTTCGGGTCGGCACCTTCAAGTCGGCGATAGAGCCTTTCATCCGCAACGACATGTCGTCCGAGGATAAGGAGGCCAACAAGCTGTGGCTTGGTAATTTATGGGATGTGTACTGTGCCGATATCGCCCAGCACCGGAAGATCGAGGTCGCTATTCTCACCGAAAATATCAACAAGTTTGTCTCCCAGCTGGCCTCGGTGGGTGGCGACCGCAGCCAGCTGGCCCTGTCCACCGGCCTGGTGGATGGCCTCAAAAATCATCAGGAAATGGAGCAATTGCTCAAGGATATAGTGGGCCCCTCCGCCGATAAGAACGGGTTCAATCACATCGGTTTCCAGGAGTATCTCCAGACGACCACCCCCTCCTACACCGATACTAAAGGCAAGAAAGAGCTCATCGGCATTATCACTGCTTCTGGTACTATCATCTACGGCAAGGACACGGTCGGCCAGATTGGCTCCGACGACCTGATCAAACGAATTCGCAAGGCGCGGCAAGACAAACGGATCAAGGCCATTGTCCTGCGGATCAGCACAGGCGGCGGCAGCGCCTTTGCCTCTGAGTTGATCCGCCAGGAACTCCTGCTTGCCAAAAAAGAAGGAAAAACTGTCATCGTCTCCATGGGCGCCATGGCAGCCTCCGGAGGCTACTGGCTGGCGGCCGGTGCCGACGCGATCATCGCGTCGCCGGTGACTCTCACCGGATCGATCGGTATTTTCGGGGCAGTGCCCACCGTGGAAAAAACGCTGGCCAATATCGGCATCCATGGCGACGGCGTCGGCACCACCGACATCGCCCACTTCGGCAATCTTGCCACGGCCATGAGCAGCGAAGAACAAGCTGCCTTCCAGATGGAGGTTGAGCAGGGGTATCGGCAATTTCTCGCCGTGGTGGCCGAGGGACGGAAGATGCAGGTGGCGGATGTGGAGAAAATCGCCGAGGGACGGGTCTGGGATGGGGCGACCGCCCTCAGCCTGGGATTGGTTGACCAACTGGGCAACCTGGAAGACGCGATCGCCGAAGCCTCAAAACGGACAAAGGTCCCGGTAGCCAACGGGTATTTCATCGAATTAACGCCCGAAACCTACCTTGAACGCTTCAAGCGGGTCGAACCGCCGATTGACGCCCTGGCAGCCCGGTTGGTCAACTCGCCCCTACTCCCGGCCCTGCTGCGTCGTCCCTTGATGCAGCCGTATGACTTCCTGCTGCAAGGTGCCGATCCGAGCGGACTCTACGCCCATTGCCTGCTGCCAATGCCGGCCACGACCATCCGATAGCCGCAGTATTCGTGGAGGCGGCCGCCCCATTGGTCAGACTCGGGGCGATCTGCCAAGCAACCTTTGTCTCCGTTATCCTTTGAGAACGGCCAGGGGTTGCAGTTCCACCACGACCTCAATCAGGTCGCGCTGATTTTTGATGACCTCAAAGATATCCTTGTAGGCCCCCGGCGCCTCCTCCAGATCGCTGCGATTGCGAATACTATGGAGCACATGGCGCGCGTTGAGCTTGCCGATCTCCTCCTGGAGATTGAGGACCAGCTGGGCCTCTTTCCGGCCCATGACGCGCCCGGCGCCGTGGGAGCAGGACATGAACGATTGCACCTCGCCCAGGCCCCGGACTATATAACTTTGGCTGCCCTGAGAGCCCGGAATAATGCCGAATTCGCCAGCAAAAGCGCGGGTCGCCCCTTTGCGGTGCACCCAGACCTGGTGGGAAAAATGGGTCTCCAGAGCGGCGTAGTTATGGGCGACATCCAAGGCCTCCTCGAACTCGCCGCAGCCAGTGTGGTCGGCGACGATCTCCTGGACCCTGGCCATCATCTCGCTACGGTTGGCACGGGCAAAAGCGACGCAATACTCCATTTCCCGCAGATATTGCTGCCCTGCCGCCGAGCCCAACTGTAAAGCGGCCAACTGCCACTCTTTGGGCACCACATTTCTGCCGCCGGCCTTGGCCAGCTTGGTGGCGAGATTGTTATAAAATCCGGCCACTTTGTACCCAAGGTTCCGACTGCCGGAATGCACCATCAACCAGATTCGGTGGTCGCTGCCCTGCTGAATCTCGACAAAATGATTGCCGCCGCCCAAGGTCCCGATCTGCCGGCGAGCGCTGTCAAACTCACCGGCCACCACCGGCAGATCCCGCTCGAGCGCACCGGGATCGGGCAACAACTCGACGGGCCTTGGCTCGCTGTGATGCTTGAACCCCAAGGGAATAGTGGCGCGCAGATCTCCGAGGATCTTTTTGAGCCGGGCCGGCTCCACCTCGGACAACCCGGTACGCACCGCTCGCATGCCGCAACCGATATCAACCCCGACCCCGTTAGGGATGACCGCCCCGGTGGTGGCCAGCACCCCGCCGATCGGCATGCCGTAGCCGACATGGGCATCGGCCATGATGGCGACATGATGGAAAGCCCAAGGCAGATTGGCCAGATTTATGGCCTGGGCCAAGGCCTCATCCTCCAACTGATCCAGCCAGAGCATTAGCGGAATTTTTTCGGTTGTGATCACCCGTTGCACAGTGCCCCCTTGCTCTCTAGAATTTCCGGTATATAGTGCAGCCTCATGAAACGGCCTCCTCCGGTAAGCAATGCTTCTCTCGCCTGCTCGACAGGATGCCTTTAATTCCCTCAGACGATTAATTATCCCCACATCCCATGATGACTCAGGACACGCTCACCCACCTCTGGCTCCACCTCGGCTGGCCGCTGCTGCGCCTGCTTATCTTTCTCGCCATCGGCCTGCTGGCGGCCCTGTTTATCGAATCGCTCAACTGGACGAGAAAGATGGCGATGATCGCCCGGCCTCTGACCCGGTTCGGCCATCTCTCGCCGCTTACCGGGGCAGCCTTTTCCCTGTGCTTCTTCTCCGGAATGGCCGCCAACACCATGCTGGCGGAGGGCTATGATAAAGGGCAGATGAGCCGCAAGGAACTGATTCTGGCCAATCTGTTCAATAGCCTGCCCGCCAATTTCCTCCACCTGCCCACAACATTTTTCATTGCTGTACCGATCATCAAGGGGGCCGCTTTTATTTATATCGGCTTGACGGTCAGCGCCGCCATCCTGCGGACCCTGTTCATCTCCCTGCTGGGACGGGCGCTTTTGCCGGCCACCAACACGGAGGCAATACAGACCGACATGCCCGCCGACCAGGCCCATCCCTTTCGCAGCGCCCTCGAAAACACAATCAAACGGTTCAAGCGCCGTATCCGTAAAATTGTCAGCTACACCGTGCCGATCTACATCTTTTTTTACTATCTGAGCGAAGCCGGATTCTTCTCCGCGGCCGAAGAATTTATGGCCCAGCACCTCTCCTGGCTGACCTGGCTCTCCCCCCAGGCGATCTCGATTCTCACCTTTCAAGTGGCCGCCGAATTCACCGCTGGACTTGCAGCTGCGGGCGCGCTCCTGGCTAACGGCTCCATGAACGTGCGGGAGATCGTGGTCGTCTTGTTGATCGGCAACATCCTCTCCTCCCCGATCCGCGCCATCCGCCATCAATATCCCTATTATGCCGGAATCTTCAAACCGGTCCTGGCAGCGGAGCTCATTTTTTTCAGCCAGAGTTTTCGGGCCCTGAGCATAGTATTTGTCACAATTCTGTATTATATATTAACCATGTAATTTTCAGCGGCAAACGCATTCTCGAACTGGCGGGACAAACCCGCATCAGCGAAGGAGGATCAGATGGAAAAAACCGTACTGGTTGCTGTCGACGGTTCTGTGTACAGCTGCAACAGCCTTGATTATCTCGCAAAGCTCTTCAGCTCGGATCGCAATCTCAACATCCACCTGCTCAATGTGGTTACGGTGGGAAGCGCCGGCAAGGATTGGATGTTCAATGTCGACCCGCACCGCACCCAATCAGCCGCTTCAGACAAACACGCCCAAGTGGCCCGCAAGTATCTGAAAGAGGCGGAAGAACGGCTGATTCGCCACGGATTTGCCAAAGAACGGATCGAATCAAGCGTGAAAACTGCCTCTGGAGTCGGCGCTGCCATCCGTGACGAAGCGCAACGGGGCCAATACGACAGCGTGCTGATCGGCAGGCGCGGACTGGGGGCCATGGGCAACATGTTTTTCGGCAGCACCTCGGCCGAACTGGTCGAAAAATGTCACAAAACTCCGCTCTGGATCGTTGACGGCACCGTCACCTCCAACCGCTACCTGCTCGCGGTCCATAGCCATCCCGCCTCACTGATGGCGGCGGATCATCTGGCCTTTATCCTCAAGGATCACCAGGACCTGCAGATCTGCCTCTATCACTCCAACAGCGTCTTTGGTAAACAGCAACCGGCTAAGCCCGAGGAATTCCATGAACAATGGGGCAAAGCGTGGTGCGACCAGTATCTCGATATCGACAACTATCTGTTCTACGCCCACGCCCAACTGCTGGTCGACAGCGGCATTGCCCGCCATCGCATCACCCAGTTGCCCACCCAGATGCATCTGGACATCAGTGCCGATCTGTTGCGGCAGGCCAAGCAGCACAACTGCGGCACCATTGTGATTGGTCGCCGCCGCCGGGATTGCAGCAAGGGACAGATCAAAGGGGTTTCCGACAAAGCCCTCCATCAGGCCGAGAATATCGCCATCTGGTTGGCCGGATAGGGGCTGCGTCCCCGCTTCGCTCCGACCTTCGCGCAACAGGCGCAAACCGACCAACCATCGCTGCTATTTCCCTGTGCCGGGGGTAACGATCACCGTTGCCCCCTGTGATTCCTGCAAGTACCGAGCCGCCAGTGCCGTCAACTCCTCTGCCTTGATCTCAGCAAAGCCCTCACTGATTGAAAGCGGCCATACGAGTTGTTGCGGATGACGACTGGAAAGATTGAGCACCGATTCCAACCAGTACCGATTGTTGCGTTTGATATCCTTGATCGAGGTCAGGGTCGGTTCCATTGCCCGGCGCAACTCGTCCTGCGTAACCCCTTTGCTGCCGAGATCGGCGGCCACGCCCTTAATCACTTTGGCGAGCGCTTGGGCCTGGTCCGGGGCGACGGTCAGACTGCCTTTGAACAGGCCGAATCCCGCGTAGGCACGACTGGGCTGACTGGATACATGGGGTGAATAGGTTGCCCCAAGTTCCTCCCGGATTTTCAACCGCAACCGGTCGTCAAGGACGGCGGCCAGCAGATTGAGCCGTCGAGTCCGGGCAATATCCCAAAAATCGCTGGTCTGCCAAGCCACGGTCAAAAGTGCCTTGTCAATGGAACTGGCGACAGGTAAGCGGCGCTCCAAACCAGCGGGAAAGACAATCGGCTCAAGGGGTTGTGCCGCCGCCTCTTGCCGCTGCTCGCCACCGAAATATTTGGCCACCAGTCGTACCACCTCCTGCGGACGAATATCTCCGACGATATTGATTTCCAGTGGCTCCCGGGCAAATGCCGGTGCCAGCCAATCACTGATCTGCTCCAGACGGATCTTCTCGATCTGCTCCCAGGAAGCCAAACCGTACTCCCGGCTGGAACCGGCCAGAAACCGTTCCCCCTGCAACTGCTGGATCCCCTCCACCGAACTGACCAACTGCTCATACATCCTGCGGAGATTTTCCCGACTGCGACGCAAGGCCTCGGGACGAAAGGCCGGATCGTGGAGACGGCTGTACACCAGTTGCAACAGCAATTCGAGTTCGTTCCCCATGCCGGTGCCGTTCAAGGAAAAGCTTTCCGGTCCCACCCGAAAATCCAAGGCTACGTTAGTCCCGGCCAGCGCCTCCGCTAATTGCTCACGGGTCAGCTTCCCAAGACCGCTTTCCTTGACCACCGCCTCGGCGAGCAGAGCCAAACCATCCGTCGGCTCAACCTGCTTGCCCTTGCCGAACTGCACGGAAAGCAACACCTGATTCGCCTGAAAATCGGTACGCTTGCAATTAAGGCGCACCCCGCCCTTGAGCACCGTACTTTCAACCTCAATATCCTTGTGGCTGACCTGTTCGACGATCTCGCCGGGAACCGGTGGTGTCGGCAGATAGGGAAACGAAACCCGCTGTTCTTCTACCCAGGGCGTGACCGGCTTGGCACCATTGGCGAGATAAACCTGTCTGATTTGTTCTTCGGCCTCTCCTTTAGCCAGGGCCGGATCAACCACGCCCACCATCTCCACCAGTCTTCTGGGCCGGTTCCATACCTGCCGGATGGCCTCATTGACCTCAGTCAGAGACAGCTTTTCCACTATCGGCCCGTACAAGGTCTTCTCCTGAGCCGGAGAGAGGATAACTTCATTGCTGTTGAGCTTGCGGATAATGTCTTCGGCGACCTTTCGGCTGTCGCGGGAGGGTGCGGTCTGCGCCTCCTTTTCCAGGATAGCGGCGACCTCCTGCTTGCCGCGGATCAACTCGGTTTCGCTAAAACCGTTTTGCAGGGTTTGGTCCAAAGTGGCCTGCAACAGGGCCAGCCCCTCCTGCCACTTACCGGTTTCGACTCTGGCATTGAGGGAAGCATAACCGTAGCGCTGCAAAAAGATACCAGCTTGGGCCTTGGATTGGGCCAGCGGACTGCCGGGTTTCTGCTCAAGTTTTTCCAGACGGTTGGCAAGCAGACCGACTGCGACATACTGGCGGAGTTGTTCCACCTCACTGGCCAGGGTGTCGACGCTCGGGGGGACGTTGAAGACCGTGGTCAAGGCCAGACCGGTGTAACCGAGTTCCGGTTCTGGAAGAAAAAGGATATCGGTCCCCGATTCCTTGACCGCGCCGAATGCAGGACAACTGCCGAGAGGGCCGGCTCCGGTCAGGCCGGCAAAATAACGCCCGAGCATCTTTTCGGTTTCTTCGGGTTTGATATCCCCGACCACCACCACAATCATGTTCTCCGGTCGGTACCAGCGATCATAATAGGAACGGAGCAACCGGCTATCGGCGGCTTTGAGCACCTCATCCGTACCGATAGGATCGCGCTCGGCCACCAGGGTCCCAGAAAAATCAAACTGCATCTGTTTTTTCGAAACCCGAGAGGCTGCGGAATCACGACTCATCTTTTCTGCCAGGATGATGCCCCGTTCCCGGTCGACTTCCTGTTCGAACAGCAAGGCCCCTCGGGCATAATCAGCCAGGACCTTGAACCCTTCCTCCAGCACCTTCGGTTCTCCCGAGGGCAGCATCAGGTTGTACACCGTTTCGTCGAAACCGGTATGGGCGTTGGTGTCACCGCCAAACCCCATGCCGATTCTCTGAAAATATTCAACCAGCGTCCCAGGGGGATAATGGGTGGTGCCGTTAAACAACATGTGCTCTAGAAAATGGGCCACGCCCCGCTGTTCTTCAGTTTCATGCAGTGACCCTGCCTGGATGTTGAGATACAGAGCCACCCGGTTTTTGGGTTCAGGATTGGCCATGAGCACATATCGCAGTCCGTTAGGCAGACGGCCGAAAACCAGTGCCGGATCAGGCTGCAGATCACTGCGGTCCTGGGGCCAGCCCGAAGTAAAACAATCCGTTTGAACAGGGTGGGGTGGATCGCCGCCAACGGCTAGATCAATCGACCCCAGCAAAAAATACAACGGTAGCAGGATAAAGAGGAGAATCGATGATGACTGTACAAAGATATGCTTCATTGTCGAACCCTTAGGATTAGTGTAAGGAAATAAGAATAGTTCGCAAACTATAGTGTGTGCACAAAGGGGAGACAAGATGAATATTACCGGAAAAACAGGATTGGTGCTCGGGGCCTCACGCGGCATCGGTTTGGCCATCGCCAGAACACTTGCCCTCCATGGTGCCCGCCTGGCCTTACCCTGGTTTGACTGGCCGGAATCGTCAGCCGCCATGACCGAAGAGTTCGGGGGCGAGGCCGGCACACATCTGCCCCTGCAGGTTGATTTACGCCAACCGGAGGACGTGGCGCACCTGATGCATATGATCAGCCAAAAGCTGGGCGGCCTTGACATATTGATCAATAATATCGAGCGAGGCGGCATGCCAGTCGTCCATGGCGGGTATCAGCGGGAGGTAAACCGTGATCAATGGCAACTGGAAATGGAAACAACCCTACACGCCAAATGGCTGGTGTTCGAGCAGGCCCTCCCCCTGCTCCGCCAAAGCCCGGAGGCGACGGTGGTTATCCTCTCCTCGATTGCTGGCATGATCGGACGGTCGGGACCGGCCGGACTGCTGTTTAATGACGGCTATGCCGCCGCCAACCGAGGCGTTTCCTCACTGACCGAAACCTGGGCAAAAATTGGAGCTCCAACCATCCGGGTGAATGAAATCATGCTCGGCCTGATTGATTACAGACACGGCCGGGGCACCAGAGGCTGGCAACTGCTCACCCAAAAAGAGCAGCAGGCTCTCTTGGACCATACCCTGCTGCAACGAACGGGGACCCCGGAGGAGGTCGCCCAAGCGGTGCTCTTTCTCGTGCGGGATGCTGATTTCCTGACCGGATCGGTCCTGAGGATGGACGGAGGATACGTCCTGGGCGGGGAAAGACCTCCGGACATGCCCGGAGGAGTACTGTAAGGGGAAAACAAGAGGAAAAAAGGTCAGATTTCCAGGGCCCAGTCGGGGATATGCCGCATGACATAGGCGGTGACCTTTTCCTTGGCGGCAGGGTCATTGCTCTTGATCCCGGCATCGCGCATGACTTCCTCAAAATCAAACCAGCAGATTTCTTTTTCCTGATGGCTGTACACCGTCAGAATCCGATGATCAGGATTATCGAGGTCTTCCTCTTCCTGGATGGCGGCAACCAGGCGGACCGCATCTTCGTATGGTAAAAATTGGACTTGTTCTTCGCTCATCTGCAACTCCGCAACACGATTGAAATCAGTGCCACCTATGAGGCATGAAAAAAAAGGCGAGATGAATTAATCAACTCGCCTTTGGATGGAAACAACAGACTCAGGCTGGCTTGACGATAGCCCCGGAACGAATGCAACGGGTGCAGACTTTAACATGTGCAGTGCCGCCATTACTGGTGACCGTCCGAACTCGCTGCAGATTGGGCAGCCAGCGGCGACGGGTCTTGTTATGGGCGTGGCTGACATTATTTCCGGTAGAGGGGCCTTTGCCACAAATTTCACAATTTCGGGCCATAATAGTATCTCCTAAAGAAATTCAATTTTCAATAACCTCCCATAATACCTGCACACCTGAAAAAATCAAGCTCTTTTCACGATAACGGCGTAGACAAACCGCATCCCGCTCAACGACTAACGACACACCATTCCTTATGGATCTAATCGTTTACCGCTGGTCTACCCCTAAAAGGCCTGCTCCAAAAAAATCCACTCACTCCGCAGTTCCTCATCTTCTACCTTCGTTTCCGTTGATGCGCCTTGTTTCCCACCACATCTTTCTGCGCTTAACCCACAGGATCCGGCCAAAGACTCGGACAGCCTGCTCATTCTTAAAGGAAATAATGCTCGAACTACGGTTGGAATTTGTTATAATCCCCCGCACCATGACTCTGCATCGCAGAAATTCTGCACCATTCCGGCCCCTCCACGCTCCGGACTTCAACATTAACGCTCATTAGGAAAACTTCATGGAGCATTCCCTGGCTCTGGCGCTCGGATTCTTTTCATGGCGAGCTCTGCTCGACATCCTCCTGATCACAGCCGGGCTATTTTTTCTCTATCGAACCCTGTTACGTCTGGGCACCTGGAAAATCATGGCCGGCATCCTCCTGGCTTTTTTGATCTTCATTCTGGCCAGCGCCCTCAATCTGAGGGGCATTGAATGGGTTTACCAAAACGTCAGCCATGTCGCCGTCCTGGGACTGATAGTCATCTTTCAACCGGAACTTCGCAAAATCCTCGAAAAAACGGTTTCAGTTAGCGCGCATCGCTTCAAGGATCAGGACACCAGGCTCCAGTCGCTGATCGCCGAAAGCCTGATCAAACTCGCCAACGAGCGCTGCGGCGCCATCCTTGTCTTTCCTGGCAAAGAACCGATCACCGATAAAATCTCGGGTGGACATCAACTCAACGCCCTGCCCAGCATTCCGCTGATCCTCAGCCTTTTCGACCCGAACTCTCCGGGCCACGATGGCGCGGTAATCATCGAGGGCAACAAACTAACCCAGTTCGGCGTCCGGCTTCCCATGTCCCAGTCCATGAGGCTCTCGGAGGACTTCGGCACCCGCCATCATGCGGCCATGGGCCTTGCCGAGCAGACCGACGCCCTGGCCCTGGTGGTATCAGAAGAACGCGGCAAAGTATCGATTTTCACCAACGGCGAGATGCGACCGGCGCGCAACGGGGAAGAGATTACCAGGGCTATTGTCGAACACCAACAAGCGATGGGTTTTTTCCGGCGGGACAAAGGCCCCATAATCCGCAAAAGAACGATTTTCCAAATCGCCGCCAGCCTGCTGGTTGCGGTGATCTTCTGGTCCACCCTGATTGTCTCGCAACGCGAAGTAGTAGAAAGGGTCCTGCCGGTCAACATCGACTACACCTCGCCGGCAGACGATCTGGCACTGGTGGGGGAGAAGGCGAACGAAATCAAACTGCACCTCACAGGCCCCAAATCAGACATCGACAACCTCACCCTAAACCCCCCCAACGTCAAAATCGATTTATCCAGGATGGCCAAAGGCAGCCAGACTATTATTATCACCAGCGAAAACCTGCGCCTCCCCAAAGGGGTCACCTTACTGGACACCTCACCGCAGCAACTGAAACTGACCCTGGCAGAGGTGGTCGAAAAAAATATTCCCATCACGCCGCAGATCGTCGGCAAACTGCCCGGCGCTTTGAAAATTCATAAAATCACCGTCACCCCGGAAACGGTCCTGGTTACCATACCGATCACCAAAGACAACAAAACCCCGGAAGAAGTTCTCACTACGCCGATTTACCTTGAGTCCATTGCAACCGACAGCACCCTCTTCTGCAAGATTATCGCCCGACCGTCCATCCAACCGGTTGCTAAACGATGGCCCGACGTGGAGGTCTTCATTGAGTTGAAAAAGTAGGATACCCGCTTGACCGGGGACACAAGAACCGTAAGCTACCGGGGGGGGAGTACCGTTTCCCCATAACCGCATTGCAACTCGCACCTCACCACACCCACAGCGGCCTGGATTAAAAAATTACATTTTTGAATATTTTACGACAAAAAAATGATACAAATGTAACAAAAAACCCATCCCGCCCTCTCGCCTCATCCACGCCCCTCACCTAAGCACCCCTTATCCTCATGAAATCACATGATGATTATTATAACGCCAAGGATGGCACCGGAAATGCAACATGAAAAACACCAAGACAAAAGCACAGCCCCGATAATCTAGGGGGTTCCCGACACAAGGGTATCACTCGCAAGACGCGGGCGCTGTCA
The DNA here is from genome assembly GCA_019163135.1 of Desulfobulbaceae bacterium. GTDB lineage: Bacteria > Desulfobacterota > Desulfobulbia > Desulfobulbales > Desulfobulbaceae > Desulfobulbus. The sequence continues at coordinate 1,749 of JAFLKR010000158.1, read as the reverse complement.
CACATTCTGTACTAATTATTTCAAAAGGAGAGAGAGGATGAAACGTTTTTTTTCCATGGCAGCACTGGTTGCCCTTGCTGCAGGCGGCGGCGCAACTCAGGCAACGGCAGCGACGGCGACCGCCGCACTTGACACCAACAGTGCTTATGTTTGGCGCGGACTGACCTTCAACGATGGTTTTGTGGTGCAGCCCAGTGTCGATGTATCGGCTAACGGTTTTGCCCTCAACGTCTGGGCCAACTACGACCTCGATGATTACAATGGCCTGGTCGAGGAAAACCAGTTTTCCGAGGTTGACCTGACGGCCTCCTACGCATTCAAACTCGGAGCCGTTGATGCCAGTGTCGGTATTGTTGAATACACCTTCCCGACGACCTACCCGACAGCGAACGAGGGCGCCCCGAAAGCTGTGAAAAATACCGCTGAAGTCTTTGCCGGTCTGGCCTATGACCTTGGCCGCGGCTTTGTCGTCTCCACCAAGCTCTACTATGATATTGATGAAGTTAACGACTTCTATGTAACCGGCGGTTTGGGTTACAGTTACAGCATTAACGACAAGACCACCCTGGGACTCAGCGGCTTGATCAGCTATGCCGGTGAAGATTTCTCTGCATTCTATGCCCCTGACAGCACTGATGGCGGGTTCTTTAACTACATGCTGACCGCCTCGGTGAAATACATGGCCACCGAAGCCTTCGGCATCACCGCCAGCATCAACTACACCGACTCCATGGATGACAATGTACTGCCCGATACTAACGTTGATACCACTTTCTTTGGCGGCGTCAGCCTGACCTACACCTTCTGATTTATTCGGACACCTATCCCCTCCCCTCTCAGGCGCCTCAAGGCCCAAGGGGAGGGATTTTTTTTCATGGCAGGTTAATTCTTCTTGCCTCCAGCCTGTTTTCGCGGCACTTGTTCAACATCCTGAACAGTGCGCGTGTAATCAAAGCCGTTCGACCTCTAGACCAAACGCATTAAGGCGCCGCCCCCATGCCTTTCCCTCCTGTTACCGATCAATTCTTTCTAACCGTCACCTGGTTGGGCGCGCTCGTTGTCCTGCTGCCCACCGCCGCCGCCTTGGCGTTTTGCCTCCACCGCTGCAGCAAAAGAAGAGAAGCCCTGCTGCTCATCGTCGGCCTCGGACTCACCGTTATAAGCGTCCATGCCCTTAAACTGCTCATCAAAAGGCCCCGACCCGAAATCGAGCATCTCCTCATCCCCATGCCGACCAGTTGGTCGTTTCCCAGTGCCCATGCCGCCCAGGCAGCCGCCTTCTTTTTCGCGCTGGCTTTCATTGCCGCCCGCGACCTCCCCAAGCCGGTAGCCAAACTGACCATTATCGCCTGCTTGCTTGTGACCTTGCTCATTGCCTACTCAAGGGTGTATCTCCAGGTCCACTACCCCACCGATGTTTTAGCAGGTTTAGTGGTCGGCGGCGGTGGCGTACTGGTTGCCGCTGCCATGATCATGCCGCCAGAAAGGTGACCGAGAAACCCTCTCCCCCTCAAGCCGACCTCCCTTGCCCTTTGCCGAGCACCTGCTAAAAACAAAACCCTTGATTATCACTCCCTGGTCCCCTCTGATAATCGAGAGGAAAAACTGCCGCCCCTGACTACTCCAACTGGGAGAACAATTTGACAACCCTCTTTAGCCCAGGCTTAACATGGGCCATAATTGCAAATTTCTGCCTAGGAGTCTGTCGGAGTTGGACCACCGATTTGCATGTCAAATCCGGCCGGGAAA
>JAFLKR010000191.1 GCA_019163135.1 Desulfobulbaceae bacterium | reverse complement strand
GCGCAACCGTATCCGGGGTGAACCTTGTCCCAGCTCAATAGTATTCCCGGATTACACTTTGGCTTCATCCAGACTCCTCGAGCCTCAGTTGCCGGGCGCACCTGGAAGTTCAGGACTTCCTCGGGGGTCACGTCGAGCGCTCCCGCCAGAATTTCCCCCAATCCTGCATTGCTTGCAGCCATTGGATGTGGGTGCCGTGGGGTTGCGCCCAAGCCAGATGCCACTGCCGATGTCGTCCGTCCAGCCAAAGGTCAGCAGTCCAGGCCAACCAGCCAAAGTTCGGTGGTTTCATCCCTTGCCAGGAAGGCTCCCATTGCAGCCAAAGCACGGGCTGCGACTGCTTAAGGGCCCAGGCGGCGAGTTGCGGTCGCAGAGAAGCCCCTTTATCCTGGAGATAGGTGGTAAGGTAAGTATTGTAGAACACCAAAGGGGCCTCATTGCCAACCGTAAGCTGCTCTTCCAGAAACCGGGGCAGTGCATCGGGGAGATGGGCGGGGTAGAGTTGCACCGGGGCCTCGGTGGTCTGGGTTCGGTGCAGGGCGATAATCCCCTGGCGCAGCCTGGCCAACCGTTCCACCTGATCCCCCCAGACAAAGGCGGCCAGGGTTTGTTCGTCGACATCGGTGGTCAGCGGAAAAGGGGCGAAATCGCAGCCGATGCGGGAGGCAATGGTCGGCAGCAGGTGCCGCTCGGGCGGTAAGGGAACATCTCCTTGACTGGCCACGACAAACTGCGGTGCTTCCCCACTGCCCAGCACAAGCAACCCCCTGCCCGCTTCTGTCGATATCAGCTGATAATGGCGTTGCTCCGCCACCAGATTGAGACCGGCGCTGGCCCCAAGATCGACCAGATGGATAGACTTCCAGCCGGGATAGAGAACCGGCAACAGCCAGCAAAGACCACGTCCGGTTTCATTGGTCTGCACGGAGGCGGACCCGATAAACGCGGCCAGCGAAGTTTGCCTTGCCAGCATCGCGGCGCGGAGATCAGCCGCCAGATTGGGGTCATCGGTTGCCTGCGTCCCTCCCACGGTTGGATAATATTCCGCCAGACCAGCAACTTCGGCCACCTCGTTCAATATATCGCGGTGCAAACCGGCCAGCAGCAGCAATGGCACATCAAAACTAGACCGGGCGGCCCCGGCCTGCAGCAGCCAATCCACCAACCGATCACGCCCCGGCTCCGCAGCCAGCCAGTCTGCCAGCAACCCGAACAACCGAGAGTAGAGCGGCGAATAACCGGCGGCAAATTCCTGCTGCTTGCGAAATCTCCGGGCAAGACGTATCTGGAAATCATCAAGTGATGCTGGCATAAGCGACAAACAGGCACCTTGGCAGAGGTAATTGGCAGGCGACAAAGGACATGCCGACTATAACGCAAGCCCTGTTTCCCATCAACTGCAGCGAAACATACCGGCTGTCTTCATTAAATCTTCATAGGAGGTAGTGTATGAATGCCAAAAATCCAATCACCTAAGAACACCTGGAGAAACAATGCTTCCATCACCGCAAAGTGTCCCTGACAATCAAAACAGGATTACAAGCCCTTCCCCTTTCTGGCCTGCATGGACAGCCAAATTTCAGACCATTATCTGCAACAGCCGATTCACCCCTTTGCTTTTTATAGGGGTGCTGTATCTTTTTGTATCCTTTCTTCTCAGGATAGTCCTGTTTGTTGCTTTCGGCGGGGATACAGACCTATCGACCACCACGCTCTTATCGACCCTCGGCATCGGCATAGCCAACGACACCATCACATTGGGGTATCTTCTCGCTCCTCTTACGCTCTATCTCCTTTTTGTGCCATGTAAAATGCACCAATCGTTGCCGGGACGTTTATTGATGGCAGCCATCAGCTGGATCGCTTATTTCGGCATTTTCTACCAGGCCGTGGCCCAATATTTCTTCTTCAAGGAATTCACCGCTCGCTTCAATTTAGTAGCCGTTGATTATCTGATTTATCCCCACGAAGTCTTTGTTAATATATACGAATCCTATCATGTGGTTTCAATTTGCGCGCTGATTGCCATATACGCCAGCCTCCTGCTGAAATTCAGCTGGAAACAGCTTGCTAACTCCGCCAAGATTCACGTCATCTTTTCGAGAAGATTCCGCTTTTTTCTTAGCCACGCGACGATCCTCCTGGTTTTCGCATTCCTCTTCTCAACGCACAGTTTTGATTTTTCTACCAACAGAATTGTCAACGAAATTGCCGTCGACGGCATCAGCAGCTTCTTTGAAGCCTTACGAACCAACCATCTCGACTACCATGCCCATTACAAAACCGAAGATCCGCACCTCCTGGCGGGCCTCCTCCAAACACAGTTAGCCACCGACACCAGCCGATCTGAACCAGGCGAGGCCGACATCAATCGCGTCGCCTCCGGTTCCAACAGTGGTTTAGGAAAATTAAATGTAGTCGTTATCGTGGAGGAATCCTTTGGCTGTGAACAGGTCGACGCCTGCGGCAACGGCAAGACCATCGAAGCGGCGATGGCTACTTCTAACACCGCCTTGACGCCCAAGTTTGACGTCCTCGCCATGCAAGGTCTCTTCTTCAACCGGGCCTATGCCACCGGCACCAGGACGGTACGGGGACTTGAAGCGATCACCGCTTCACTGCCGCCGATCCCCAGCGAATCCATAATCAAACGACCGGGTAACGAGCATATAGCGACCTGGGGGAAAGTTATGGCCGAACATGGCTACCACACCAGTTTTCTTTACGGCGGATTCAGCGCCTTCGACAACATGCAATCGTTCTATAGCAACAACGGCTTTGCGATCAGCGACCGGTTAGATATCCAAAACCCCAAGTTCAGTAATATCTGGGGCGTATCGGACCAGGATCTTTTCGACCACGCCCGACTATATTTTGATCATCAGGCCGGCAGTGGTGCACCCTTCTTCTCCATCATCATGACTACCTCGAATCACTCCCCCTATACCTTTCCCGAAGGGATTGAGGGGGTGCGTTCTCGTGGAGGATCCCGCCGGGATGGCATACGGTATGCCGATCATGCCTTGGGTGAGTTTTTGGAAAAGAGTAAAAGAGCTCCCTGGTATACCAACACGCTCTTTGTCGTAGTCGCGGATCACGGTGCTCGGGTATACGGGAGCCAGCAGTTTCCGTTGCAGAGTTATGAAATCCCGCTGCTCATCATGGCGCCAGGACATTTGCAACCCCGACAGATAAACAGCCCCATCAGCCAGATAGATATCGCCCCGACCGTTCTCGGCCTCCTGGGCCTGCCCTACAACGCGCCGTTTTTCGGTCAGAATGTTTTTGCCCAAAGTGATGCCTCTAAAATATTGCTCTTTAATCACAACCACGATGTCGCCCTCTACCAGCATGAAACCCTGACCGTCCTCGGACTAGGCAAAAGTACACACACCTATGGATACCGTCTCGGAGGCGACCGATTTGACGTAGTTTCCGACGACCGCCACTTAACGAACCTCGCGATTGCCTACTACCAGACGGCTTTCGATTTATTCACGCAGCATAAATATTTATAATCACATCGTCAGACGGTGCACTGGCAGGCAAGGCGTTGACACGGTGTCCCGTTTGCTCCTGGGCAGCAACAAAACACCAGGGAGTTGCGGTTGTGGGCTGATTAACGATCAGGCAGGAAAAACCACTTTAAATTTCGTCCAAGCCTGTGGCTCGCTTTCCACAGCAATGGTGCCGCCATGCAATTCAACGATCCGCTTGACAATGGTCAGACCGAGGCCCGAACCGCCATGCACAGTGGATCTGGATTGCTCGCACCGGTAAAACTGATCGAAGATGCGCGCCTGGTCCTGCTTGCCGATGCCAGGTCCAGTATTGGCGATAGTGAGCGTGACGGTCCCAGCCTCCCCTGAGGTTTGGCAGAGCACCTGGCCACCAGGAAGATTGTAACGGATGGCATTATCCAGCAAATTGATCAACACCCGCCGGATCATTTCCTGATCCGCATGCAGGGATAAACAGCCCTGCAACTCTCCCTGAAAAGTCAGCCGCTGGTCCTGCATCAACACCTGAAAATTCTCGGCCACGTCGGCGATCAACGTGTTAAGGCAAAATGTTTCTTTTTCAGGGAGTTCGATCAGTTCCAGCCGGCTCAAGTCCAGCAGGCTCTTGACCAGCTGGCTGATCCGTGCCAGAGACCGTTCCTGGGCAAGCAGTTTTTCTTGCAGGTTAACCGGCAGGCTTTCATCCTGTAGGGTTTCTTCCATGGAAAGCCGCAGCAGGGTGATGGGGGTCTTCAACTCGTGGGAGGCATTGGCCACAAATTCCTTCTGGCGGAGAAAGGAATACTGCAGCCGGTTGAACATTTGGTTGAGGGTGACGGCCAGGGCATCGATCTCGTCACCGTTGCCGGCCACCGGGATTCTGTTTTCCAGGGTATTGGCATTGATGGCAGCGGCCAGCCGGTTGATTTCCTGCACCGGATGCAGGATCTTGCCAGCCACCTGATAACTGACCGCAATCAGGATCAACGCCGTGGCCAGCAGGGCGGAGCCGATCATCACCGCCGACTCGATCGATTCACCGACGATGCTCTCGACCGGTCGGGCGACATGCACCATATAGGGAGTCCCTTGCACGGTAATGGTAAAGATCCTGTTCCAAAAGCCGGCGGCCTCGTCGCTTTCTTCTGCATAAAAACGTTTAATAGGGATATCGGTATTCACAAGATACCCATGGACTCCTGCTTTCATCGGCAAAGGTATCTCTTCGGCCATCTGCGAGGAAAAGAGCAACTGTTGCCCGGCATCATAGATGCGGACCCAATAGAGATGAGAGAAATGCTCCAGGCTTTCTTTTTCGACTCCGATTCCTTGCTTCGGTGCACGCGCCAATTCCTCGACCAGGGTGTGGGCCCGGATTTCCAGTTCCTGATCAAGGAATTCATAGGGCGTCTCCAATCCCCATAAAAAAACAATGAGCGAGAGAACCGTCGTGGAAATCACCCCGGCCAGACTGACCCACAGGGTGATCCGGTTACGTATTTTCATGACTGGTCATCCCGGGCCATATAGCCGATGCCGCGGACGGTGATGATGATCCGGCCCGCCTGATCGTCGAGTTTTCTCCGCAGATTTTTAATATGAACATCAATATTATTGGACATGGTAAACGGATCAAATGCATCGCCCCAGACATGCTCGGCCATGTTGAAGCGGGAAATGGCCCGGTTGCGGTTATAGAACAAAAACTCCAGCAGGGAAAATTCCTTGGGGGTGAGATTGACCGACTCGTTTCCCAAAGTAACGATTCTGGTGTTGGTATCCAGACTGATCGGGCCGATGACCAACAATGGGCTGACCTGCTCATGACTACGACGCAGCAGTGCCCGAATCCGGGCCAGGAGTTCAGCCATGGAAAAAGGTTTGTGGAGATAGTCGTCGGCACCCAGATCAAGCCCCCTGACCCTGTTGACCACCTCACCTTTGGCGGTCAACATCAGCACCGGGGTGGCGACGCCTTCCTGGCGCAATTCGCCAAGTACCGCAAAACCATCCTTACCCGGCAGCATGAGGTCGAGCACAATCAGGTCATAGGGGTCTGAAAAGATCATTTCCAAGGCCAACTCTCCATCGCCGGCCGTGTCCACGGTGTATTGCTGCTGCCTGAGGGTCTGCGCAATTTGCCCGCACAACTCCGGTTCATCATCAACGATCAATACCCGCATGCCAGCCTCCCGGGTTGCTTGAGTTGGCACTGCAAACGCAACACCTGAAATTTCCAGCTTGCAGTTTACACATGCTGCTCTGTGATGAAGAAAAACTGGCCGTCCAGCAACAGGTGATCGAATTGTTTTTCATCATTTCTTCATCAAAGCTGTGGTAGATATAACCTCGAAGGTATTCCTACTATGAAAGGAAGGCTTGACGCAACAAGCGTCTCAGAGTTAATTGATGACCTTCATTGTCAGGGGGGGCAGTTACCGCCCACTCAACTTTTCACCGAGAAAATTCATGATCGTATCACAAGATGAGCAGACCTGCAGGTTTGCTCCGTATGAGTGGGCTATCAGATTCCGGCAGCCAGTTTCCATTGTCGTTATCCTCGCCTGCACACTCCTGCAGTTCCTGACCAGCCCTTCCTGGGCAGAAAACAGCCTGATCAGCGTTCTCGTTGAAACGCTCAGTTTCATCCTGGTCGTGATCGCCGCATTCGGCCGTATCTGGAGCGCCCTTTATATCAGTGGCTACAAAGAAGACCGGGTTGTTACCGAAGGGCCGTATGCCCTGGTCCGCAATCCCTTGTATGTCTTCAGCTTTCTCGGCGCTCTCGGATTGGGCCTGGCCACCAGGCACCTCTCGATCGTGACCATTATCGTCGGCGCATTTATCCTTTATTACCCTCTGGTGGTGCTTGCAGAGGAGAGAAACCTGCAACATAAATTTGGCCAAGCCTACCTGGACTACTCCAGCAAGGTACCCAGATTTCTGCCGCGCCATTTCCAACTGGTTGAACCGGATACCTACCCGGTACGGCCCCGTCACGTGCGAAGATCGCTCCAGGAGATCGTCTGGTTTTTCTGGTTTTTCCTAATGCTGCATCTTGTTGCCGATGTCCATTATATCGTTTAACCGCTGGTTTGCCGTGAATTTCATAAATAATCGAAAAAGCTCTCGCAACCATCCGTTCTCTATGCCGTAAAGTCGGCTGGGGTTGATCACCGACCAAACCGGCTGTTGTTGCATACACCAGAGGCAAAGGGAACCATGGTTGATTTTTCCGTTTACCTGGGTCTGTTTATGGCCGCGCTACTGGCGGCCACCATCGTGCCGATGCAGTCGGAGGCGGTGCTGGTCGGCCTGTTGCTGACCGGAGCGTATCCTCCGGCCTGGTTATTGGCGGTGGCCAGCATCGGCAACATCCTGGGAGCAGTACTCAACTGGTGGCTGGGCTGTTTCATCGAACGTTTCCGCCATCGATCATGGTTTCCGGTCAGCGAACCGCGTTTGGCCCAGGCACAGTGCTGGTATCAACGCTACGGAAAATGGTCCCTGCTCCTCTGCTGGGTGCCGGTGATCGGCGATCCACTGACCGTGGTTGCAGGGGTAATGCGGGAATCGTTCTGGATGTTTCTGCTGATCGCCGGCAGTGCCAAAATCCTACGGTACCTGGCGTTAATGGCCGCGACTTTCGGCTGGTGGGCCTGAAATTCGGAATCTATCGACAACGAACCCGACCTCCGTTGCCCTGCAAAGCAAAAGCCGTATGCAACCCTCGAAAGCAATCCGTCTATAATCAACCGGGCAGCCATTTTGGATATCACCCTGTTCCTTCGCGTATACAGCGCACCGTTTTGCAAAACATGAAAACCACCCAAACCAAACTCAATTTTTACACCTCGGCCTTTCTGGTGCTCTTGGGCAATTGGGCCTTTTTCCAACATGTCCTGGTGGTTTACCCCCTCATTCTGAAAAATATTGGCTTCCTGGTCTCCTTGATCGTGGGTCTCGACGCCTTGATCATGCTGCTGCTGACGCTGGTCAGTTCGAAGTATACCACCAAACCGATTTTGATCCTTCTCCTGCTGGTGTCATCGGCCACATCCTTTTTCATGAACAATTATAATGTGGTGATCGACTACATTATGATTCAGAATGTGCTGCAGACCAATCTCCAGGAAACGGTCGACTTAATCAGCCCCAAATTAGTGACCACTCTCTTGTTTCAAGGTGTGTTACCCGCCGCCTTGGTATATTTTGTTAAAATCGAAGCTACTTCCTGGAAAAGAACGACGGTCGCCAAAATTAAGACTGTATCCGTGTGCTTGTTAATCGTGCTGGGATCAGTGCTACTCTTCAGTAAATTCTACACCTCTTTTTTCAGAGAACACAAATCGTTACGATACTATACCAACCCCATCCATTTTCTCTATTCCGTCGGCAAGTATGTCAGCAAAACCTACTATAACACCAAGGCGGTTGTTCAACCTCTGGGTACAGACGCCCGGATACCCGCAACCGATACAGACCGGGAATTGATTGTTCTGGTCATCGGCGAGGCGGCCAGAGCGGATCGCTTCTCGCTTAATGGATACAAGAGAACGACAAATCCGCTCCTCCAGCAGGAGGATGTCATCTCTTTTACGAACATGTATTCCAGCGGCACGTCCACCGCCTTTTCCGTTCCGTGCATGTTTTCCATTTTCCCCCGCGACCAATACAGCGATCGCAAAGGTGCCGCCAACGAAAACCTATTGGACGTGTTGCAACATGCCGGTGTCCATGTGCTCTGGCGGGATAATAATTCGGACTCTAAAGGGGTGGCCCTCAGAATGCCCTACCAGGATTATAAACTGCCAGCGCTCAATACGATTTGCGATATCGAGTGCAGGGACGAGGGGATGCTGGTGGGTCTGCAGGAATATATCGACGGGCAACGGCAAGGCGACATCATGATTGTCCTGCACCAGATGGGCAACCACGGCCCCGCCTACTACAAGCGGTATCCTGCTGCATTCGAACGTTTTGCGCCGGCCTGCCAGACCAACCAACTGGATGAATGCACCAATGAGGAAATTGGCAATGCCTATGACAATGCCATCCTATACACCGATTATGTCCTGCAAAAGATCATAACCCTGCTCAAAAGCAACACAGACCGTTTTGAGACGGCAATGATTTACATGAGCGACCATGGAGAATCGCTCGGAGAGTATGGGGTCTTTCTGCACGGACTGCCCTATGCGATGGCGCCGGACACTCAAAAACATATTGCCTCTGTTTTCTGGTTCGGCGACAGTTTCAAAATTAACAAAAAAATGCTTCGGGACAAAGCAGCCCATCCCTATTCCCATGACAACCTGTTCCACACTATCCTAGGCCTGATGGAGATAGAAACAACGATTTACAATAAGCAACTTGACATGGTCAATAATTAGAAACGATCAGGCAACCACTCCTTGGGGAATAACAGCTTTCCCAGGCCTCATTTCCCGGAGCGCAAGAAAACAGGGGTGCAGGGTTGCCGATAGGCCTTATTAGCGGCCTGAGTAAAAACCTTCAGGAACACTCTTTCTTGAATCCTGACAGTTTATCCGTCTTTGCCTTTTTTCACAGGATCAAAAAACGGGTGCCGCTCGTTATCTATTGCGGCGGCACGGTCGGGACAGCGGGCGGTGCGACCTGGCCGGCCTCGGCCTGCGGCTGAACTTTCGGCCGCACCAGCGCAACCCGATCGACCCGGACAAGTTCATCCATCTGCCAGCCTTCCACCCGAAACAACTGCTCGTGACCTGAGACCTTGAGCACAGGCATAGGGAGTTCCGGCAGTGTCCCCTGGGGTTCACTGACCTGGGGCTCCGGCAGCCGACCAAAGAGATAGTCGATCCGCTCGCCGCCCTCAAGTTCGACAGTATACCGCAGGACCGGGAAATCCAGGCCATACTCCGGCTTGTTTTCCGTACCGATCACCGAACTGATCGTCAGCCCGGTGATCCGTTTGACCAGGGCATCCCGCCGTTCTTTGACCACCTCTTCCTCCGCCGTCAAATCGGCCGGCTCCAACCCCTCGTCGCCTCGCTCCAGTTTGACGCCGGGCAACTCGACCCGCACCACCTGCTCAGGTTTGAGCTGCAGCACGTGCGTATCGATCCAGTTGTCGGGCCCCACTTCCAGATCATGCGGAGCCATTGTCAGGGTCATAATCTCCTGATCACCGTCAACCCGAAGGTAGAGTTTGCGCAGTCCTGGTGAACTGCCGAAATAGAGCACCCCGAGATCGGTGCCGCCTTTACGCAGGGTCAATTTCCGTTCGAACCGATCGGCAGCCACCTTGAAACGGGTCGCGGCCTCAACGGTGGTCGCTTCGGGCCAGCCCCGCTGCAGGCCGGCCAACCGGTCGATCAGCCCCTGCACCCGAACCGAATCCGCCGGAAACGAGTCTAAATCGGGCAACTGCCATTGCGCTTTGTCCTTTTTGAGTAGCAATTTCCGCCCCTCGCCATCCTCCAGCCGCAGTTCATCCACCTCGGCAGCAGCCAGTTTAAGCAACGGCCCCTTTGCTGAGCGCGAAACCTCGGAATTTTTATACACATGGGTCAGCACCGCCAGCCCGGTCTGCACCAGCACCAGGACCGCACAGATAAGTATCAGTCGCTTCATGGCTCAAGCCCTCCCGGCTATCAGCAAGCGTTCGCGCTGCCGCGCCCTGGCCAGGACCCTCCGCCGAATCCCCCAGACGGTCAACAGGCCGATGGCGGCAAGGCCGTAATTGAGATATTCCCACAGCATCCGGGCCTCCTTGCCCATCGGCAGCAAGGTGCGGACGAAATGGCCGCGACCGCGGATGGTGAGCAGATCGCGATCCTCCAGCGACCAGTCAATGCAGTTCGCCATCAATTGGAGCGGGTTGAGATAGCGGGTGCCGCCAGCGCCGGAGGCCAGTTCGAGGCTGGCATCGGCCAGGAAGGTGTTTGAGGCCAGCAGGATGATCCGGGCCGAATCCGGCGACCGATCGAGCACCCGGCCGATCACCTCCGGCAGTTGATCGGCGGGTTTGGCCTGGCCATCATCGCCGGTATTGGGTTGGTCGGCGTCCTGCTTCTCCTGCTCCAACAGTTTTTTGTCGGCCTGTTGCTTGTCGACCTGTTGCTTGCGGGCCTCCTCCACCAGGGGTGAGACTTTGCCTTTAAACCAGGAATCGAACTTGCCCTCCACCAGCACCGCCAGCAACTGCCGGCCGCTCTCCTGGCCCTGGGGAAATCCGGTTTGGCCGTACCGATTGAAATCCGGCTGAATTTTGAGGGCATCCGACAACCAGGATCCCTTCGAGCTCTCCAGCAACCGCACCACCCGACGCTCCTTGTTTTTCTCCTGATCGATGCCAATGGGCGAGGCCCAGGTCATCGACAGTTGATCGATCCCGGTGATTAGACCGTTGTCGCGGTTCATGCCGTCACTACGGATATCGACAAAATAGGGATAGTTGAGCAGATGGGTTTCCTGAACGGCATAGCCGCCGACCTGTCGCTCAACCGGAATCGGAAAGGCGGCATTCTGGGGATCAAGAACCATCGATTTAGCCAGGGATATCCCGTACCCGGCCAGCCACTCCGCCAATCCACTGTCCTTTTCACTGACATTGAGCCTGCCCTGGAGATTGACATCAAAGGGCGAGGTGGCCAGGATCACGGTCCCGCCCTGCATCAGGAATTGATCGATGGCGAACCGTTGTTTGTTCCCCAATTTCTCCGGCGCTACCACGACCAGAATATCCGCCTCGGGATCGACTTGGCCACCACTGAGATCCACTGGCTTCACCCGGTGTTCCTGCTCGCTCAAACGGGTGAGCAACTGGAAGGTATTGCCCTGCCCGCCCATGCCGAACTGATCCATCGCCGGTCCGGGCGGGGGGGTAAACAGGGCCACCGTCTTGAGCATGCCCTTGGAAAATCGTTTGAGCGCGGCCTCGATCGCGGTCTTCAGGGCTGCCTGGTCGAGTTCGGCGGGCAAGGCCACCTGCACCTGCTGGTTGCCGCTTGCCAGCGTCATATAAAACCAAAAGGTAGTGGGCGACAGTAATCCGGCCACCATGGGTTGCATCCCGTATTCCTTGGTCAGTTGCGCCGCTGTTGCGCCACCATCGGCCTCGGGGTCGATAAAATCAAAGGAAAACTGGTCGCCCCCCTGTTTCTTCAGATCGGCGAGTACCGTATCGAGGCTTTGCTTCAGTTCGACCAACGGTTGCGGCAATTGGGCATCCGGGGAAAAATAGCCGTGGAAAACCACCGGCGCGCCGATCCCGGCAAAAAGATTGCCGCCGCCCTGATAACCGTACAATACCTTCTTGATCGACCGGGTGATATCGTGCTCAGGGTTGCGCAGGGCCACTTCCATCTTGGTGTCGCTTTCGCTCTTGACCTCGATCAGGTCTTGAAACCCCAGAGTAATGAACTCGTCGCCGTATTTGATCAGAATATCAAAATAGGAATTGGTGACCGCGGTTTGGTACCGGGAGGCGGTCTGAAAGGGGACCGGACGAATCCCGTATTTCTGGCCGGCCTCCTGCTCCATTTCCGGTTTTTCCTGGGGATCGACGAACTCGACCTTGACCCGGCCCTTGCCGGCCACCTCGTATTCGCGGAGCAGATCGCGCAGTTGCGGCTGCAGGGGCGCCAGCAGCGGATGGGTCTGGGCCGAGAAGTAGCCCCGGATCAGCAGCGGTTCCTGCAATCGTCCCAGATAGGAACGGGTCGCCGGCGAGATTGAATAGATCCGCCCCCCAGTCAAGTCGACGCGCAGACTGCTGAGGGGTGCAAGCCAGACGTTGACCAGCACAAAATTCAGCACCAGCAAGAGGGTTGCCAGGCCCCAGCGCCGGTGGACCGGGTTGGTCGGGTTGCCCGCCCAGCGCTGCCGCTCCAGGGTGTAGACATTGAGGGTGAGGAAGATACCGATCAGGCTCACCGAATAGAGCAGATCACGGAGATCGACGACCCCACGGGTGATGGCGGCAAAACGGGAACCGGCCCCCAGCATTTTGAGCAACTCGCCGCCCCGATTGCCGAAAAAACTGGTGAGGGTATCGGAACCGAGCAGATACAGCCCGCTGCACACCAAGGTGGTGACGATCAGGCTGACAATCTGGCTGTTGAACTGGGCGCTGACCATAAGCCCGATGGCGATGTAGGCCCCGGCGAGCAAAAGGCTTGCCAGGTAGCCGCCGAACACCGGCCCCCAATCGAGTTGACCGAGCAAGGAGACCGTCACCGGCAGCGGCAAGGTCAGCAGCAGGCCGATCCCGACCAGGGTCAGGCAGGCGAGAAACTTACCGCCTACCAACATCGGCACACCGACCGGCGCGGTCAGCAGCGGTTCCAGGGTGCCGGAGCGATGCTCCTCGGACCAGACCCGCATGGTGCTGGCCGCCGCCAGAAAAATCAGCAACAGCGGCATCCGCTCAAACATTGGCCGGACATCGGCAATATTGCGGCTAAAAAAGGTCTCGACCCAGAAAAAGATAAAGAGCGTGGCAACCAGAAAAGCGCCGAAAAAGATAAAGGCCGCCGGAGTGGCGAAAAAAGCAGCCAGTTCCTTTCTGGCGACCCTGCGCAAAATGTTCATTGTTCCCTCCCGGCAGCGATGTTGATTTCACTGAAGATTTTTTCAAGATTTCGCGATTCGAGTTCCAGGCCGTAGAGGTTCCAGCCCCTCCTGGTAACCGAGGCAGCCACCATGGGGGCCAGTTCCCTGGCTGGTCGCTCGCCGGAAAGAGCGAAACAGGCGTAGCCGTTGCCGGCGGGCAGACAATCGACCCGGGTAATCCCCTCCAGTCGACGGAACCAACCGGCGGCCTCTTCCTGGTCGTCGAGGGTCACCAGCAAACGTTGCCCGGCCCCAAGTTCAGCCAGACTCGCGTCCAGGGCCTTACGGCCATGTTGGATAATAATCACCCGGTTGCAGACGGCCTGGACCTCCTGAAGGATATGGGTGGAGATGATCAGGGTCGCCTCCCGGGCAAGTTCCTTGATCAGGCTGCGCATATGCTGGATCTGGGTGGGATCGAGCCCGTTGGTGGGTTCATCGAGGATGACGATCCGCGGCCGATGGAGGATGGCCTGGGCCACGCCGACCCGCTGGCGGTAGCCCCGCGACAGGGTACCGATGGTCTGGCCGGCCTTATCGGTGAGGGCGGTCCGCTCCAGGGTGTCGCGCAAGAGAGCACCCATCCGGTCACGGTTGACCCCGTGCAGGGCAGCTTGATATTCGAGGTAGCCGACTACGGTCATCTCCGGATAGAGCGGACAGTTTTCCGGAAGATAGCCGATCAGGGCCTGGATCGCCCGACGATCGGTGGCCATCTCCAACTGGTCGACTTTGATGGCGCCCCCGGTGGGCTCGAGGAAGCCGGTGATCATTTTCATGATCGTGGTCTTGCCGGCGCCGTTGTGGCCGAGCAGCCCAACAATCTCACCGGATTTGATCGCAAAGGAGACGTTGTCGACCGCTTTCAGCGGCCCATAGGTTCGGGTCAGATTGTGTACCTGGATCATGGTGATCTCCTCAAAAAACGAAACAGCCCCCACGGTGGGCGGCATGGTGGGCGGCAACGGGCAGCAAGGCAGGGCAAAACGAGGGATCGCCTCCGCTGGCTGGAAGAAAAAACAGGCAAGAAATCCGGTCGGTAGCGGCGACGAATTTGATCGGTCCCAGAAGGATGTCGTCTTAAGATGCACAAAAAAAAAGCAGCAAATCCCTGCGTATAATTCCGGCGCATATGATAAAACAGCCAGCCCGGTTGTCAAGCAAACCGACGGTAAATTTACCGAAAAGGAAAAAAGTGGGCTGATGCGGTATGGCGGTCAGGCAAACATCTGGCGGGCAGTGGATGTCACTTGGCCCGGAAATGCACCGACAAAAAACGATCCAGCTGATTGGCAAAACGCTGCCGGTCGCTCTGGCTGAAAGCCGCCGGACCACCGGTTTCCACGCCGCTGGAGCGCAGGCTGTCCATAAAATCGCGCATACTGAGCCGGGCCTTGACGTTCTCCACCGTGTACAACTCGCCGCGAGGATTAAGCCCGTAGCCGCCCTTGGCGATCACTAAAGCCGCCAAGGGGATATCGGCGGTGATCACCAGGTCTCCGACGACCAGCCTCTTGACGATTTCGTTATCAGCCACGTCAAAACCAGCTGCGACGCGCAAGGTGCGGATGTTTGCGAGACGCGGGACCACAAGCGGCTGGTTGGCCACCAGGGTCATGGCCACCCCGGTCCGTTCGACGGCACGGAAGAGTATTTCTTTGATCACCTTGGGGCAGGCATCGGCATCAACCCAGATATGCACGTTTTCCTCTTTGGTCAGTTTGTGGCTGCACACGTTTTGGCACGATCCAGACTCCGGCCTATATAGCGCATTAGCGTGACGCAGGCTTCTTGTTTTTTTGACGTCACTCTTGAGGCGAAGAGTCAGCCTCTATTGACGGGTGAGCATGCCATCGCAGCCTGCAACCGGTATTGGTCGCTAAAGCACGCCGCCGGTCAGGCCTTGCCATCTTCCTCCAGGTTGATTATCAAAGAACAGAATGAGCTACGACCAAATTTCTCCACGAGAAACCATGACCAACAAAAACAACACCCCGAAATCAGGAGTTACCGACATAATCCTGGAGAGCATCTCCGACGGTGTCTTCACGGTCAACCATGAGTGGCGAATCACCAGCTTCAACCGGGCGGCCGAAGAGATCACCGGCATTGCCCGTGCAGAGGCCATCGGCCGCTATTGCTGGGAGGTGTTCCGCTCCAACATGTGTGAGGGGGATTGCGCCCTGCGCCGGACCATGAAAGAAGGTCGATCCTTTGTCAGTAGTTCCACCTATATCATTAACGCCGACAAAAAACGCATCCCGATCAGCGTTTCCACTGCGCCGTTACGCAACGGGGCCGGCGAAATCCTGGGCGGAGTCGAGACCTTCCGCGATAATACCGTAGTTGAGGAACTGCGCCGGGAATTAAGCGGCAGTTTCCAGCAAGGCGACATGGTCAGCCGCAGCCGGTTGATGAAAAAAATTTTTGCGGTACTCCCCCAGATTGCCGAAAGCGACAGCACCGTGCTGATCGAAGGCGACACCGGCACCGGCAAGGAACTTATGGCCAAGGCTCTGCACGACCTCTCGACCCGCCGTGAGAAACCCTTCATCGCCATCAACTGCGGGGCCTTGCCGGATACCCTGCTCGAATCCGAACTGTTCGGCTACAAGGCCGGGGCCTTCACCAATGCAGTGGGGGACAAACCCGGCTATTTCACTCTGGCCGACGGCGGCACCATCCTGCTCGACGAACTGGGCGAAACCAGTCCCGCCTTCCAGGTAAAACTGCTCCGAGTACTTGAAGAACACGAATTCCAACCCTTGGGCAGCGTCCAGAAGCAACGCACCAATGTCCGCATCCTCGCCGCCACCAACCGCGACCTCGAGGCCCTGGTCGAACAGGGAAAATTTCGCCTGGACCTGTTTTACCGGATCAATATAGTGCGGTTGCAGTTGCCCGCTTTGCGAGAGCGCAAGGAAGACATTCCGCTGTTGATCGAACGGTTCATCGATAAGATGAACCGGTTGCGAGGCAAGGCGGTAACCGGCATCGAACCTGCAGCCCTGGAATGGTTGATGGCCCATGAGTATCCCGGCAATATCAGGGAGCTGGAAAATATCATCGAGCATGCCTTTATTCTCTGTTCCCAGGGGATGATCGGCAGCCACCACCTGCCCGCCTATCTGCACATCACCCCCGCACCTGCTACAGCGACACCATCCACCTTCCAGACTCTCCGCCGGGCCACCGAGGAGGAGGTTATCCGGGAAGCCCTGGAGCGCAACGGCTACAATCGCCTGGCAACCGCGAGAGAACTGGGGATGCACAAAAGCACCCTGTTCCGCAAACTCAAGAAACTCAACCTCAACCTGCCCGAAATTGATGGCCGCAACGTCCTCCCGCCCCCCTGAAGAGTCGCGATACCGCGACCGCACAGAGTCGCACGGGGT
>JAFLKR010000185.1 GCA_019163135.1 Desulfobulbaceae bacterium | reverse complement strand
CCCCCCAGGGTGAGACCATCCATGTCCTGCAAAAAGGGGAGAATGTCTGGAATCTGGCTCAGAAAAAATATAAGGTCGACCCGGTCGAAATCCTGCGGCTCAACAAGATCAGCAACCCCAAAAATCTGCATGTCGGTCAACGACTCCGTATCCCGACCGGTAGCAAAGACGGCATCGAAAAATCCGGCGAAGCTGTGGTCGCCAGTTGGTATGGCCAATATCATCAGGGCCGAATCATGGCCAATGGCGCCCCGTTTGACATGTACGGCGCCACCATCGCCCATCGCGACATCGCCATCGGCACGGAGGTGGAACTGGAAAACCCGGAAACCGGCGAGAAGGCCAAGGCGGTGGTTACCGACCGCGGACCGTCGGCACGGAACCGCGACGTCGATCTCAGTTACGGTCTGGCCAAGCGCTTATCCATCGCTCAGCAGGGGGTCGGCAATCTGAAAATGCGCGTTTTGTAAACGCTCTGCGGGCCGTTGTCCTTCCTTTTCCCCATCCCCTTGTTACCCTTCTGTCCATCGCCAACGCCGACCGCCTCCTATCCCAAAACCAATCCCCGATCAAAGACAATCGCAGCGCGTGGAGTTGATCCAGGCGCACAACAGACAGGCCGCCAGCACCGCATCGTCCGCCTGTTCCGGTGCAGCCAAGGGATTATATTCCGCCAGCGGACCGGTCAACTCTCCCAGGCACCATCGGCGTTGCAGCGCAGTGAAGGCAACCTGGCCTGCGGCAACCGCCTCCAAAGCGTTCGCGTGCATCCTCATCGCTCCCAGGCATAGAGCAGCAACCCCGCCGAACAGCCGAAAATCCCGGCAATCTCCCAACCGCCAAGGGCCTCGCCCAGCACCCCCCAGGCCAGCAGGGCCGTGGTCACCGGCACAAAGGACATGAACAGGGATACGGTGATGGTGCCCAGGTGACGAATGGCGTAGGCCACGCAGACCAGGGCAATGACATTGACGATGACGCCTTGATAAACGGACTGAACAGCAATATCTTGCAAGGAAGCCCCGGTGAGATTGGACGGCAGCAGAAACCAGAGCGGGGTGAACAGCAGGACGTTGACCGTCGGAACGATGACGACCACATCCTGCCAAGCCATGCGCCACAGCCGGATACCGGTCATGTGCCCGGTATAGCAGACCGCAGCGGTCAGCAGCAGGACGATGCCGACCGGCTGACCGACAGCAAGCACGGTATCGCCGGTCATGATGAAATTGGCCATAAAGATCAGAAAAATGGCACCGTAACGATGGACCGCGATCCGCTGCCGGAAGAGCAGCCATGCGGCAATGGCCCCCAGCACCGGCAGCATGCCGTTGACCAGGACTCCGGCATGGGCGGCGCGCAGGACCTTGAGCCCGTAAAACGAGAGCATGGTGTAGGGAAAGCCGACCCCGAGCCCGATCACCAGGTATTGATAGAGCCGGAACTGGCGCCAATTGTAGCGGAAGATCAGCGGCGAAACCACCAGCAAAGCAGTCCAGTAGCGCAGCAGGGTGATGTCGGCCGGCTGCAATTGCGAATGCACACCGTAGCGCGAGATGGTAATCCAGCCCGACCAGATGAAGACCACGGCCAGGCCGGCCAAATAGGGTTTAAGCTTTTCCATAGACACCAAGAGATACTCCACATTGCCTGGCCCGGCAACCCCTTCCCCCAGAGGGCTTGAGCGATCCCGGCATCGCCGCAGGCACAATTAATAGTATACGAGGCCCCCAGCCATGAGCCGTCCCCCGAAAATCCCCAACCCACTCACTGCCCTCCGGTTTGACAACCGCTTCACCACCCTCCTGCCCGCCGACCCCCTGGCCGAGAACCGGCGGCGCCAGGTCCGCGGCTCCTGTTATTCCCGCGTCCTGCCTACTCCGGTGACAGCGCCCCGACTCGTTGCCTTTTCGCGGGAAGCCGCGGCCCTGCTCGATCTCTCTGAGACCACCTGCCGCTCCGCAATCTTTGCCCAGGTGTTTGCCGGCAATCTGCTGCTGCCGGGCATGGATCCCCACGCCGCCTGTTACGGCGGCCATCAGTTCGGCAACTGGGCCGGGCAGTTGGGCGACGGGCGGGCAATCAATCTGGGCGAGGTCGTCAACCAACAGGGAGAACACTGGACCCTGCAACTCAAAGGCGCCGGCCCGACCCCCTATTCCCGAACCGCGGACGGGTTGGCGGTGCTGCGTTCCTCGCTGCGCGAATTCCTCTGCAGCGAGGCCATGTTTCACCTGGGCGTGCCGACCACCAGGGCGCTCAGCCTCATCCTCACCGGCGAACCGGTCGAACGCGACATGTTTTACGACGGCCATCCCCGGGAGGAACCCGGCGCCATCGTCTGTCGGCTCGCCCCATCCTTCATCCGCTTCGGCAATTTCGAGATTCTCGCCGGCCGTGGCGAAATATCGGTATTACAGCAACTGGCGGATTTTACCATCCGCACCGGTTTTCCCCATCTGGGCGAACCTTCGCCTGCGGTGTATCTGCGCTGGTTTGACGAAATCTGCCGGACCACCGCCGAGTTGATGGTGCACTGGCTGCGGGTCGGCTTTGTCCACGGGGTGATGAACACCGACAATATGTCGATCCATGGGCTCACCATCGATTACGGCCCCTACGGCTGGCTTGAAAATTACGACCCCACCTGGACCCCGAACACCACCGACAGCGCTGGCCGCCGCTACTGCTACGGTCGCCAGGCCCAAATCGCCCACTGGAACCTGGCCCAATTGGCCAACGCCCTCTACCCCCTGATCGGCGAAGCCGAGCCGCTGGAGCAGGCCCTGCGCGACTATACGGCCCATTTCGATCGGGGCTGGCAAGACATGATGGCAGCCAAGTTGGGGTTGGTGGCCTACGAACCGGCCCTGGACCGGGAACTGGTCCAGGAACTGCTTCGTATTTTGCCCGAGGTGGAAACCGACATGACCCTCTTTTTCCGGGGGCTGGCCCTGGTGCCGACCAAGGCCTCCGAGGCGAGGACCTCGCCCGAACAACGGATTGCCCCCCTGATGTCAGCTTTCTACCGGCCGGAGCAGTTGACACCGGCCTACCTGGACCGGCTCCAAGCCTGGCTGACAAACTATACGGAGCGGCTGCGGCGCGACAACCTGCCTGATGCAGAGCGGCACCAACGGATGCACGCGGTCAACCCAAAATACGTGCTGCGCAATTACCTGGCGCAACTGGCCATCGATCAGGTCGAGCAGGGTGATTTTTCTTTGGTGGCGGAACTGCTGGAAGTGCTGCGCCATCCCTATAATGAGCAGCCGGGCCAGGAACGATTTGCCGAAAAACGACCCGAATGGGCCCGAAACCGACCAGGGTGTTCCATGCTCTCCTGCAGTTCTTGAGTTCTTGACCGGTGCTGGCCGGAAAGAGTACAGTCAAAGCAACCCGATTATGCAACGGAGTATTGATGACGATAAACACCCACACCTGGCAGGCGGTTTTTTTCGATTTCGACGGGGTGATTGCCGCCTCGCTTACGGTCAAGGTCGGAGCTTTCGCCACCCTGTTCGCCCCCTATGGAGCGGCGATCCAGGAAGCAGTGATCCACTATCACCGCAACAACGGCGGTATGCCCCGGCACCTGAAACTCCGCCACTGTTGCGAGGTTATTGCGGGAAAGTCCGTCGATGATGAGGTACTGGCCCGGATGGGGCAGGATTTTGCCGATCTGGTGCGGGAAGAGGTGGTAGCCGCCCCGCTCATTGCCGGTGCCCTGTCAACCCTGGAGCAGTTACGGGAAGCATCCATTCCAGCCTTTGTGGTCTCCGGGACCCCGCACGACGAGATGCAGCAGATCGTTTTGCGCAAAGGACTGCAGCCCTATTTTGTTGAGGTCCATGGCTCGCCGCGATCGAAAACCGCAATCATCGGCGA
The DNA here is from genome assembly GCA_019163135.1 of Desulfobulbaceae bacterium. GTDB lineage: Bacteria > Desulfobacterota > Desulfobulbia > Desulfobulbales > Desulfobulbaceae > Desulfobulbus. Next base: position 12,647 of record JAFLKR010000185.1, on the reverse strand, counting down.
ACTTCTCGGCCGCTATCAATACGCCCCCGACCAATGCCTGTTCATCGGCGACGCCCTGGCCGATTACCATGCCGCCACCGCTACCGGCCTTCAGTTTCTCGGCATCATCTCGGACGAGGGCTCATCAATCTTCCCCGAAGGAGTGGCCACAGCCTCCCGGGTCTGCCTGCCCCGCTGAACAACGGTTTCAACGCCCTGTCATCATTAGCCACCGCTGCGAGGTTCGCCTTGACACTCCAGTGTTATTTTTCTATAGACCATTCAAGCAGATGCATTTTTGCAGGGGTGGCGCTTAGCCTGAGATAAAACCCATAGAACCTGATCCGGATTATACCGGCGGAGGGAATTGCTGAATTTTTCCCCATCGTTTTGTTCGCCCCATCTCCCACCTTTCGCCATCTGCCGTTATCCAAGGTCGCCATCCTTTACCCAGAGGTTTCCATGAGCCAGCTTGCCGGAAAAACCGCTGAAAATCTGCTGAAAATCAGACAGAACAAGCCGTTGATCCACAATATCACCAATTTTGTGGTGATGAACTACACCGCCAACGTCCTGCTGGCCTGTGGCGCTTCCCCGGTCATGTCCCATGCCGAAAACGAGGTTGAGGAAATGGTCGCCTTTGCCGGGGCGCTGGTCCTCAATATCGGCACCCTCACCGACCCTTGGATTGCGGCCATGCTCAAGGCCGGCCGCAAGGCCTCCCAGTTGGGCACGCCTATTGTCCTCGACCCGGTAGGCTCCGGGGCTACCACCCTGCGCACCTCTGCCGCCAAGCAGATTCTCAACGAAACCAGGGTCAGTGTGGTGCGCGGCAATGCCTCCGAGATTCTGTCGCTTGCCGGGCGGGATTCCAAAACCAAAGGAGTCGACGCCATCCACTCGGTGGCCGATGCCGCCGGCGCCGCCGGGCAACTCGCCCGGGAACTGGGCACCACCCTGGCGATCACCGGTCTGGTTGATCTGGTAACCGACGGCCGACGGATTGTCACCATTGAGGGCGGCCATAACCTGATGCCGTATGTCACCGGTACCGGCTGCTCGGCCACCGCCATCATCGGTGCCTTTCTTGCCGTCGATGCCGATCCCGTGAGCGCGGCGGCCACCGGCCTGGCTTTTTTCGGGATTGCCGGGGAAACGGCCGGGACGACCGCCGCCGGTCCAGGCACCTTCATGATCCACCTGTTGGACGCCCTCTACACCCTCACTCCGGAAGAAGTGGCCCGGCGTTGCCGGATCAGCGAGGCCTGAACCGACGCGTATGGTCGACTACTCCCTCTATCTGGTGACCGATCGGGGCCTGTCACTTGGCCGCGCCACCGTCAACATCGTCCGGGCGGCCATTGCCGGTGGGGTCACCTGTGTGCAGTTGCGGGAAAAACACGCTGACACCCGGGCCTTCCTCGAAGAAGCCCGCGCCCTCAAAGAGCTGCTGGTCGCTCTGGAAGCAAGCATCCCGCTGCTCATCAACGACCGGCTCGATGTCGCCCTGGCCATCGGGGCGGACGGCGTCCATCTTGGCCAGAGCGACATGCCCCTGGCCGACGCCCGGCGATTACTTGGCGACACAATGCTCATCGGCATTTCGGCGGAATCGTTGGAGGACGCTGTCCGTGCCGAGGCGGAAGGGGCCGATTATATCGGCATCAGCCCGGTCTTTACGACCTCCACCAAAGCCGACATCGCCCCACCGCTGGGCCTGGAAGGCATCCGCCGCATCCGGGCAGCGGTCTCCCTGCCCCTGGTCGCCATCGGCGGCATCCACCAGGAAAACGCGGGAGCGGTCATCCGCGCCGGGGCCGACGGGGTGGCGGTGGTCTCGGCCATCGTCAGCGCAACCTGTCCCCGGAGCGCGGCAACCGCCCTCAAACAACAGATTCAATCAGCACGATAAAAGGAACGCTCCCCATGGAACACAAGGAAAAAACCTATCGCCGGGTGTTGACCATCGCCGGCTCGGACAGCGGCGGCGGTGCCGGAATTCAGGCGGACCTGAAAACCATCTCGGCCAACGGCTGCTACGGCATGAGCGTGATCACTGCCCTGACCGCCCAGAATACCATCGGGGTCACCGGGATCCATGCGGTGCCGGTGAATTTCGTGGTCGCCCAGATGGAAGCGGTGCTCTCCGACATCGGGGTGGATGCGGTCAAGATCGGCATGCTTTTCTCCCCCGAGCTGATCCGGACCGTTGCCGATCAGCTTAAAAAATTCACGGTTACCCGCATCGTCCTGGACCCGGTGATGGTGGCGCAGAGCGGCGACAAACTCCTCCAGGACGAAGCCATCGCGGCGCTTAAGCAATATCTCATCCCCCTGGCCGAACTGATCACCCCCAACCTGCCGGAGGCCTCGGTGCTGCTCGGCCGGGAGATCACCACCGCCGAGACGATCGAAGCAGCGGCCATCGAACTGGCCGGCCTGGGCTGCGGCAACGTCCTCATCAAGGGCGGCCATCTGGAATCCGGCGACAGCGACGACTGCCTCTATCTCGGCGCGGACCGGCGGATCGTCACCTTTCCCGGCGTACGAATCCCCACCAACAACAACCACGGCACCGGCTGCACCTTGAGCTCGGCCATCGCCTCGTTCATCGCCAAAGGCGAAACCATGGTCACCGCCGTCGGCCTGGCCAAAGAGTACATCACCGGCGCCATCCGGGCTGGAGCCGATTATCGCATCGGCCACGGACACGGCCCGGTGCACCATTTCTACCGATTCTTTTGAGTACAACTTGAGCCCAACCCTGGACACCCCGCACCGGTTGGCGGCCAAGCTCCCGATGAACGCCCCGGCCATTGTCTTTGACCGGGTCAATCTCGACTTCTCCGGTAAACCGCTGTTCCGAGACCTGTCGTTGCGCCTCGAGGGCGGGCAGGCGACCTGCATCCTCGGCCCGAGCGGCTGCGGCAAATCGACCCTGCTCAAACTGATCGCCGGTTCCACGACCCTGCCCTTCACCGGCGGCCTGCACCTCGACACCCACTCGCCCGGCGGCCAGCAGGTGGCCTGGATGGGGCAGAACGACCTGCTGCTCCCCTGGCTTTCGCTCCTGGACAACGTCCTGCTCGGGGCCCGCTTGCGCCATGAACTGACCGAGGCCCGCCGACAGCAGGCGTTGAACCTGATCCGCGAAGCCGGTCTCGCCGGGTATGAACAAGCCCTGCCTAATGCCTTGTCTGGCGGTATGCGCCAGCGTGCCGCCTTGCTGCGCACCCTGATGGAAGGACGGCCGGTGTTGTTGATGGATGAACCCTTCTCGGCCCTGGACGCCCTCACCCGCTTCCGACTGCAAAACCTGGCCGCTCGGCTCACCCAAGGAGCCACCGTGGTGCTGGTTACCCATGATCCTCTCGAGGCCCTGCGCCTGGCGGACCGGATCATCGTCTTGGCCGGGTCGCCGGTCGAGGTCGCCGAAATCCTTGCGCTCGGCGGTACGCCTCCCCGCGATCCCGGCGACCCGGCGGTTACCAGCCAATACGCCGAACTCCTGCAACTGCTAATGAACGGCGAGACGGTATGAAAATCCTCCGCCTCTGCATCCTGGCCGCCGGTCTGCTCGTCCTGTGGCAGTTGCTGGTCCTGCTCACTGGGGCACCGCCCTATATCCTCCCCGGTCCGCTGCCGGTAGCGAAATCCCTGCTCTTGCAATGGCCGATCCTGCTCAAACATCTGGCCACCACCCTGACCGAGATCCTGCTCGGCCTGCTGCTCGGCACCCTGCTGGGAACCTCCAGCGCCATTGCCATGATCGTCTCACCCCTGCTCAAGCGGTGGATGCTGCCAGTGCTGGTGATCAGCCAGGCTATCCCGGTGTTTGCCCTGGCCCCGGTGCTGGTGCTCTGGTTCGGCTACGGCATGGCCTCCAAAATCGCCATGGCGGTCTTGATCATCTTCTTTCCGGTGACCTCATCCTTTTATTACGGCATGCAGCGCACCGACCCGGACCTGCTGGAACTCGCCCGGATCATGGGGGCGCGCCCCCTGGCAGTGCTCCGCACCATCATCATCCCCTCGGCCCTGCCCGCCTTTGCCGCCGGGGTACGAGTGGCCACCGCGGTGGCCCCGATCGGCGCGGTGGTGGGTGAATGGGTCGGCTCAAGCGCGGGCCTGGGGTTCTACATGCTCCACGCCAACGCCCGCATGCAGATCGATGTGATGTTCGCGGCCCTGACCCTCTTGGCCACCGCCTCCCTGCTGCTCTATTTTTTGGTTGATCGCTTGCTCGATCGCCTCATCTACTGGCAACCCCAACAAGGAACCAACTTATGAAACATTTTAGATCTCGCCTCATCCCCCTGCTGCTTGTCGCCCTGCTGCTACCGGTCCATCCGGCGGGGGCTGCGGAAAAACTGACCGTACTGCTCGACTGGTTCGTCAACCCCGACCACGCCCCCCTCTATGTGGCGCTGGAAAAAGGATTTTTCAAGGACAGGGGCCTGGAAGTCGAGCTGATTGCCCCCTCCAACCCCAACGATCCGCCTAAACTGGTCGCGGCGGGTAAAGCAGATATTGCGGTATCCTACCAGCATCAGCACCAAATGCAGGTCGACCAGGGGTTGCCGCTGGTGCGGATCGCCACCCTGATCGCCACGCCGCTCAACTCGCTAGTGGTGCTCGAGGACTCCAAAATCAAAACTATTGCCGATCTCAAAGGCAAGACCATCGGTTATTCGGTGGGGGGATTTGAAACGGCGCTCTTGAAGGTAATGCTGGCCAAGGAAGGATTGCAACTCGACGATGTCAAACTGGTCAATGTCAACTTTTCGCTATCGCCCTCGCTGTTGACTGGTCAGACCGACGCGGTGATCGGCGCCTTCCGCAATTTTGAACTCAACCAAATGGCGATTGAGAAACGACCGGGCCGGGCCTTTTTGGTCGAGGAATACGGGGTGCCGGCCTACGACGAGCTGATCCTGGTGGCTGGCAGCAAGACCCTGGCGGATCCGAAACTGCGCAAATTCGTAGACGCGCTCGAGGAAGGGGTGCAGTATCTGATCAACCATCCCGACGAGAGCTGGAAACTGTTTGTCAGCCATGGCCGGGAGAACCTGGACGATGAGCTCAACCGCCGGGCCTGGAAAGATACCCTGCCGCGCTTTGCCCTGCGGCCCGGTGCGCTGGACAAGAATCGCTACAACCGTTTCGCCCGTTTCCTCCAACAGGAAAAGATCGTCACCAAGGTACCGCCGCTCGACACCTGGGCGGTTGAGTTGCCATAACGCCCATCGCCTCCGCTCAAGCCCGGCTCAGGCCCTGGGTGCAAATAACCCCTTGCCGTGTTCCTGCATGGCCAAAATGGCTTTGCGGATGTTGCGCTTCTGTTCCTGCCACAGGCTATACTCCTTGGCCTGTTGCAGGGCGGCGCACAGAGCCAGGCAGTTGTCCTGACCGACCATGGCCTCAATGGCTGCGGCCGGAAAGCCCTCGTCCAACTCCCAGGGCCGGGCGGTTTGCTGATAAAAGGCCAATCTGCCCAAATAAAAAGCCAGTTCTTCGAGCAGATCCCAAAGCCCTTCCCGCCAGACCGCGATGCTCCCCGCCCCCTGTAACGCCCCCAGGGCCGCGGCCACCCTCTCACTGTAAAAATTAACCTCGGCAAACTGGTAGCAGCCTCCCACAGGCGCAGCCTCGCCATTGACCTCATGCCAACTCACCAAGGCGTGGGCGCGGGTGGCAACCTTCATGGCCTGGAACTTGGTCCACAGAAGAAATTCGTAATAGTGCTCGGCGATGGCCTGATCCTGGGTGAAGCGATAAATATTGCCGCACTCGGCGTTGTAAGAGAGCAGATGGCCCAGATGGACCAACTCGGTGACCATGGTATGGATGTAGGAGAGCTTCGAGATGGCCGCCTTGTTGACCAGAATCTTGTGGCTGCCTCCCTTGGCGGGGTTGAACACCAGACGGGCATTGGCGTTTTCCAGGCCCAGGCCGCTGAAATACGGGGCCAATTGCTCGCACTCATCCTCGAAATTCTCAGTCTTGACAATCAGGGTGTTGGCTCCCGACAGCTCGATATCCAGTTCCTGCCGGTGAACAAACGTCAGGGCCCGGTTGAACCGTGCCGTTTCCCCGGAGGAAAAATTAAACATCTCCATAGTACCTATCCTCTTTCCATGAAAAAAGGCAGCCTGTAACAGACTGCCTTGGTTACTCTCGCATGACGACTGGCGCCGTCGGCGATTGATTATTTAGCTTCGTTTTTAGCTTCGTTCTTGGCGGCGTTTTTGGCAGCCATGTATTCCGCTTCCTGTTCGAGCAATTCACCCAACGCCTTGGCGGTATCGCCGACAACTTTGATGCAGTGCCGCCTGCGGCTGTCGGGATTACCGTAGAAATCTTTGACCTGGTCCCGATCCATCCAATCGACCCGGGCAATCTGGCAGCAGTTGGTGCCGCCGTGCTCCGCAGCCAGGGTCCCGAAATTTTTCATCACGGCCTTGGTGGCAGCCCACATTCGAGGGTTTTCCTTTTCTTCCAGACTGCTTCGGCTATACAGGCTGCCGATGACGCTGGTCGCGCCCACCAATGCCCCGCAGATATTACCGGTGCCGCCGATACCGCCGCCAAAGGCGCCCAGGGCCTTGATCACCGAAGGATCGTCCAATCCCAGTTTTTCCAGACCGACCATGGCCAGCACCTGGCTGCAGTGCAGCCGTTTCTGAAAAAGGTCAATCGCTTTTTCCCGCATTTCATCCGGACCCATCATTTCCTCCATGCATTGAGATTGAAGGTGGAATATAATAAAATTTCTCTACTGTACCTTATTCATTTTAGAACCGCATCGCGATTTTCGACCCTTTTGGCTCAAGCAACACCATTTTTGTCAAAGCGGCGAGGCGCACCGGATCAACGTCCGGGCTTTTTACCAGTATTTCGGAATATACATGCCTAAACGTCCTGTTATTGTCCTTGATTTTGAAACCACCGGCATGTCGCCGAATTACGGGGACCGCCCGATCGAGGTGGGAGCGGTGCGCATTGAAAATGACCGGATCGTCGACCGCTTTCAGGAACTGATGAACCCCGGCTTCACCATCAGCTGGTTCATCGAGTCCCTGACCGGGATCAGCAATAAACTGGTGGCCGCCGCCCCGCCCTGCGAGGAGGTCATGACCCGTTTCGCCGACTGGATCGGCGATCTTCCCCTGGTGGCGCATAACGCCGGTTTTGACCGTAAATTCCTGGATGCCGAACTGACGACGATCGGCAGAAATCGGAAAAATTCCATGTCCTGCACGATGCTGGCGGCACGCCGCCTCTTTCCCGAGGCCCTCAATCATAAACTCGCCACCTTGGTCCGCCACTGCGGTATTTGCACCGACGGCACCTTCCACCGTGCCTTGGCCGATGCCGAGATGACCGGTCATCTCTGGATCGCGATGACCGATCTGCTGCGGCACCGCTATGCCCTCGAGGAGATCCCCTTTACCCTGATGCAGGCACTGACTCGAATCGGCAAAGCTAAAGTGGACCGCTATCTCCGGAGCGTGGCCGAACAGCAGGCCGCCGGCGGCCAAGCCCTGCCTGCGGAGGCCCGATGGAGCCGATAAAAGAAACCCCGCTCCAAACCATCCGCCGACAACTGATCGAACTGCTCAGCGCCGGCACCTGCGGCGTCCGGGAACTCTCCCAGGAACTCCACCAAAGCGAGAAAGAAATCTACGACCATCTCGAGCATATCGAACGTAGCCTCAAGGCCAGCGGTAAACGGTTGGTGATTGAACCTTCGGCCTGCCTGAGCTGCGGATTTGTTTTCGAGCATCGCACCCGACCGCAACCGCCGGGCCACTGCCCGCAATGCAAGAAGACCCGTATCCGCCGCCCTCGCTACGCCATCCGCTGATTGGCGGGCGTTCCTAACCTCCTCCTGCATCCTTGACGCATGATACTCCTCAATGCCCTGTTCCCGGTCCTGGCCCTGATCCTGGCCGGAACCGCCTTCAAACGCTGGCAGCTCACGGACAGTTCCTTTCTCCGCACCTCGGATCGGCTGGTCTATTTTATCTTTTTCCCGGTCATGCTCTTCTGGAAGATCGGTTCAGCGCCGCTGCAATTCGATAACGGCTGGCGCTACCTCGCGGCCTGCGCCCTGGCTGTAGTCGGACTCTGCGGTCTAAGCCTGCTGTTCATCCGCCTCCGGCCGGTGCCGCCTTTTAAGGCGGGTTCCTTCAACCAGGGATGCTACCGTTTCAACACTTATATCGGCATGGCGGTAGTTATCAACGCCTTTGGCGACGCCGGGGTACAGCTGTACGGCATCCTTATCGGAATGATTATTCCGCTGATCAACGTACTCTGCGTCTCGGTACTCATCTGGTACGGCGACAATGGCGACAACCGGGAGGGCCGCCTCGCCACCACCCTCAAACACCTGCTGGCCAACCCGCTGATCATCGCCTGTGTCGGCGGCATGCTCTATGCCAAACTGGTGGGCTTTTTTCCCCTCTCGATTGACAACACCCTCAAGCTGATGAGCCAGGTTACCCTGCCGCTCGCCCTTTTTTCGATCGGTGGCAGCCTGAGTTTCACCAACCTCCGCGATAACATGGGCCTGGCCCTGGCTTCAGCCGGCTTTAAACTGGCGATGCTGCCACTGCTCGGACTGTTCTTTCTCTGGATGTTCGGTGTCACTGGCCTAGCCTGGAAAGTGAGCCTGCTCTTTTTCACCTTGCCGACCTCGACCGCCATCTACATCCTCTCGTCGCAACTCCATTCCGACACCGAACTCGCCTCAGCGGTAATCGTGATGTCAACTCTGCTCAGCTTTGGCTCAATGGCCCTGGTGCTGCTGTGGGCGGGATGAGAATGAAACACTTCTTCAGCGCACCCGTTCTCAGCAAAAAAGAGCCCATTCCTGGGAGGGATGGCAAATAAAACTTAGCCCTGTATTTTTCAACTAAAACCTTGAAGTTCAGGCTATTTTTGGAATAAATAAGTATAATGTTCCTCAAATTCAAAAATAGAAAACTATGGCGGATCATATTAGTCAGAACTGCACATCTGCATTTCCTAAAAAATAACGCTACTATTGTGAGATACAATGAACAACATTCATGAAAAGGATTGGGCAGAGGATAGTTGGAGTGGACATACCGGAATGGACAACTTGTCCGACTACTGCATTGTAAATGACAATACCGACAAAGACTTAAAAGATAAGCCTGAGGCTGTTACCGCTCACAACGGCATTGCTGAGCAAGAATAATTACCTTTCGACCACAAATGCATTGAAGGCAGGTTGGGGATGAAGATAAAAGTAATCCATCTAGGAAGAGCTTGGCTATTGGAATATGTAAGTGTTGGCCAGCAACCTTTGAAATCGTAGAGATGGATGAGCCTGAGCAGTTTCAGTGCCTAGCGATGCCGCGCCTTCACAGCATCGGGGTGTTCCATTTCTTTCTCGGACTGCTGTTGATAGCAAAAACTTTCAATTCAACGCCTCCTTTGGTCACTGACCTACTGTTTATTTGAACGTTGAAGAGCCTTAATCCGATCCTCAAGAGGTGGGTGACTCCTGAACAGTACTGTCATTCCACCTGTTTTAGGCCTGATTCCAAAAGCCGCTACTTGATCGGGCAGATGCGAAGGCTCCTGGTTTGCTTGCAGTCGGCGCAGTGCACTCACCATTTTTTCTTTGCTGGTCAGATAAGCCGCTCCTTGGTCAGCGGTGTACTCCCTCTTCCGTGAAAACCACATGACGATCATCGAGGCAAAAAGTCCCAGTACTATCTCCAGCACGATAGTTACAGCCATGTAGCCAAAAAAACCGAGGCCCTCGCCTTCTTCATCGTTGCTTAAAAAATTATTAATGACGTTTGCGGCAAGACGCGACAGCAGGATGACAAACGTATTCAGGACGCCTTGGATTAATGCCATGGTCACCATGTCGCCACAGGCCACGTGGGTAATCTCATGGGCTAGCACTGCTTCAACCTCATCCTTCGACATGTTCTGTAGGAGTCCGGTGGAAACGGCCACTAAAGCATCATTTTTTTTCATTCCCGTAGCAAAAGCATTCATGTCCGGAGAATCGTAGATTGCGACTTCCGGCATCCCGATCTCAGCCTGTGCGGCCATCCGGCGAACAGTGTCATACAACCACTGTTCGGTTGGGTTGGTAGGATTGACAATTACCCGTGCACCTGTTGATTTTTTGGCGATCCATTTCGATATGGCCAGTGAAATAAATGAACCGCCCATGCCAAATATCGCAGCCATCACCAGCAGTCCTGAAGTGGTGCGAGAATCAACACCAAGAATGCTCATCACCATGCCAAGCAAAACAATGATGGCCATGTTTGTTGCCAGAAATAACACAATTCTAAACACGATAATCCTCCATTGATGATTCTTATTAATTAGTTACCTTGCCTTTCGACAAGAGGCCCAAGGATATAACCCATCGTAATTTAACAAAAAATTATACCTGTAGAAAAGATATTTTTTATTCCTCGATTTTTTTGATTAATTTTACCGGAGCGATTGTCTTGTGGCGGTGTATCTTGATGTTGAGAAGTTCGACGAAGAAGGAGAAAGCCATCGCAAAATAGATGTAGCCTTTGGGTACATGCACATCAAACCCTTCAGCTACCAAAGTAAAACCGATCAACATGAGAAATGAAAGCGCCAGTATCTTGATGGTAGGATGTGAATCTACGAATACCCCTATGGGTTTGGCAGCGAACAGCATAACAATTACTGCACCGATAATCGCGATAACCATAACAGATACATGCTGTACCAATCCGACTGCGGTAATCACCGAATCTAACGAGAACACAATATCAAGCAAGGTTATTTGCAAAATGGTGGCATAGAATCCGTGACTTCCCCGTGCTGCATCATTCTCGCTGACGGATTCCAAGCTGCTGTGTATTTCATGGGTGGCTTTGGCCAGCAGGAAAAGCCCACCCCCAATAAGGACTAAGTCTCTGCCGGAAATTTCCTGTTTGAATAGGCTGAACCAGGGATCCACCAACCCAATAATCCAAGCCAGACTGAAAAGCAGGGCCAACCGTGAGACCATCGCAAAACCAATTCCCAAAGATCTGGCCAAGTCACGTTGCTCACTCGGCAACCTGCTCACTAGAATTGTAATGAAAATGATATTGTCTATCCCGAGAACGATTTCGAGTGCAAGAAGCGTTGTCAGCGCCACCCAGGATTCGGGCATGAGGATCCATTCAAACATCATCTTTACCCTTGAGAATTTAAAGTATTATGAAAGTTTGATCCTTTAATTCGGAAAAGAAGGGCGAGTTCTTTTACAAAGTCTTGAACTTTGAAACTTTCTGAATGTGACTGGTTATACCATTTCCTCACAGTTTCGATGATCCAGTGGGGCAGGGCTTTGCCATCGATTAGGTGATAGTACTCATGATACCCTTCCTTCAAATATTCCCACCTCTTATCGTTTCCAGGTTTCATGTATTCAGAGACATCAATAATTTTAGCTCTGCCTTCGTTAAAAATAATGTTTTTCAAATGGATATCTCTTGGATTTAGTCCTTTTTCAAAAGCATGTTTCCGAGCATTATCGACATCATTGATTATTTTTTTTGGTATGTGAATACCTTTTAATAGACAGTCATATAAGGTTATGCCCTCTTCATGACTTATAACTAGAAAATTTGATCCATTTCCAAAAAATTCAGGATAATATTCTGAATGGCCGAGTTTTAAATAAACAGCAGATTCTAGTTTTATTTTATCAACCTTGTCATCGCTAAATACTTTATATGCATATTTCTGATTGTTAATAAAACGAAATACTGCGGCATCAGTCCCAACGCCTACACACTCAAGTGTATCAGAGTTAGTATTTACACTTACGAGTTCATTTTTTCCATTAGATGTAATTTTAATTTTTTTTAATTCTTTCTCTGCAATATCCCAATACATATAATCGCACCCTAGGTTGTATTTTTAATAATTATTCCTTCAAGCAGGCGGACTTTAGGTTGTTGTAATTTTCTGCAATGGGCTTTTCGAGCCAAACCCCTACGCTCATAAGGCTTTTAGCTGTAGTCCAGCAGCCAACCTTAACAAGTGCTGGTAGATTGTTAATCTCTGTTTCGAGGCTTGATATTTTGTCCTTAGCGTTGGAATTGTTCCAATTTTTTATCTTCTCCTGTACGACGGGGTTCGTTTCAATACTTGTGATAGTCTTGAAAGCCGCAACCCCACCCCAAATGAAGAGCGCCCCTAGCATTAGGGAGCCGACAAGGCCTACCCCTAAAAAGATTTTTAATTTTCGTTTTAGCTGATGATTTGTTGTGATATTTTTCAGTAATTCTAAAACAATGGAGTGCTTCATCTGGGTTTCCTGTTTGTTGTATTGGGACATTGTCCCTGTTCCGAGAAATTCTCGCATTCCGACTATGTTGAAAGGTTTGAATGGATCTGCTGGTCGAGAGGCAAAAAAAAAGACCTTTACTTAGGCTAAATTGCCTAAATAAAGGTCTTGTTTACAGAATATCTGTTCTGGTCCCGGGTCTTACGACCGTATTGACGGAATCCAGGTCGGCCATTTCTCCGGCCGATAACTACTCCCCTTCGTAGATGAAAAAGTAATTACCAAGGGGCACTCTTGTCAATACAGTTTCTATATCTCTCGATTTATTTTCCAGAAATGGTTCCGCTAG
>JAFLKR010000064.1 GCA_019163135.1 Desulfobulbaceae bacterium | reverse complement strand
CCGGCTTCAAGCTGAGCAATTGACTCAAGCAGCCGGCGAGCATTCTTAGGACTTCTCAAGAGGTAGGCAGTCTCTTCGAGTGCTTCATAGTCATCAAGAGACATCATGATAACGGGCCTGGCTGCTTTTCGGGTTATTATAACCGGGGCATGGTCATCGCAAACTTTTTCCATGGTTTGGGCCAGGTTGCTTCGGGCGGAAGTGTATGTAATCGTATTCATTGAGTTCCTCCTGTATGGACATGTACGCTTAATGGTACAGTATAACAACATGCCTCACAAGTTAATCAATTGGACTGGAATGAGCCGCATTTTGAAACCTGCAAGCTCTCGGCCCGCCGGATATTGCAAACGATGGCAGGAACCGGCAGGGTAACGTATTCGGCAACGATTGATAAAATTCCACCAAGGAAGAGAAAAGCTACCATGGGAAAAACAACATCTTGCCTGGCATTGATAGCAACGGTAGCCGCTCTTTTATGTAGCAACGGCAATGGCTTCGCCTCGGCCATCGATGATCGTATCGAAGCATCGGCTAAGCAATCCTACGTGTTCCGAATTTTTCTCAAGGGGGATGATGTTACCGTCCAGTCGCAAGAGGGTGTGGTCACCTTGACCGGAACGGTGAGTGAAGAATCCTACAAATTGCTGGCCCAGGAGGCGGTGGCGAGTTTGCCCGAAGTGAAAAGCGTCAACAACCATCTGGCGGCAAAAGGTGAGGTTCCTGCCAAGTATAAGGATGCCTGGCTCGTCACTAAGGTGAAATCGACCTTGATGTTTCATCGCCAGTTGAATGCGGCCGAGATTGAAGTCACTGCCAAAGAGGGGACCATTACGCTACGGGGCGGCGAAGCCATCGGCTTGGAGGAAAAGAATCTGGCCACCGAATATGCCGAAGATGTGGAAGGGGTGAAAGGCGTTATCAATGAGATGACCGTGCTCACTCCGGGAATGGGAGTGGATGACACCGTTTATCGCGAACCGATGGACGATGCGTCCATCACCGCCCTGGTCAAAGTGACCTTGCAATACCACCGCTCGACCAGCGCCCTCGAAGCGGTGGTCGAGACCAAAGAAGGTTTGGTCGAGCTAAAGGGCAAAGTCGGCAGCGAGGCTGAAAAGGATCGGGCCACCAAACTCGCCAGCGATGTTCACGGCGTCAAGACGGTGGTCAACAGCATGACCGTCGAAGAGCGTTGATCCGCATCCTGCTGATAAAGCATGCCCTGAACTGCTGAAGGAAAATTTCGGTGAGGAGAAACCATGAAAGTGCCAAAGGTTGACGCCCGCCAACTCGAAGAGACCGACGCCGATCGAAGGCGAGGTATGCTTGATGACCATGCCCTCACCGTGGATCTGGTGTCGGCACTGGCCGGCGACCGCCAGCTGACCGACGCCGAGAATGAGCGATTGGGCCAGCTTAAAAAAGAGCGCGGCCATCGGTTTTTTTCCGATCTGCTCTATTCGATTACCCATCAGTATTTCCCGCCGCTAATTGCCGAAAAATTATGGACGGCCGTGCTGGTCCATAAAAAGGAATTGTCGACGGTGTTGGGCAGAAACGTCCGCACGGTTGTGGCGACCCTGGACTATCTTTCCAACATTACCAGCAATATGTCTTCAGCTACCCTGGTCGGTGAACGGGTTATTGAGGAAATTGTCGGGCTTTCGCTACGCGACGGTTTGACGGGACTCTTCAATCACACCTATTTCTTCCAGCAAATTGACTTGGAAGTACGACGCTCTCTGCGTTATGGCGCGCATGTCTGCCTGGCGTTGATCGATATCGATGATTTTAAAGCGGTTAATGATAGCTACGGCCATCAGGAAGGCGATCGAATCCTGGCTGCGATGGGGCGAACGCTCCTGCATGTGGCGCGGGATTCGGATATTTGCTGTCGGTATGGCGGCGAGGAATTCGCGGCGATCCTGCCCTTGACCGATAGGCAGGAAGCCGGTGCCATCGCCGAGCGTATGAGAACAGCAATGGCTGAATCTTTATCTGGTGGCGAGACCGTGACCGTGAGTGTAGGCGTGGCCGCCTGTGGGAAAAAGACCCAGCGGTATCAAGATCTCGTGGAGAAGGCCGATGCGGCGCTCTATCAGGCCAAGAGAAACGGAAAAAACTGCGTGGTCATGGGTGCGGCGGATGGTTAAGCGAGCACCGGGCCTCTCACCAAGGCCATCGAACGGATGGTACGACCTGAAAGCAAACGATAAATCGAGCAAGGAATATTTGTTATGAAAATTGCAGTGGATTTTGATGGAACCTGTGTCGACCACATCTATCCGGCCATAGGGATGGAAGTGCCGCTTGCCGCTGTCACCATAGTCGACTTGATCAAGGCCGGGCACGCGATCATTTTATATACGATGCGTTCAGGGGAACACTTGGTTGCCGCGACCAACTGGTTTTCCCAGAGAGGCATTGCTTTGCATGGCGTCCAAGTCGATCCGGATCAAGCCAAGTGGACGACCAGTACCAAATGCCACGCCGATATCTACATCGATGATCGAAACTTCGGGTGTCCGTTGATCCAAATCAAGGGATACAACGGCAAATGTGTGGATTGGAAGGCGGTTCGAGCGACCCTTTTGCCCAAGAGCAAATGAGGTCGAGCGAGGTGGGGGCGGTTCAGGCTGTTGGCTGCCCAACCGCAAGCGTTCAGAGGCGTTATTTTTTTTCGATAGTAAGTTTGCGCATGCGGGCGCGCAAGGTGCTGCGATCAAGACCAAGGATTTCGGCCGCGCTGTTTTTGCCGCTTATTTTCCAGTTGGCCTGCTCCAGCACTTGAAGAATATAGTCATGTTCAATGGCGGCGAGGCTCTTGGGGCTAGCGGGGGCATCTTTGGGGGGCTGCTTAAGTTCATCGGCCAGGCGCAATTTAGGGCCCGTCGAGTTGATCACCGCGCGTTCAAGCACGTTTTCCAGTTCCCGGATATTGCCCGGCCAGTAATAGTTTTTCAAGGTTTCCATGACTATTTCAGGGATGATCTCGATGGTCTTGCCCATCCGTTTAGCGATTTTTTGGACGTAGAAATCGACCAGGATCGGGATGTCGTCCTGGCGATCCCGCAGCGGCGGGGTGGTGATCGGGAACACGTTGAGCCGGTACCAGAGATCCTCCCGAAAACGGCCTTTGCGGACCTCCTCCTCCAGATTGCGATTGGTGGCGGCGATGATCCGGGTATCGACCTTGATGGTGTGGGAACTGCCCAGCCGTTCAAACTCGCCATCCTGAAGCACCCGGAGCAGTTTCCCCTGGAGTTCGAGGGGCAATTCGCCGATTTCATCGAGGAAAAAGGTGCCGCCGTTGGCGACCTCAAATCGTCCCAGGTGTCGGGTTTGAGAACCCGTGAACGCCCCTTTTTCGTGACCGAACAATTCGTTCTCGATGAGGTTGGCCGGCAGGGCGGCGCAATTGACTTTAACCATCGTTCGATTTTTACGTCGGCTCAAGTCGTGAATAGCCCGGGCAATCAACTCCTTGCCGGTCCCGGTTTCGCCAAGGATCAAGACCGTGGTGTCGCTGCCGGCGATCTGTTCGACTTTATAAAGGACGTATTTGAGGGCATCACTTTGCCCGATAATTTCGGAGTGGTTGTACTCCAGTTTAATTTCATCGTGCAGATAGGCTCGTTCCGCCTCTAGTTGCGCTTGTAACTTTTTGACTTCCAACAATGAGGCTTCGGCTACGTCCTTTCTCCTTTCCGCCTCTGCCCTTTCGACGACCAGTTCGGCTGTCCGTATTGCAACCAACTCCTCAAGGGCTTGTTTTTGCCGTTCCCGGTCGGTGACATCCTTGATCGACATAAGGATCAGTTGGGAGGTGACCGATTTACTATATAAAATACGGTTGGCATTGAGCAGCATTATCCGCCTGCCAAGGCCGTCAAAATCGTGCCCTACTTTAAAGTCATGCAGCACCGAATTGTTTACAAGGATGTCCTCAAGCAGATGTTTAAGTGCCGGGATGTCCCATTGCCGGTTGCCAAGATCAGCAAGGAATTGCCCCTCGGTCTCCTCTGGTTTGACCTTGAACTCCTGATAAAACCAGCGATTGGCTTTGACTACTTTCAAATCATAATCAAGTACCAGTAAGGGCTGGCGAATCGAACCCAGAATATTGAAAAAAAATTCAACAAAGGTCGGTCGCCTGAGTTTGTTCGCACCAGGCGGCGATGGGTTGCTATTTTTTGCAGTCAAATCGATCTTGCCTGAGGGATTTATTTTCATGATGTCGTCTTGAAAGAAGGCAGCTGGTCCCGGTCCGGTTGCTTAAGGCCCCGATACCGGCAGCTGGTTGCAATTCATAGCAATTTTCCCAGCACATATCCGATGATGATGCCAATGATGAGGGCAATCGTCATCCCGCGATACGTCAACACATCCTTCGAGTAGCCTCGCCGTATAGCCACGAACGCCACCAGATATCCGATCGCATTGAGCAACCAGATAAGACCAAGCGACAGGACCCTGACGATCAGCGGTCCCACAAACGGGATCATCGCGATGACGCCCACCAGCCAGGTGAAGGCATTGGATAACAGGCCAAATACAAAAACACTGCCGGCGATCACCTTCGCGTCTATGTTGAAATGAATCCCAATCCAGATAAAGATAACAATTCCCACCCAAAGCGGCAGCATGATTTTCCAGCTTTTCCACCAAGGCGATTCCGATGCAGTCGATTCTCTCTTTTCTTCAGGTGTCGCAAGGGTCGATTCGTCTTTATCCATTATTATATTAATCACCTCGACGGTGATACTCCAGTCGCCGCGTTGCGAAAATTCACGGTTTCTCGATGTTGAGTTTGTTCATGCGGGCCCGCAAGGTGCTGCGGTCGAGGTCGAGAATTTCCGCCGCGCTGTTTTTCCCGCTGATTTTCCAGCCGGTCTGCTCAAGCACCTGAAGAATATAATCATGTTCAACGGCGGCCAGGGTTTTGGTGGGGCTTGCCGGTGCATCCTTGGCAGGCTTCTTGAGTTCATCGACTAGGCGTAATTTGGGACCCGACGAGTTGATCACGGCCCGCTCCAGCACATTCTCCAGTTCCCGAACATTTCCGGGCCAGTGGTATTGCTGTAACGCCTCCATGGTCAGCATCGGAATGATATCAATGGTCTTGCCCATCCGCTTGGCGATCTTTTTGACATAATAATCGACCAGCAGCGGAATGTCTTCCCGGCGATCGCGGAGCGGCGGCGAGGTAATCGGGAAAACATTGAGCCGGTACCAGAGGTCCTCACGGAAGCGTCCCTGACGGACTTCCTCTTCCAGGTCCCGATTGGTGGCGGCTATAATCCGGGTGTCGACTTTGATGGTTTGCGAACCGCCCAACCGTTCAAACTCGCCATCCTGGAGCACCCGGAGTAATTTTCCTTGGAGTTCAAGCGGCAATTCGCCGATTTCATCGAGGAAAAAGGTGCCGCCGTTGGCGATCTCAAAACGGCCTAAGTGTCTGAGCTGAGAACCCGTGAACGCCCCTTTTTCGTGACCGAACAATTCGCTCTCGATGAGGTTGGCCGGCAGGGCGGCGCAATTGACTTTGACCAGCGTGCGGTTTTTGCGCAGGCTCAGGTCGTGAACCGCGCGGGCGATCAATTCCTTGCCGGTCCCTGTTTCGCCAAGGATCAAAACCGTGGTGGAACTGCTGGCGATTTGTTCGATTTTATAGAGGACGTATTTGAGGGCATCGCTCTGCCCGATAATTTTGGTGTGGTTGTACTCCAGTTTAATTTCATCCTGGAGGTAGGCTCTTTCCATCTCCAACTGCGTTTGTAAATTTTTTATCTCGGCAAGACTGGCTTCTGCACTTTCTTTTCCTTTTTCGGCTTCTTCCTTGGCGACCACCAGTTGGCCGGTTCGTTTGGCCACCTCGGATTCCAGCAGGTTGTTCTGATCGCGCAGCAGGTCAGCCATGGCCTTCAGGGCCAGATGATTCTTGACGCGCGCCAGGACAATAGCCGGACTGATCGGTTTGGTGATGTAGTCGACCGCGCCGAGTTCCAGTCCTTTCTGCTCATCCTCCACTTCAGACCTGCCGGTGAGGAAGATCACCGGTATATGCATGGTCGCGGGGTTGAGTTTGAGTCGTCGGCAGACCTCGTAGCCGTCAATGCCGGGCATCATGATGTCGAGCAGAATCAGGTTGGGCGGCGAGTCCGAGGCCGCGATCGCCAGCGCTTTGTCACCGTTGTTGGTCACTTTAACTTTGTAGGTATCCTTGAGCAGGCTGCTGATCAGCGCCAGGTTTTCCGGGGTATCGTCGACCACCAGTACGGTGGCCCTTGTAAGGAGATTGTGTTCGTTCATAGGTTTCCTGTCAGACCGATGGTGCGGTGGCTGCCTCCAGCGCTGCCAGCGCTGCTTTGAAGTCGCATGTTCGGATGCCGTCGTCGATCATGCTATAGTGGCCGGGGAAGGCGGCGTAGAGCATGTCCGCATTCGAATCCAGCATATCATACGCCTCTCCATCGTCATCGGCCAGCAAAGCCTTCAGCTTGTCACAGACCGCCCCCAGTTGCTGCGGGGTGACCGTGACCGTTGCATCGATTGGTTTTTGAGGCAGTTGTTGTTCCAGTTGCGCGATAAGAGCGGTCAGCGGCCCATTCAACTCGTCGAGTCGGGCGTCGATCTCTTGACGCGGACGGCGTTCCCGGATCGAGGTCTCGAGCGTTGCCGCCAGTTGCTGCAGGCCGGCGGCGCCGATGGAGCCGCAGACCCCTTTGAGGGTGTGGGCCAACCGCTCCGGAATGTCCCAGCTGTCATCCTCCAGCGTGTTGAGAATTTCCGCCACCACCGCTCGCTGTCCCTTGATGAAATTACGCAGCATCGAGAGGTAGAGGCGTTTCTTGCCGAGCACCCGGTTCAGGCCGATGGCCATGTCCAGTCCTTCGATTTCGGTGGGCAGGGTAATCTCCGGCCCCGCCTGCGGTTGCACCGGAGCGATTACGGTCGGCGAGTGCAGCGGCTTGATCCATCGGAGCAGTGCTTTCCATAGGTTCTCGGGTTCGATCGGTTTGGCGACATGATCGTTCATGCCCGCCGCTATACATCGCTCGCGATCGCCCTGCATGGCGTTGGCGGTCATTGCCACTATTGGAAGAGTATGGAAGCGCTCATCCGTGCGGATTTCCCGGGTCGCGGTCAGGCCATCCATCACCGGCATCTGCATGTCCATCAAGACGAGGGCGTACTCAACGATCCCGATCCTGTCCAGCGCGATCCGGCCATTCTTGGCGAGGTCGACCACGAAGCCGGCATCGCGCAACAGTTCGGTGGCCACTTCCTGGTTGAGTTTGTTGTCTTCGACCAGCAGGATGCGGGAGCCCGTAATGGTGGCCAGCTGCTCGAAGGTTTCGGTCGGCGCATCCGGGGCGGTGCGCTGGTCATCGTCGCAGCTTCCCAAGATGCGGATGACGCTGTCAAAGAGGACCGAGGGGTTGATCGGTTTGATTAACACCTCCTCGATTCCAGCTTGCTCGGCGTTTTTGATGACTTCCTCACGGCCGAAAGCAGTCACCATCATCATGTGCGGCTGGGGGCGGTAAGGACGCGCCTTGAGCAGCTTGGCGGTTTGGTTGCCATCCATACCCGGCATCTGCCAGTCGAGGAAGACGATTTCGTAGGGATTTCCCTCCATCTCGGCAAGCTTGACGGCACCGATGGCCGCCTTGCCCGATTCGGCTTGGTCGACCTTGAAACTCATGGTGGCCAGCAGCTCTCCCAGCACCTGGCGGGCGTTGTCGTTGTCGTCGACCACCAGCACGCGTTTGCCCTGCAGGTCGGCCGATAGGGCCAGTGGTCGCGGCTGACCGAGGCCCTTGCCGAGGCGTGCTGTAAACCAGAAGGTGCTGCCTTTGCCGGGTTCACTTGTCACTCCGACCTCACCATGCATCAGTTCGGCCAGTTTTTTGGAAATGGCCAGCCCGAGGCCAGTTCCGCCGAATTCGCGGGTGGTGGTGGTGTCGGCCTGGGAGAATCGCTGGAACAACCGCTCTATCTGCTCCTCGCTCAAGCCGATGCCGGTATCGCGGACGGCGCAGTAGATCGTCACTTCTTTGTCGGTCTGCTCCTTGAGGCGGATGAGGATGTCGATCTCGCCATGCTCGGTGAAGGTGATGGCGTTGTTGCTGTAGTTGATCAGAATCTGCCCCAGGCGCAGGGGATCGCCGATCAGGTTGGACGGCACGTTCCTGTCGACGTCGAAGACCAGTTCCAATCCCTTGGCGGCGCTTTTCTCGGCGATCAGGTTGGCGACATTGTCGAGCACCTTTTCCAGTTCGAACTCGGTGTGCTCGATGGTCAGCTTGCCAACTTCGATCTTCGAGAAATCGAGAATGTCGTTGATGATGTTGAGCAGATGTCGGCTGGAACCCATGATTTTTTTGACGTAATCACGCTGGCGCGGGGTCAGCTTGGTTTTCAGCGCCAGATGGGACATGCCGATGATGGCGTTCATCGGCGTGCGGATCTCATGGCTCATGTTGGAGAGGAAGTCCGATTTGGCAAGGTTGGCTTCTTCCGCCACGGTCTTGGCGTTTTCCAGTTCGGCGGTTCGTTCCTCCAGCACCTGATCCAGCATATTGCGTTCCGTGACATCGCGGGCTGCGGCAAACACGCCTTGCAGCTTCCGGTCCCGATCGTAGAAGGTGGTGGCATTGAGGGACACCACGGTTTCCTTGCCGTCTCTGGTGCGCACGGTGAGCTCGTAGTTGGTGATCTTCTTGTCATTGAGCACCAGTTTGATGCTTGCCTCGGCTCGATCCGGATCGGTGAAGTAATTCTTGAACGGCGCCCCGATCAGTTCGTCGCGGGTGCAATCGGTGAGCGCCTCCATCTGTTTGTTGACGTCGGTGATGATCCCGGCCGGATCGGTGGTCATCAGCGCATCGATGTTGGATTCGAACAGGGAACGCGTGTAGAACTGGTGATCGCGCAGGCGCTGGCCCAACTGTTGCTGCTCGGCCTCGATCTGTTTGCGGGCAGTGTTGTCCGTGCCGATCAGCAGATAACCGATGATCGCGTCCTGTTCGTCGCGCAGGGCGGTGACCGATACCACTGCCGGGAAGCTGCTGCCGTCCTTACGGATGTAGGTCAGCTCATAGATGTCTTCGATACCGCGTGAAGCCTTGAACACCAAGGCCTCGAAGCCCGGATTAATCGGGGTGCCAAGTTCGACGCTCAGCGCTTCGGCACGCGTGATCAGTTCCTTGGGGTCGGAAATGTCGGCGGGGGTGATGGTGTTCATCACCTCGGCGGCCGTGTAGCCGAGCATCCGTTCGGCGCCGACATTGAAGATCTGAATGACGCCTTTGGTATCTGTGGCGATGCTTGAGAAATTGGCGCTGTTGAAAATCGCATTCTGGAGCGCGCCGGCTTTGAGCAGCGCTTCTTCGGCCTGCTTGCGCATAGTGATATCGCGCAAAATGCCGGTAAAGCAGCGCTGGCCCCCCAACCACATTTCACTGACCGCCATCTCCATCGGAAACTTGCCGCCATCTTTGCGGCGGCCCATGACCTCGCGGCCAAGACCGCTGGCGCGGGCTTCATCGCTGGCGCTGTAATACTCGAGGGAAACATTGTGTTGATCGTCGTCAAGCTCGGGGATCAGCAGACTGATTTTTTGGCCGAGGAGTTCGGCGACCGAATAGCCAAACATCCGCTCGGCAGCCGGGTTGATGGTCTCGATGATGCCGCCGGCGGCATGGAGGGTGATGATGCCGTCCACCACGGAACCCAAAATCGTCTGGACCCTCGAGGTGCTGTCGCGCAAGGCCTGCTGTATGGCGTATTCCCCGGTGACATCGCGGAACACCAGCACCGCACCCACCACCTGATCGTCACGGTTACGAATCGGGGCGCAACTGTCGGCGATATCGCACTCGCTGCCATCCCGGGCAATCAGCACGGTGTGGTTGGCCAGTCCCTGAATGGTGCCATGCGCCAAGGTTTCCATTACCGGGATGGTGGCGGGCAGCCGGGTTTCTTTGTTGACGATGTGAAAAATCTCGTCCACCAGACGACCAACGGCTTCCGCCTGGGGCCAACCGGTGAGCCGTTCGGCCAGCGGATTGAGGAGGGTGACCCTCGCCTCTGCATCGGTGGCGACCACCCCGTCGCCGATGGAATTAAGGGTAACTGACAGTTTTTCTTCACTTTCTCGCAGGGTGGTATTGGCTTGCTGCAGTTGCTTGTTGGTCGTCTCCTGAATCGCAAGTAAATGCTGCCGCTCGGCTTCGACCTGCTTGCGGGCGGTGTTGTCGGTGCCGATCAACAGGTAGCCGATGATGGCGTTCTGTTTGTCGCGCAAGGCGGTGACCGACACGACTGCGGGAAAGCGGCTGCCGTCCTTACGGATTTTGGTGAGTTCGTAGATGTCCTCAATGCCGCGTGAGGCCTTGAATACCAAGGCCTCGAATCCCGGCGTAATCGGGATTTCATACTCGATGCTGAGCGCTCTGGCGCGCTCGATTAGTTCCTGCGGATCGGAAAAGTCGGCCGGCGTGATCTTGTTCATCACTTCGGCGGCTGAGTAACCCAACATCCGTTCGGCGCCGACATTGAAGATTTGGATGACGCCTTTTGCATCCGTGGCGATACTGGAGAAGTTGGCGCTGTTGAAAATAGCGTCTTGCAGGGCTCCCGCCTTGAGCAGTACCTCTTCGGTCTGCTTGATCGCCGTATTATTGGTACCTTGGTTCATTTCATATTCCTTTGGGCGAACAACAGTCTGTTCCGTTAAAGACATTTTCCGCAAGTCGGGTGATGCTGCCGGTATTAATCAGCGCCATTTCGATGGAGGCGCTGACTCTAGATCGATGCTTCGACGTCAAAAAACATCACCGGGATTCGGGCTGGCCTGGTGGTGGAGAGAAAGAGGGGCCCTGCGAAAGGAAAGCCGCTCTCCGGCACGCTTATCCTTGCTGGCCATTGCCAGGCAATTTCGTTCGACCAATTTTGAGCCCTTTGGCCCGTTCTGTTGTCGCTATTGCGTACATCTCACCAACCTCATTGACCAAAGCGGAGGCCGTCATCCAGATATTCACAATCGCTCCCCCTTTAGCTATCCGTTGGGTGCGATACGGCTTGAGGATGCCGGCCTGACTCAACTGCGCTATTTTTTTCAGTGAGTCCTCTTGGAGTGATTCCGGAATAAGATCGCGGATATTCATGGCCAGCGCCTCCTGTTCACTCCAACCGTACATCCTTACGGCGGCCGGATTCCAGGCGGTGATATCTCCTTCCAGATCCTGCACCGTCATGCCGTCCTGGGCATCGCGAACCACGACGGCCAGTCGGTTGAGCGCATTGGTTTTGCGCAGGGCCTCCTGCATTTTTTTCACTGCGGTGATGTCGACAAAGGTGATCACCGCGCCTTCGATCACATTGTCAAGGGTGCGATACGGCAGAATTCGCATCGTGTACCACTTGCCCTCCGAGGTCAGTACTTCGACCTCATGGGGAACCAGGGTGGTGAGCACGGCCTGCACATCGGCCACCAGACGATCGTAGCCTACCAGATTAGTGACGGTATGGCCAACGGGGCGACCTATGTCGCTGTTAATCAGGTTGATGATCTGCGTGGCGGTGGGGGTGAAGCGCAGGATGCGCAAGCTGTGATCGACAAAGACGGTGGCAATGCCGGTGCCGGCCAGCAGGTTGTTCATGTCATTGTTGGCCCGCGACAGATCGGTCACCTTGGTTTGGAGCTCACTGTTGACCGTGGCCAGCTCTTCGTTAATCGATTGCAGTTCCTCTTTGGAGGTTTCCAGCTCCTCGTTGGTGGATTGCAATTCTTCGTTCACCGACTGCATTTCCTCGTTGGTGGATTTAAGCTCTTCGTTGGAGCTCTCCAGTTCTTCATTGGCGGATTGGAGGTATTCTTCCTTGGCCCTGAGTTCCTGCCTGAGAGCGGCGATACGCACGCTGGCGCTGAGCGTTGTAAGGGTATCGCTTTTGGTGCCATCGTCGGATTTTGGGGTCTGTTCTGGCACGAGGGGCATTACTTCTTCCAAAATCACCAGATACAGCGGTGCCTCAGGGGTAGCGGTCAAGCCGGTGAAAACCGGGTGAATAGTGAGGTTAACCGTGGCGAAGTCGCCATTGGTTTCAACCCGCAGGCCGCTGCAGCTGACGACCTCCTTTATCACTGCGGCCTGTTGCAGTGCCGTGGTCAGGCTTTGCCGCAATCCTTCCCGAGCCATTTCTAATATGTTGTAACCTCTGACCTCGCCGGTGGCAGGCTCCAGGTACATGCCGGTGCGGCCGTGGAGATAGAGAATGTCGCCGTTGCCGTTGATCAGGGCTCCGGTGGGGGCAAGATTTCGCAAAAACATCCGTTCGGTCAATTCACGGAGCGATAGTTTTCCGGGGACGGTTGTGGTGTCGGCGACCAGGGCGCGCGTTGCACCCATCGTCGAATAAGGCGGCGAAAATCGACCCCAGTCGGAGCGCCGGGCGCCATGAAAATGTTCTTTGCGCTGGTAAAGTTTCAATTTGCGGTCAAGCGTGACAAAGAGATCGTTAAAATCCCCGATCGTCTCGGAGGTGCCGAGAAAGAGAAATCCGTCCGGACTCAAGGCAGAGTGAAACAGGGGGATGAGCTTTTTCTGCAGTTCTTTGCCCATGTAGATCAGGATGTTGCGGCAACTGATGAGGTTGAGCCTTGAAAACGGCGGGTCTTTAATGGCGTTCTGTTCGGAAAAAATCACCATCTCACGGATATTTTTGTGAATACGGTAGGAACTGCCGTCATGCTCAATTGTAAAATAACGTGCCAGGCGTTCCGGTGAGAGGTCGGCTTCGATACTGGCCGGATACAGACCGGCTCTGGCGGTGGCAATCGCCTGGCGGTCGATGTCCGAGGCGAATATCTGCACATTGCAGCTCTGCTTGAGCATGGCCATGCGTTCCTGCAGGAGGATGGCGATGGAATACGCCTCCTCGCCGGTGGAGCAGCCTATGGACCAGATGCGGATGACGGCGCCTGCGGGTTTTCCAATAAAGAGCTTGGGGATTACCTGTTCCTCCAACTGCTTGAAGGCCTCAGGGTCACGAAAGAAACTGGTCACGCCGATCAAAAGTTCGCGCAGCAGCACCTCGACCTCTGCCGGCTTCTTTTGCAAATGCGTGATATACGCATCGATCGTTTTCAACTGATGGACGGCCATGCGTCGTTCAACCCGCCGATGGATAGTGCTCGGTTTATACTGGGAAAAGTCGTGGCCAGTCTGGGTACGCAACAGGGTGAAGATCTTCTGCATGGCATTCTCGACCTGAGCCGCCGGGAGGGGGCTTGAGGTGGAGGCGTTACCATGGGCATGGGCGGCGTAGGCGATCAGTTGGGCGGGCATTTCTTCCGGCGCAAGTTGGTAATCCACCAGGCCGGTGGCAACGGCGTTGCGCGGCATGCCGTCGTACTCGGAAGATTCGGCGGTCTGGGCCATGGCCATGCCGCCCGCGGTTTTAATAGCCCGTACCCCCTGGCTACCGTCGCTGCCCGTGCCCGAAAGCACGATGCAGATGGCTCGCTCGCCCTGGTCCTGGGCCAGCGACCGGAAGAAAAAGTCAATGGGCAGGCGTTGTCCCCTGGGGGTGGAAGGTTCCAGCAATTGGAGTGTGCCGTGCTGGAGCGCCAGGTCACGGCCCGGGGGGATGACATAGACCACATTGGGCGTAACCACCGTCCCGTCTTCGATTTCTAAAACTTTCATGCGGGTGTAGCGTTGGATGAGGTCGGCGAGGAGACTTTTGTGGTCCGGGGCGAGATGCTGCACCAGCACAAAAGCCATGCCGGGGTTGAAGTCGGTCGGCATAGCGGAGAAGAACGCTTCAAAGGCCGCCAGTCCTCCTGCGGAGGCACCGATGCCGACGATGGGGAAATCGGGGGAGGTATTGGCGATCGCTGCTGGCTCTTTGACCGTTTCGTCGGCGGTATGCTGAAGCCGGGTGGTCCCGATTTCGGGCGTTGCTTCGGGATCTTTTGTTTTGGCTGGTTTTTTTGCTTTCATGATGGCCTCCGATGCCAAAACGATGAGGGATTAGCTGGTGTTATTTTATGTCCTGTTGGACATGCTTGTCTTTCTTGCTGAAAGGGTATCGGCCTTTTTGATCTTGGTCAGCAAGCTTGGAACGTAAGAGATAAAAGAGGGGGGTGCCTTTGCGATCCGCCGCCCATCGCCCATCATTGGCGGCCTTGTCGTGAAGCTGAATCAATAGTGGAGAGATGAGATTGTTCTTGAGCGCCCCATATTTTTCCTCTCCCGTCCTTCAAGCAACTACTGTTCCGGTTCGCGATACCCCTTAAGATTGAACGAGATTGGCGGTTGGCTGGGGTGGTGTTGGGGGGCTAGGATAACTTCCCCGCTTGAGTGGGGCCGGACTGATAAGTCTCTTTATCAACCAATAAATATAAGGCAAAACATCCGATTTAGCCCTTTATAATATCGTGTTGACGCGATGTTGGAATGTACTCGTCTGCCCGGAAGGTGGGGCGGGCAAGGCTCGTCAGTCGTCAATATCTGTTTCAATCGATTGGAATCTCAAGGGCAATTTTTTTGCGTTGCCGGCGCCCATTACCAATCCCTGGATTCTCATTTATCCCGTCCTTCTCCATATTTCAGCGCCCTAAAGGTGGTCATATTTGGCCAATGGTTAAATATAACCCCTTTTGGGTGCGATTGGCTATGAACACGCTGTATTGCTTAACCTGGTAATAATCTAGAGGAATCGTGTGGATAGGTGGCTTAATGGCGGGGAAGGTAAACATGGCGCAAGAATTGAAATGTAAAAAGTGCGAAACAGCAACAGGTATCAAGGTGACTGATTGGTCACCACCAGCATCTAGAGAGGAGACGTTATCATGAATAAAAGTAAGGCTCTTGTTGTAGCTTTTTTAGGCATTTTTTTCTTGTCCGCCGCCATGGTGGGCTGTTCATCCAAACAAGAAAGGTCGGGCGAAGTGATTGAAAAAAGTACCACCACGACTGTCGAAACACCGGTGAGTCAAGAAAGGCGAACGACCACCACCACCACCGAAACTCGCTAGGGGATCGAGTCCGTTAGGACTTCAGCGCTCTGAGTGGAAGCGGTAAGGAACAGCAAAGTGATCCATCAAATACCAATAAATTCAATAAAGGAGAATAGTATGAAAACAATGAAGTCCATCGTATTCGCATCGGCCGTTCTGCTCCTGCCCGTCGGGGTATTGGCGCAACAGGAGATGCGGACCGTCGACACGGTGACTACCACGGAATCTGCGGGGACGATCAGCGATGTGGGCCCCGGCACCATCGTGGTGCGGTCGGAAACCAGTTCG
Source organism: Desulfobulbaceae bacterium (assembly GCA_019163135.1). GTDB lineage: Bacteria > Desulfobacterota > Desulfobulbia > Desulfobulbales > Desulfobulbaceae > Desulfobulbus. The sequence goes on along the minus strand of JAFLKR010000064.1, from coordinate 1,437 downwards.
TCACCGACCAACTACAGTTCCACCAAAAGCACCACCTATGTGGACGACACCGGGGCGCCGGTGTCCGTGGAGACCGTCAGGTCCGGCCAACCGGTAACGGTTTATTACACGCGTGAGGGCGATCGTATGGTTGCTGATAAAGTGGTCGTTCGAAAAACCACCACAACCACGGAAGTGCCGGCGCCTATAATCCAAGAGAAGCGCACCCGCACTTCAACCACGACCGAAACGAAATATTAATCTGGTCCGTGCAGGGTTCAATATCCCGCCGGGAACACCCGTGCGGGATATTTATTTTTAGCATGATGGGGAGTGACGTTCGTCTGAATGTCGCAACAGCCAGAAATTCTGCCAAGAATTTCTGTGTGCAGTGTTCCGGAGATTGAGCGCTGCTCCAGAAAAATCGTATCGCGCCTGGAGATCGAATACTTATGATCAGAGTTATGACCTTGAATACCAGCAATGAACAAGATGGCGTGGCCATGGACCCGCAGGAACATCTCGGCCAATTGCAACGGGCGGAGATCGATATCCTTTGCTGCCAAGGCCTCTGGCGTTCCATGGACGGCAGTGAGGATCAAGCCCGGGTGCTGTCGGAATCGTTAGGGATGCCCTATAGTTGTTTCATCCCCGGCCCCTGTCGGCAAAGCAAGCAGGGGGCCAGTCTGCAAGGAATCAGTGGGCTCGCTATTATGGGCGGAGCCGGGATGTGGATGCTTAATAGCGGCAGCATACCCGTCATCAGCGAGCCGGGAGGAACGAAGGCGAGGGCTCAGTTTGCCCTTTTTCGTAAAAATGGCACCTCCGTCCTGGTGCTCAATCTGCAGCTTTGCGGCTCGAAACAATCGCAACTGTTGCAGTTGCGCGGCCTTTTTTCACATTCATTGCTCAAGGAAAAGTATGGCGCGGTGGTGTTGTGCGGTGATCGGCAGGCCGGAATGACGGTAAAAAAGCTGCGTACTATTACGGGGAAATCAAGTTATGCCCCGCATCAGAGCCTGATATCCGGCGACGGTTCCTTCGAGGAGGGAATGCTTTGCATCCTTACCGCCAAGGAACATCCGGTTGCTGCCGTGTCCCTATTTGAAAACGGGTTGGGGCAGGTTGCTACGTCATGCTCCCCTGCGATTGGTAATCGGCAGGCGGGTTTGTCTCTTGATTTTGCAATGGATCGGATTCCGCAGGATGCTTACAACAAATCCTTCCTCCCTATGTCCTTTGAGGAACAGTGGTCCGGGTACAAAGCCAAGGCCGGAGCGGTAGCCTGAACCCTCCGCGCCGTCATCATGGATCGACTGCCCAGGCAATACGGGCAGTCCTAAGTTGGATAACATCTCAAGAATGACATTTATTCCAGTGGATGGCCTGTCGTAGTTTGCCCTGAAGCAAGACTGCCCTCCCCCCCCACTCGGTGGACTGAATTTTTTTCGCGTCTTT
>JAFLKR010000206.1 GCA_019163135.1 Desulfobulbaceae bacterium | reverse complement strand
TGCCGCATCACGACCATGGCCATGTCGATGGTATTGACGAAGTGGCCCTGCCGTTAGAAGGCGCACCTCACAAACCGCAAGCGATTTTGGGTAAGGATTCGACTGAACTTCGAGCTGTCTTGGAAGACGACATCGAGCCGAAGCAGATAGACCAGGAAGGATCTGGCCAGAAGCGGGCTCCCATTGAAATCAGAGCCGTGCTTGAGGACGACATCCAGCCGGAACAGAACGACCAGGATCGCAAGGAGGATAAACGATGAGTGCTGCCATTATTTTTGGTATCCTGCTTGCCCTGATGCTGACAGGAATGCCGATTTCCATATCTCTGGGTCTGACGGTTTTGACCTTTCTTTTTACCATGACCCAGGTGCCGCTCGAGGCGGTCGCTCTGAAGTTATTCACCGGTATTGAAAAATTTGAGATCATGGCGATTCCCTTTTTCATCTTGGCCGGTAATTTCCTCACCCATGGCGGAGTAGCCCGCCGCATGATCGACTTTGCCACCTCATTGGTCGGTCATTGGTACGGTGGTCTCGCTCTGTCCGGGGTTGTGGCCTGTGCCCTGTTTGCCGCGGTATCGGGTTCTTCACCGGCCACGGTCGTGGCTATCGGTTCCATTCTGTTGCCGGGTATGATTAAAGCAGGTTTTCCCAAGCAGTTCGGAGCCGGTGTCATCACCACTTCGGGGGCCTTGGGCATCCTGATTCCGCCCTCCATCGTCATGGTGATGTATTCCGTGGCTACCAATACCTCGGTGGGCTCGCTGTTCATGGCTGGAGTCGTGCCTGGAGTTGTGTTGGCCTCGATGCTTGGCGGTATGACTTGGTATCGGGCGTGGAAAAACAACTACCCACGCCAGGAAAAAGCCTCATGGGGTAAGCGGTTACGGACCTTCCGCGAGTCGGCCTGGGGCTTAATGTTGATCCTCGTTATCATGGGCGGTATCTATACGGGCATCTTTACCCCGACTGAAGCCGCGGCCATGAGCGCCGTGTATGCCTGTTTTGTGGCGGTGTTCATCTATAAGGACATGAGTCTTAAGGATGTACCAAAAGTCCTGCTCAATTCGGCCAATATGTCGGCGATGCTGCTCTATATCATAACCAACGCCGTCATGTTCTCCTTTATCCTGGCCAATGAGAATATCCCCCAGGAACTGGCCAGTTGGCTGCTTGACAAGGGGCTGGGACAGGTGGCTTTCCTCTTTGCGGTCAATATTCTCCTGCTTATGGCGGGCAACTTCATGGAGCCCTCATCGATCGTCTTGATTTTTGCGCCCATTCTTTTTCCGGTGGCGATGAAACTGGGGATCGATCCGGTCCATTTCGGCATTATGATGACGGTCAATATGGAGGTCGGGATGTGCCATCCCCCAGTGGGGTTGAACCTCTATGTCGCCTCGGGTATTACCAAGATGGGGATCACCGAATTGACGGTGGCTGTGTGGCCCTGGCTGCTGACCATGATCGTCTTCCTGGTGTTGGTGACCTACTGGCCGCCCTTGTCAACCTGGCTACCGAAGATGCTTGGAATGATGTGACGTATTCTTGCCGACCCGACTCTTGCTGAAAAGAGGTTTGTCGGATTTGATTTGGAAAGAAAGCGCTAAAAAAAAGTAGCCCACGCATTGCATGTCTTCTATGGACATGCGATGCGTGGGCGTTTTTGTTGATAGCTGGCGTCCTTGGCTGGAAACGAGAGCTTTGATCTGTTTCTATTTATAATCGCTTTTATTCAGGCCATATTTTCGCATTTTGTCATAAAGCGTTTTGCGTGGAAGTTCGAGGGCGTCCATCACATCTTTAATGCTGCCGTTGCTGGCCAGTAACGCCTGCTCAAGCAACCCTTGTTCAAAGCGATCAACCCGGTAAGTCAGGTTGTTCTTTTGTTCCTTTTCTGTGCCTAACAACAGACTGTCCAGCGACCATCCATATTGGCTGCCCAAAAGCACATATCGCTCAGCCAAATTACGCAACTCCCGGACATTCCCCGGCCATCCATAGGTCATCAGTGCGTCCATCTGTGAAGCTTTCGGAAGCGGTGCCTCTTGTTGATAGCGGTGTCCAGCCAACAGTAAAAAGTGATGAAAAAGAAGGGGGATATCTTCAAGGCGTGCTCGTAAAGGGGGGATTTCCAGGCAAACCACATTCAGGCGATAATAGAGATCCTCTCGGAATAAACCTGCCTCCGCGGCTTGCAACAGATCTGTCTTTGAGGCGGCGATAACCCTGATATTTAGTGAAATCAATTTGTTGGAGCCCAATCGTTCGAGCGTCCTCTCCTGCAGGACCCGCAACAGATGGACTTGGGTTCTGAGCGGCATGGACTCAATTTCGTCAAGGAGCAAGGTGCCGCCGTTGGCATGTTCAAATTTCCCTATTCGGGTTTTTTTGGCATCAGTGAAGGCCCCGGCTTCGTGCCCAAAGAGTTCACTTTCAATGATGCTTTCGGGAACCGCCCCGCAGTTGACCGCCACAAAATTCTTCGTGCGCCGTTTACTGTGTTCGTGGAGGCTACGAGCAACGAGTTCTTTGCCGGTGCCGGTCTCTCCAACAACCAGGATATCGGCACCGGTATCGGCTATTTTGGCAACTGTGGCCCGCAGTCGGACCATAGGCGGTGTCTTGCCGATAATCCGGGGGCCAGGGGCGCTGTGAGCTTCGAGTTCCTGGCGGAGAATGCGGTTTTCCAGGGTTAACATCCTTTTTTCCAATGCCCGCTGTACGGTTTTGACCAATCGTTCGGCCGAATACGGTTTTTCGATAAAGTCATAGGCCCCATCACGCATGGCCTGGACTGCCATGGAGATATCACCATGGCCAGTGATCAGGATGACCGGGAGATCCCGGTCAATCTTTTGGGCCAGCAAAAGGAATTCCAGACCATCCATCCGCGGCAGACGGATATCGCAGATCACTACTCCCGGCCAGTCGGTAGTCAGTTGAGGCAGTGCATTCTCAACGCAATCAAAGCAGGTAACATCCAGGTCTGCGAGTTCAAGGGTCTGTTTGTTGGCTTGACGAATGTGGATTTCATCATCGATAAAGAGGACTTTTTTTCCGACTTCCATAGCTACTGCTTATGCTTCTTCAAGGGTGAATAGAAATTTGGCCCCATTTTGGGACTCAAGTACATGGATTTCTCCGTTCATTTCATGCAAAATTCGTTCGGTGATGGTCAAGCCAAGCCCAAGTCCCTGACCGCTTTGTTTGGTGGTGAAAAAAGGCTCGAAAATATGCGGTAGATGTTCAGGGGGGATGCCCGTACCGTTATCATCAACGGTGATAGCTATTTTTCCCTCTTTTGGGCAGGCTCGTATTCCAACCTTCTGGATTGGTAATCCTTCGACCGCATGGAGGGCATTGCCGATTAAATTGACAATAACCTGTTGTAACATGACCAGATTTGCACAAACTTTTATATTTTCCGGCTGCAGCAGCACATCGATTTTGACCGCAGATTTGCGAATAATTGGGCCTAGAATTTCCAGAGCCCCATCGATCACACCATGGAGAGGTACGGTGGTCATTTGACCGCTGGTCTTGCGTGAAAACTGTTTGAGTTGTACGCCAATCTGGGCCATTCTATCGGTAAGCTCGCTGATATGTTCGAGGTTCCACATGGTGTCTTCGAGTCGACCCTTTTGGAGAAACAGTTTGCCATTATCCGAATAGCTTCTGATTGCTGCCAGCGGTTGATTTAATTCGTGATTGATCCCGGCCGACATTTGGCCGAGAGCAGCCATCTTGGCGGCGTGAACCAATTCAGATCGGGTGTTTTGCAGGGCGATTTCGGCTCGTCTGCGATCATCAATTTCTTTGCGCAAAAGACTATTCATTTTGGTTAGAGCTTTGGTGCGTTCGGATACTCGCGATTCGAGTTCTTCATTGGCCTGCTGCAACACTTTACGCGCCTGTTCTTCAAAACATCGTAAATCCAATTTTCTTTGTCGGCGTTGTCGTAAGACCAGGGTCAGCAGGCCCGCCAGGACAAGAACCGAACTAATCACCAAAAAGACGTAAAAAACAAATCGTTCAACTCGGTTAGTATCCGTCAAGATTTGTACGGTCCAACCGGCTTGCTGCATAACCGTGTTCTGGAGCAGAAATTTTTTTGATGTATTGTCTTTGGGCAGCTTTACCCGAATAATATGGCCAGAATCGATAGATTGTTCACGCACTATATCAAGGGATTCTAGGGACGCATCAGGATAGCGACGACTCTCTACGACACTCTGATAGAGTACTTTTGGTAATGGGGTTAAGGTCCTGAGTCGCCAATCTTTGTTGGTGGATAAAAAAATGACTCCATTGGAATCAGTGACGATGAAGGTCTGATCTTCGCGTCCCCAGTTATTTTCAACTGAATCGATATTAATCTTGATGACCAAAGCGCCAAGAATGGAATCGTTCTGGCGAACAGGATAGGCGAAGTAATAGCCTCTTAGACTTGAAGTGGTGCCTAAGGCAAAATATCTGCCGAGACGTCCTTCCATGGCTTCTTTAAAATAGGGTCGATAACTGAAGTTTTGGCCGACAAACGGATTTTCCCCCTTCCAGTTGCTGGCAGCAATGGTCAGGCCATTCTTATCCATCAGGTAGGTGTCAGAGGCATTACTGACATTGTTGATTTTTTCCAGGTATCTGTTAAGAAAATCGATTTTTTCGGGATTGTCATGATCATTGAGTAAATTTATCAGTGCCTGGTCATTTGCCAGCAATTCGGGAATGTTTTCATATTTTTCCAGTACTCCCTGGAGATACGTGACATAGAGTTCCAGGCGGGATGATCCTTCCTCGGCGAGATCTCGCAATCTTTGGTGATAGAGCCATGTGAAGGTCCACCAAACATTCCACCCAATAACTAACAGGTAAATGAATATTGCGATAAAATAATTAAAACGCGGAAATAACTTCATATAGGAAAATCAAATTTGGGAAACAGTTTCTATGGGCTTTGAAGAAACTATTTTAGCAACGAAGAGAACAATGGGCCCTATTTTTCACCGGTATTTGTTTCTTACCGGGTTAAAGATATATCAGGTGTCTGGGAAATTAGACCCTGTTTTTTATCCTGAGTGCTAACATGTCTATTATTTTGGGCTTGGGCGCTAATTAATCATAGCGCCATATATTGCACCAAGCTAACAACCTAATTTCATGAATAAGGGGTGTTGGCTTGGGACTTGGCTTTCAACTAATGATCGGCTGTCCCCAAAAAACAAATCAGGACTACTTCCTTGAGGTATTTTAAGATAGATAGATTGGGAAAAGGAATATAGTAAATCAGTATTGTGTTAATATTGGAACAGCCTATAAATAGCACTGACTCAATGCAGGGCAGTAAAAAGGATGGAAGATGGGGATATGTTGTGACTAATAACAAACAGATAGACTACCGACTCTGCCGGTAGACTCGCAAAGTTTGACTTAGGTTGAAGCCAGCAGTCGGACTGTAAAAAATAACACAATCCGTCAGAATGTATAGTAATAAATTAAAAGGCCAACACCGATATTAACGGTGTTGGCCTTTTATGGATGGAGAGGTTGAAAATAAAGTTTCTTCAGTGAAGAAATCTCAATGATCGATAGTAAAAGAGGCTTTAAGAAATTCTCTATTCAGCCGGGCAATATTGGTAATTGTAATTCCTTTCGGGCAAACATTTTCACATTCACGTTCGTTACTGCAGTTGCCGAAGCCATCTTTATCCATTTGTAGAACCATGGCGATAGCTCGTTTTTTTGCTTCCGCATGACCTTGAGGCAACAAGGCGAATTGGGAAACCTTGGCGCCGAGAAAGAGCATCGGTGTGCCATTGGGGCAAGCCGCAGCGCAAGCGCCGCAGCCGATGCAGGCCGCAGCATCCATGGCTTGCTCGGCAACATGTTGGGGAATCAGGATGCTGTTACCATCCTGAGGGGACCCCGTATTCACCGAAACGTAACCACCGGCTGCGATGATTCGATCAAGAGCTGACCGGTCGACTATCAGGTCTTTTACGACTGGAAAGCCTTGCGAACGGAACGGTTCAATAACAATGGTGTCACCGTTCTTGAAGCGACGCATGTGTAATTGACAGAGGGTTGTTTCTTTATCAGGACCGTGAGCGATTCCATCGACGACAGCACCGCACATACCGCAGATTCCTTCGCGGCAGTCATGATCAAAAGCAATAGGTTCCTGACCTTTAATGGTCAGCCATTCATTCAGCACATCGATCATTTCAAGAAATGAACTGTCTGTGCTGATATCCTTGAGAGCATGTTCCTCAAAAGCACCTTTTGCCAGAGGACCATTCTGTCGCCATATTTTAACTAGTATATTAATCGTTTTTGAGGCCATGTGGTTATCTTCTGCGTTGTATTTTTATACTTCAGTGATGAATCTGTTTATACAATGTGTACAGATATGCATTACTTGTAGCTTCGCTGTGAAGGCGTCACATTTTCAAAGACAAGCGGCTCTTTGTGCATAGCTGGAGCGCTACCCTGACCTTTGTACTCCCAGACGGTAGCATGACAGAAATTTGTATCGTCACGTTTGGCTTCATTTTCGTCGGTCTGACTCTCTTCACGGAAATGCCCACCGCAGGACTCTTCGCGACTCAAGGCATCAAGAGCCAAAAGTTCACCGAATTCCAGAAAATCTGCAACCCGACCTGCTCGCTCAAGCGACTGATTCAGCTCCTGACCAGAGCCAGGTACGGTAACATTCTCCCAGAACTCGGCCCGAATTTGAGGAATTGTTTTCAGTGCCACATCGAGGCCTTCTTTATTTCTGGCCATACCGCAATTGTCCCACATGACCTTACCGAGTTCACGGTGGAAATGATCCACAGTCAGGCCGGCTTTACCACTCTTGGTGTTTTTGAGCAACTTATTGGTCTGCTCTTTGACTTCATTGGCAACGGCCTCAAAAGCCGGATCGTTGGTGTTGGTTGCTACCGGTGGTACGGTGGCCAGGTAATTTCCGATGGTGTAGGGCAGAACGAAATATCCATCGGCCAGACCTTGCATCAATGCGGAAGCACCAAGGCGATTAGCACCATGATCCGAGAAGTTACACTCGCCAGCTGCATAGAGACCAGGGATGGTGGTCATTAAATTATAATCAACCCACAGGCCGCCCATGGTGTAATGGATTGCCGGGTAGATCATCATCGGTTCTTTGGTCGGGTCACTGTCGGTGATTTTTTGATACATATGGAAGAGGTTTCCATATTTTCTCATGATAACATCGAGACCATCCCGTTTGATTGAGTCAGCGAAATCAAGGTAGACGCCTAATTTTGTTTCTCCGACACCTTTACCCTCATCGCAGGCTTCCTTAGCATTACGGGAAGCTACGTCACGGGGAACGAGGTTACCGAAAGACGGATATTTGCGTTCCAAGTAGTAGTCGCGTTCTTCCATCGGGATATCAGCGGCCTTCCGGGTATCGCCTACATTTTTCGGTACCCACACACGACCATCATTACGGAGGGACTCGCTCATGAGGGTTAGTTTTGATTGGAAATCACCATGGACCGGGATACAGGTCGGGTGAATCTGGACAAAACAAGGATTGGCAAACCCTGCACCGCGTTTGTATGCACGCCAAGCAGCGGTAACGTTGGATGCCATCGCGTTGGTTGACAGATAATACACGTTACCATAGCCGCCGGTTGCTAAGACAACCGCATGGGCGGAGTATTTCTCGATTTCCCCGGTCACCAAGTTGCGGCAGATAATACCTTTGGTAACACCGTCTACAACGACCAGATCCATCATCTCTCGGCGGGTATACATCTTTACCTTGCCGGCTGCTACCTGACGCATCATCGCGGTATAGGCACCGAGCAACAACTGCTGTCCCGTCTGGCCTCTGGCGTAAAAAGTTCTAGAAACCTGGGCACCGCCGAAAGAGCGATTTGCCAAAGTACCGCCGTATTCACGGGCAAAGGGAACTCCCTGAGCCACGCATTGATCAATGATGTTGTTGGCTACTTGTGCGAGACGATAGACATTGGCTTCACGTGCACGGAAGTCTCCGCCTTTAATTGTGTCGTAAAATAGGCGGAAGATGGAGTCGCCGTCATTCTGGTAATTTTTGGCAGCATTAATGCCACCTTGCGCAGCGATGGAGTGGGCGCGGCGAGGGCTATCCTGAATGCAAAAGGATTTGACATTATAACCTAGCTCTCCTAGTGAAGCGGCAGCAGAAGCGCCAGCTAATCCGGTGCCTACGATAATAATCTCGTATTTCCGTTTGTTAGCAGGGTTGACGAGTTTGTTGGAAAAACGGCATTTGTCCCATTTTTCGGCCAGCGGTCCTTCAGGTATTTTTGAGTCAAGCTGCATAGTATTTTCTTTTAGCTGTGGGTGGAAGGGGAATATGGCTTGTTAATGAAGGATCCCTTGAAAGATTGCATCTTTTGGCCGAGAGCCTTCAATCGTCTCATGTAGAGCTATACTGTATTAGAGTAACTGATTCCGAGAGATAACCATGAGGAAGGTAATCAGAAGAAAGACCCCGCCCATGATACCTGCCAGCGCCCAAGTAATTACGCGCAACGGGTAATCGTATTTCGGATGGCTGATTCCAAAGGTCTGAAGCAACGACCAGAAACCATGGCTTATATGGACGAAGAGAAGACAGATTCCCGCTCCATAGATCAGAGTAAAGAAGGGATTGTTCAACACTTCGGTAACAAAATCTGAAATGGTTTTTACAGCAGTCTTTTCCACAAAATGAAAATTAGCAAGGTGGATAAGGATGAAAACGAAGATAGCCACACCGGTATAGGGCATGGTCTTAGAACCGATAGTTCGTCCACCAGCACTTTTTTCTACTTCGTATTTGCTCCCTCTTGCTTTCCGGTTTTCAAGGAAGAGGATGACGCCGGTGATTACGTGTAAGAAAAAGATAGAATAAAGCCCGATCTCAAAGATCGGAACAAAAATGCCTAACGAGTGAAGATGATGCGCATAAGCATTAAACGCGCTTCTCCCCCAGAAAATTGAACTGTTGCCTATGGTGTGGACCAGTAAAAAACCGGCCAGCATAAACCCAGTAAAAGCCATTATGTATTTTTTGCCCAACGATGATCGACAAGTTTGAATGAACCACGACATAATTACTATTCCTGAATGAGAGTTGAGGGATAAAAAAAGTTGATACAAGTGTAAAACAATGAGCAGTTTTAAGCCTTTTTCAAAACTGAACGGTGATTCATTAACAGTCTGTCCTCGCTCCTGTCAAGAAAAAAAACTCTTTACAAAACGGTTGTTTTTCAAAGGTAGTTTTAAGGCGGTTTATTACCGTGTGCGTAATGTGCGTATTGTTATTTAGTGGAGGAAAAGCTGGTTGGAACGCCGTGTTTAAACTAGCGGCATTAGTACGTCTTTGTTGGGTGGCAGTATCTGGGTAGTGTGGCCTCGTCTAATCATTACGGTTTTTGAACGCAGTTTGCATAGTTGATTTGTGCGAAGTGTGTTTGGCAAATTTTTAGTACTAAGAAAATATAGGTTTATCACTTGATGATTGTAGGAGTTATCTTGCGGGAAAAGGAGGCAGACTTCAGGGAAACAAAAACGACCAAGTTGTTTGGTTTTACTGGCAACGATCTTCGCTAACTTTTCGGAATAAAGTGAGAAAATCATTTTTTTATTGGCGATACAACAGTTTGCAGAGATTTTGTTTGCTATGGATTTATCTCATAAGGATTATCTCAGGGAAGTTTGGGGGTAGGACGCTCGTCGATACGCTGCAATCCTTCCATCAGGAGTTTCATGAAATACCCGATCTCGGGAACATCAAAATCTTCTGGCGGCAGGCCAGGAGTGAATTTAAACCTGCCGCTTTTCTCGCGGAGCACCTCATAAAAGGCTGATTCTCCCTTGATGCCGGCATAGCTTGCCTTAATTAACGCGCCTTGCCGCAAAGAAAAACGCGCCGTGCCTTTTTGCAATTGCGTGATGGTTAAAATTCCGGTTTTATGATTCAGGTTCAAGGTTTGAAAAAGCGCTTCCGGTGGGATTTCCTCCAGTTTACCGATCATCCCCGAGGCATAGTCATCAGAACGAATTTTGTTTGAGTCCGTTAACCGTTTGGCGAGTAGACGCGTGAAATACATCTGTAGGTTCGGGTATTTTTGCAGGATTGCTTTGAAATGCTTGTGGCCGATATACAAAAGTTGGCAATCATCCCCTACCTGTACCGTAGCCCCAACATTTTCTTCGCAAATAAGGCTCATTTCTCCAAAAACTTCACCTTGTTTAAGGCTGGAGATTGAAATGCCGGCTTCATTGAGAATTTCGACTTGCCCCGAAACAACGATATAAAAAAAACCGCCGGGATCGCCTTTGCGCAGTATGATTTCGTTACGCTTGTATTCACGCAGGCTGAAATACTTTATAACGCTGTTGAGGTTATTTTGATCGATATTGCGGAAAAATGAGAACTCGCTCAACAAGTGGAGCATGCTGCCGATCTGATTGGTGGTGCCATCATGTTCAGTTTCGGCGCGTTGGGGGCGGAAGTGTTCCAGTCGAATGGAACCGGTGCACCCACTGCAGGAGATCATACAATCTGGAATCTGGTCGGCGCGTTCGTATTCAATGATAATTTTAGTAAGATCTCCATTGAGAATCTTACAGTTGCCTCGATGCGGCGGTGAATGTACCACTGTGGTGTTGATGAAAGAGTGTTCACCGTTATTTTCCATGCAGATGGCGATTCCTGAAATCTGTAAGAGGTCACCATAACTAAAGAGCGGGCAATGTCTGGTCTCGCAGATACGGAAGCCGATTTTGGGGAAACCCATGAAACACTCCTGAAACCAATTACTGAAAACTATCCAAATGCTAAATAATTTTGTCTCGATATTAAATATATTATGCGCGAAAAAAAATAAGGGCACAAGTGCTTCCTGGCGATCATCATCAAGAAACTACCCGGGAGACTTGGACCAGCATTATTTTGGAGAAAATTGCTTATGTTACAGACATCGATAACCCCTGAGGGCCGTTTCCGAGTTGGCAGGCATGACCCATCCTACCGGGTACCCAACCTGCGCGAGCAGGACCATTTCTGCCATCTCGGGTTTTTGTCCGACCAAACTCCGGTGGACAATGCTGAAAATTTTCCTCATGGTGATATCGGGGTAGAGCAAGCGCAACCCATTTACGAAATTCTTAACCCCTTGCCCTTTCGCGGTTGCACCTACATCGATTCCGGGTGGTCTGCTGCCAGGGCGGTCGATCCGGCGCTGATCAAGATTCATGCTCCTGTTCCCGTCTCATTACGGACGATGTTAGGTGCACATTGTCCGGTCAGTGCGATCAAGTCGATCGTCACCCACCTGCCGCTGCCTCTGCGGTATGCTCTGGCGGCTACCTCCACCGATCCCGAGGAACTGGTCTGGCTGGCGCAATCCTGCTGCCGGATGGTCTGTTCTGAAGACGGTGTTGCCGTCGGGCTGCAGTACATCGAGAAAAATGGACGTAAGCATGCGGAAATCGATGACTTTGAACTCTTCGAGACCATTGCCAATAACCCCCATCTACCAGATCTTTATAAACAGCTCATGGTGCTTCGTCCCGGCGTACAAGGCACCAGCGAGATCGTAGGCGATTTCCACATTGGCGCCACCGAGGTCTTTGAATACCTGCGCAGTAATTCATATATCCCCTGGGGCCACTATGCCGCCAATTTTGCCCATACGAGCATCCGTTACCGGATCGCCGATCTTACCCAACAAGATATGGAGGGGCTGCGGCATCTCTACTATCAGCGTATTTTTATAACGGTAGCTGGAAAACTGGGGGTGGCCCCGTCCATTCGACGACGCGGTCTCACTTTGGAGGAATTGGAGACACTTCGTCTGAACATTCTGGCAACGATGGCTACCAAGCACCACGTAGAGGCACTCGCCACCCTATGGGGCTGGAATTTCGGTTATGATTTCTCTGGGTCCGGTTACCGGTTGCATGCCTCGCACCAAATGATCCATCAGCAATATGCTATGGCCCCGCAATGGGTCGACGATACCGGTGGCGGCCAAAATTTCAGCTATTGTTGCGGTGATCTGGTTGCCGATGTGATCGAGCGCTATGCACACGACTATCATTCCGATTTCTTTGTTGATTATCTTAAAGCTCTGACTAACAACATCCGTACCGACGGTGCGGAGGGCGAGCGGTCACTGGTGGTCTGGCAGGACCAGAACGTTATCTTGTTTATCCCCAAGGCCCAGGTCTCCCAATGGGAGATCCAGTTGATGGTAATCGCGGACAATTCCAATGGCCCGGTAGGCAACGTGGTCGAGGCGGATGCAATGGTTCGGCGTTCGCTGGATATCGGCATTCTCAAGGCGCAACAGATCCTCGCCGGGCTGGGAGCCACCATGGTGACCTCGATTGAATATCCCAAGCGACTCGGGGTGGCCAACGGCCAGCGTCTCCTCTATGCTTTTCTCCCCAAGCTGCCTTGGTCGATGGGGGCCTTCAGCGAGGCCCAGGGCCGTTTTATTCTCGGTCACTATCCCGAGGATTTCGCTATCGCCTGCCGCCAGCAGTTGCGATAACCGCCATTTTTCCACCCAATTTTCTAAAAAAGCGCTGAAGAATGCACACCGACGTGCTACAACAACTGAAATAATCCTCCTGATCTTTATCGGGTGGGGCTGCTATCGCTCGGGGTGCGTCGGGCGTATTTGATTAAATAAATGGATAGAACGGACCATGAAGAAGGGATATTACGGACAGTGGGGCGGAGCTTTCATCCCGGAAGTGCTGCAAGCAACCTTTGACGCCTTGAATAAGGCCTATGAAACCGCCAGGGCGGATGCCTCTTTCTGGCAGGAATACGTCGATCTCATGGGCAATTATTCCTGTCGTCCGACTCCGCTGACCTATGCTGAAAATCTGACCCGGCACTTCGGGGGCGCCAAGATTTATATCAAGCGCGAGGACCTCAATCATACCGGCGCCCACAAGGCTAATAATGTCATGGGGCAGGGTTTGCTGGTCAGGCGTATGGGCAAGAAGCGGGTGATTGCCGAGACCGGGGCCGGCCAGCACGGTGTCGCCACCGCCACCATGGCCGCCCGTTTCGGGTTTGCCTGCACCATCTACATGGGCGAGGAAGATGTGGCCCGGCAGCGGCCGAATGTCTTTTGGATGGAGAAGCTCGGCGCTACCGTGGTCCCGGTCACCGACGGCTCCCGCACCCTCAAGGACGCCATGAACGAGGCTTTCCGCGACTGGGTGACCTCCATGGATGATACCCACTATGTGATCGGCACGGTCTGCGGGCCGCACCCTTTTCCGGAGATGGTCGCCTGGTTTCAGTCGATCATCGGCATCGAGGCCCGACGCCAGATTCTGGCGCAGCACGGCCGGATGCCGGATCGGGTCTTTGCCTGCGTTGGCGGCGGTTCCAATGCCATGGGTATTTTCCAGGGATTTCTCGAGGAGCCGGGGGTGGAATTGGTCGGGGTGGAGGCGGGTGGTCTGGGGATTGCCACCGGCAAACACGCTTCCCGCATGGTCGAGGGCAGCGGCGCATCCGCCGGGGTAGCCCAAGGCTACAAGACCTTGTTTCTCCAAAGCCCGGAAGGGCAGATGCGCGACACCCACTCCATTGCTGCCGGGCTCGACTATGTTGGCATCTCTCCGATCTTGAGCGATCTGGGTGAGAAAGGCCGGGTCCGTTTTGCCGCCGCCACCGACCGCGAGGTCATTGAGGCCTTGAGCCTGGCCATGCGCACCGAAGGACTCATCCCGGCCATGGAGTCAGCCCACGCCTTTGTCCAGGCCTTCAAAGAGGCTCCGGCCATGTCAAAGGATCAGGCCATCATCATCAACATGTCCGGCCGGGGGGACAAAGACATTTTTACCATTGCCCACGCCTTTGACGACCCTTCCTGGAAGGCCTTCATCGTCAAGCGGGCGGAAGAATACAGATAAATAAGGCTATCCGTCCCTTTCTGGTTAGGGGAGCGGTTTTTGCAAAAAGGTGTGATGTGATCATGGATCTGAAAAAAGAATTACAACAACGTTTAAAAACTAAACCCATCCTGCTGATGACGCACTTGGTGCTAGGCTATCCCTCCTTTACGGTCAATCGCGAAGTGATTCGCCAGATGGCAGAGAACGGGGTGGACTGTATCGAATTGCAGATCCCTTTTTCCGAACCGATTGCCGATGGCCCGGTGATCCTCAAGGCTAGCCAGCAGAGTCTGGATAGCGGGATTGCGGTGGAAGAATGTTTCCGTTTCGGCCAGGAGATGGCGGCCGCCTTTCCCATGATCCGCTTTCTTTTCATGACCTACTACAATATCGTCTTTAAATACGGCGAAGAAGCGTTTCTCCAGCGAACCCGCGATATCGGTTTTTGCGGCACCATCGTTCCTGACCTGCCGCCCGAGGAAGGGCAGACCTATCTTGAGCGGAGCAAAAATCTGGGACTCGCGCCCATTCTCTTTTTCACGCCGACCTCCACCGATGCGCGTTTGCGTACCGTGGCGTCCCAAGGGGCTGGGTTTATTTATTGCGTCGCCCGTCGTGGCGTCACCGGCCAGCAGACGGCTTTTGATGGTGATCTTGAGCAGTACCTGGCCCGCTGCCGTCGGGCTACCGATCTGCCGCTGGCGGTCGGTTTCGGGATCAGCGCCCTTGCGGATGTGGCGTTACTAACCGGGATGGCCGACATGGCGGTGATCGGCACCGCCACCATCAAACTGGTCGATGCCCAAGGTCCTGCGGCGGTCGGCCCTTTCATTGCCGGCCTGCTGGCCCAAGCCTGAATCGGTACGGCAGGATGGTGAACAGGATTCGCGTTGGGCGCTAATCGGCAAAAGAGAGGTCGTCGTTTTTTCCTTTGACGTTTACCGGTTTTTCATTCCGGAAATGTGTTTGTCTTTTGCAACAGTGCAATTGCTGTTGAACCTTCAAAAGTTATCGCTTTGAATCGAGTGGCTGCTTCGATTGTTCGTGCTCGTCTCCACCAGGGTACCCGACCCAAGTTAAACAGGAACCGCCCTGTTGATTATCGCGGCTCAACGGCACCCTACAGCCGCGCCCATCAGCTCATTCTAAAATATTAAAAACATTCATGGCCACAGACACCAATCCACTTCTCGGAACCGCATCGGTCCTCTGGAATTTGCAATCGCTCTACCCTTCAGCGGAGAGTCCGGAAATTCAGCGGGACCTCTTCCGTTGTCGCGAACTGGCCGAGATTTTGGCGGCCGAGGTCGCCGGGCAGGTCGCCAATCTGGATGCCGGGGCAATCCATCAGGTGGTCGAGCGCTTGGAAGCAATTGATGTCGTCCTGGCCCGTCTGGAAACCTATGCCTTCCTCCATTTTATCACCCAGACTGGAGATGCTGCTGCCTCGGCCCTGCTCCAGCAAGTTGAGGAGATGGAGGCTTTAGTCGGCAGGTTGACCGTTTTTTTTCGGTTGGAATGGAACCGGCTAGGCGACGAGGCGGTCGAGCAACTGCTGCAACAGCCGGTCTTGCAGCACTACCGCCATTATCTACAGACCCTGCGGCAATTTGCTCCCCATCAGATGAGCACCAAGGAAGAGGAACTGCTCCAGGAACTGCGTCCCGTGGGGCGGAGTGCCTGGAATCTCCTCTTTGAAAAGCTGCTCGGGCAGATGCAGTTCGGCCCCGAGGGGCGGACCGAGGAGGAGGTGCTGAGCGATCTCTATCATCCGGATCGGCAAATAAGAAAGACCGGCGCTCTGGAGTTGACCGAAGGATTGCGCAGTAACCTGCATATCCTGACTCATATTTTCAATACCCTGGCCGCGGAAAAGATGATCGATGACCGGTTACGCCGCTATCCCTCCTGGATCAGCGCCATGAATCTGGCCAACGAACTCCAAGATGAGACCGTGGAAACTCTGGTGGCTGCGGTTACCACCCGCTATCCTTTGGTTCACCGGTATTATCGTCTCAAAAAACAACTGCTCGGCTACGAAGAACTGTTCGATTACGACCGTTACGCCCCGGTGCGGGGGGCTGCCGAGTCCATGGTGCCATGGGACCAATGCCGGAAGATCGTGCTCGATGCCTTTGCCGGGTTCTCACCGGAGATGGCCGCCATCGCCGCGCGGTTCTTCGATGAAAACTGGATTCATGCCCCCATCCTCCAGGGCAAGCGAGGCGGGGCCTTTGCCCACCCTTGCATCCCCGAGGTCCATCCGTATATCTTGGTCAATTACACCGGGAATGTTCGGGATATCTCCACCGTGGCCCATGAGCTTGGCCATGGCGTGCATCAGGTCTTGGCGGCGGAGCAGGGATTTTACAACAGTGATGCCCCGCTGGTGCTGGCCGAGACCGCCTCGGTCTTTGCCGAACTGCTGGTGTTCAAGGCGCAGCTGACCCTGATTTCGACTCCAGAGGAGCGGAGGGCTTTCCTTTGTCAGAAGCTGGAGTCAATTTTTGCAACGGTATTCCGGCAGGTAGCGATGCATCGTTTCGAAGCGGCGATGCATCAGGGGCGGCGGGAGCTGGGTGAACTCTCGGCGGCCCAACTTGCCGATTTCTGGTTGGCCACCCAACGGCCGATGTTTGGCGATTCGGTCACCCTGAGCCAAGAATATGCGACTTGGTGGGCCTATATCTCTCATTTCCTCGGCACCCCGGGATATGTCTATTCCTATGCCTTTGGCGAGTTGCTGGTTCTGGCCCTCTATGCCCGTTATTTGGAGGAAGGGGCCTGTTTTGTCGATCGATACCTCCAACTGCTGCGGGCCGGGGGCAGCGATTCCCCCTATGCGTTGCTGCACCCGTTTGGTATCGATCTTAATGACCCCGGTTTCTGGCACGGGGGCTTGTCGCTGATTGAGCGAATGCTCACCGAAGCCGAACAGGGCAGATAACATGGTTATGGCAAGGTGCAGTTAAGCATATCAATCAGTTGCACCTGTTGAGTCCAAGCATTCTTGGAATGTGGCTACCTTTTGCATTTGTTCGTTATTATTGGATATTACTTCTTGCCACTCGACTATTTCGGAAACTACTGGT
>JAFLKR010000008.1 GCA_019163135.1 Desulfobulbaceae bacterium | reverse complement strand
TCATTCGAAAAGCCTATGACGACGGCATTATCAGCAAAGGATTTATCGCCCTGAAAGATGTGGAGATCGCGGCCGAACGGGACCGGGATACGGCCATGGAATCGCTGCGAACCTGGGTAACGTCCCGGATGCCCGCCGATATCCACAACTACATCTCCTGGTTTGCGGAGTTTAATCAGCAGGAATACACCGCGCCGCCCCCGGTCGCCCCCAAGAGCAAGGCGGAGGCCAAGAAAAAAACCGAACGGGCCAAAAACAAGGAAGCCAAAAAGACGAGGAAGAAAAACCGGGGATAAAGGGCCAGAGACCAGACGATCCGCCGGGCGGAACCCTGCGTCCGGCTACTCTTTGAGCACGATCAACAGGCTGCCGTCACGGACCTCGATGGCGGCGACGCCCTCGGCAAAGCCCTGCCAGAATCCGGGATCGGTACCGAAGATTTGGACCAAGTCGATGTTTTTCAACCCGCCCAGCCAGGCATTGGGGAGGGGAACCCCCATCACCGAGATACCGCGCAGAATGACCACCGGCTGCCCCTGGCGAAAGGCGAGTTCGGCCCCGGCCTTAATCTTGAGAATCTTGCCGCCAAACATAGGAAAATCGGGATCGATCGGAATGAGCATCTTGACGCTGACCAGATCATGGGAAAAATCGACGGCCATCCTGGTGGCCAGATCGGTGTTCTGGGCGATCATGCTGTTGATTTCCCGTTCGGTCAACCTGATTTCCCGAGACGCGCCGGCTTCACTGTACACCTCCGGTTGAAGATCATCTCCCACCGGGCCGTTCCTTTTGGGTGCTGGACGAACTGCAGGAGACCGGGTACCCCAATGCTCGAACCGCTCCAGTTTCTGTTCCAACCGCTGTTCTTCCGCCGGGCTGAGCACGACCGGCGCAAACGGTTGGGGGAAAAGCCAGATTTTGACGATCAACAGGGTTGCCACCACGGTGAGCAGCATGGCTGCCGCCACGATGCCGACCACCTGAAGCCCTGAGAGTCCTGAGGATTGCTGGTGTTGTTCCATGATGTGCTCCTGTGCTTGTCGATACCGTTTTCTTTTCTATACGGCACGGCACCGCAACTGTCAAACAGCAAGGCTCTTACTCCCTGGCTTCACCTGACGGGGATCGCCCGGACCGACCGGTCAGCACCCAAGAGCCATAAAATACAACAAATCAACATTTTAAAATCAAGACCTACTATTGCCTTGCCCCCCCTGCTGATCTCCTGTATTGCAGCAGCACCCAGGCTGGCAATGAACCCCTTTACAACCCTGACATTCTTAGGATCGCGATGAACGGATATCTTGTTTTTATACTGGGAATTCTCCTGTTGGGCTACCTGCTGGAGTTGGCGGTGGCCCTGCTCAATCTCCGCTCGCTGACCCCTCAACTCCCGACGGAGTTCGTCGGGGTCTACGATCAGGAGCAGTATGGACGCTCCCAGGAGTACACCCGGGCGACCACCCGCTTTGCTCTGATCCAGTCGACCGTGAGCCTGGCCCTGACCCTGATTTTCATCCTGGCAGGCGGCTTCAATCTGGTTGATCAGGCCGCCCGGAGCTTCGGCCTCTCCTCCATCCCTACCGGTTTGCTCTTCACCGGGATGCTGGCTCTGATCTCCTCAATCCTGGGCCTGCCGTTTTCGGTGTACGCCACCTTTGTGATCGAACAACGGTTCGGTTTCAATACCACCACCATCACCACCTTTATCCTCGATGGCCTCAAAGCCATCCTGCTGACCGTGCTGCTCGGCGGGCCGCTGCTCGGCGCCATCCTCTGGTTTTTTGAAACCTGCGGCTCGCTTGCCTGGCTCTATTGCTGGATCGCCGCGGTTGTTTTCGTTCTGGTGGTGCAATTTCTTGCCCCAGTGCTGATCATGCCGCTGTTCAACAAATTCATCCCGCTGGCCGAAGGCGAACTCAAGGAGGCCATCACCCGTTACGCGGCTTCCCAACAATTTGCCATGCAGGGAATCTACACCATGGACGGCTCCAAACGCTCGACCAGGGTCAACGCCTTTTTCACCGGGTTCGGCCGTTTCCGCCGTATCGTCTTTTTCGATACCCTGATGGACAAACTCAACACCGCTGAGATTGTCGCGGTGCTCGCCCATGAGATGGGCCACTACAAACTGAAACACATCCTCAGCATGATGATCATCTCCATCCTGCAGATGGGGATCATGTTTTTCATCCTCTCGCTTTTTCTCGGCAACCAGGGGCTGTTCGACGCCTTTGGCATGGAACACCTCTCGGTGTACGCATCTCTGGTCTTTTTCGGCTTTCTTTACGCTCCCATTTCCACCTTGATCAGTATCGGCTTCCATGCATTTTCCCGGCGCAACGAGTACCAGGCTGACCGTTTTGCCGCTGAAAGCGGCAATAATGGCGAGGCCCTGATCAGCGGGCTGAAGAAGTTGAGCGTCAACAACCTCTCCAACCTGACCCCGCACCCGCTCAACGTCTGGATCAATCACAGCCACCCGCCGGTGCTGGCGCGGATTGAGGCTTTGCGGCAATTACCGACCCGGATGGAGGACCACTGAACCATGGAGCAAATCAACAGCCGACTGCAGGAAAGCTGGCTCTGCCAACTGGTGCGAGAATACAGCGGCATCTGCTATCAATACCGGATTCACCTAGCCCCCCCGATCCTGACCATCAGCAATGATAAAAAACGGCTGGGCTACTGGTCGGCCACGGACCGGAGCTTGAGCCTCAGCCATTTCCTGATTGCCGCCCATCCCTGGAATCTGACCCTGCAGGTGCTCAAACATGAGATGGCCCATCAAATCTGCAGCGAGCTCTACCACCGGGAGGATGCCGGACACGGCCCGCTCTTTCGCCAGGCCTGCACCCTCCTGGGCCTCGATGCCCCTTTTCACCGGGCCTCGGCGGATCTGGCGGAAGAAATTGATACCATGCCCGCAGCTTCTGAGGCCACCGAGCAGGGTCGGCAAATCATCGACAAGGTCCGAAAACTGCTGGCTCTGGGCAGCTCGGACAACGAGCATGAGGCGGCGCTGGCCGTGCAGCGGGCCGGTGAACTCCTCGACCGTCACCGCCTCGACTTTGCGGCCCTGGCCGAGGACCAAGGCCTGGTACATCGGACCATCAACACCGGCCAGCAGACCCTGCCCGTGCATCGCAAATCGATCTGCAGCCTCCTGGAGAGCTGTTTTGCGGTGCGGGTGATCTGCTCCTCGCTCTACCAGCCCCATGAGGATGTGTCGTTCAAGACCATCGAGCTGCTGGGCCGCGAGGAACAGGTGGCCATTGCCGAACACTGCTACCATTTCCTCGAAAACCGGCTGCAGACCCTGTGGCAGAAGAACCGGGCCGGTTTCGGCGGCAACGGCCGCATCGCCAAAAAGAGCTACTACCTCGGTCTGCTCGCCGGTTTCCGGGAAACCCTTGTACGCTCCCGCACCGCCAGCAGCGCACCGACGAGCGAAGAATGTTCGCCCGCCAGGATTGCCTTGGTTATCAGGGAAGCGCAACAGCTCCTCAAAGAGGCAGAGCAACTCGATGATTTCGTCGCCACCCGCTATCCCCGGCTGCGGCGGATGCGGCGTCAGGGCGGCTCCATCTACCGCGGCGCCTACCAGGAGGCGGTCGCCGCCGGTCGGACCATCACCCTCCATCAGCCGATGGACAGGGGCAAGGAAAAGGAAATTCGGTTGCTGTCCTGAAGGACGCCGCATTATTAGGATTCAGATAGAACCCACCGGTGGCCTTGACGCCGGGCCTCTGGGTTTATTATAAAAGGATGAGTTTTACTCTGAAGGAGGAGTATCGTTGAACTACACCATGGAACGTTGGAACATTAACAAATCGTCGGATCTCTACGGGGTGACCGAATGGGGCGGCGGCTATTTTTTTGTGGCCGAGAACGGCGACATGATGGTCATGCCCGAACCCGGCGCCGCCGACCGGGCGGTGAGCATTGCCGCCATTTCCAGCGGCATCCGGGAACGCGGCTTCGACATGCCGGTGCTGCTGCGCATCGAAAACATCCTTGATGCCCAGATCACCAGCCTCAACGAGACCTTCCGTTCCGCCATGGAAGAGTTGGGCTACACCGGCACCTTCATGGGCGCCTACCCAATCAAGGTCAACCAGCAGAAGCAGGTGGTGGAAAAGATCACCCAATTCGGCAGTCGCTACCATCATGGCCTGGAAGCCGGCTCCAAGGCGGAACTGATCGCCGCCATGGGGATGATGCGCGACAAGAAGGCGGTGCTGATCTGCAACGGCTACAAGGATGAGGAGTTCATCGATCTCGGCCTCCATGCCACCAAGATCGGCTTCAACTGCATTCTGGTGGTGGAAATGCCCGACGAGCTGCCGCTGATCATCGAACGCTCCAAGGCGCTTAATGCCAAACCCATCCTCGGCATCCGGATCAAGCTCTCGGCCCAAGCCGGCGGCCACTGGTCGGAATCCGGCGGCGAGCGCTCGATCTTCGGCCTCAACACCAGCCAGGTCATCCAGGCCGTGGACCTGCTCACCGAAGCGGGCATGCTCGACTGCCTCAAGCTGGTCCACTACCACCTGGGTTCCCAGATCTCCAACATCCGCGAGATCCGGACCGCAGTCAACGAGGCATGCCGGGTCTATGCCGGCCTGGTAAAGGAAGGCGCCCAAGTCGCATACCTCGATCTCGGTGGCGGCCTGGCGGTAGATTACGACGGCTCCCAATCCAATTTTCTCTCCAGCCGCAATTACACCCTCAAGGAATACTGCACCGACATCATTGAGGCGGTGATGACCTCGCTCGAAGCTGAGAACATTCCCCATCCGATCATCATTACCGAATCGGGCCGGGCCCTGGTCGCCTACTATTCGATCCTGCTGTTCAACATCCTGGATGTCACCCAATTTCAGGCCAACCCCCTGCCGGAGCAACTGCCTGAGGGCTGTCCGCCCCAGCTCGAATACATGTATCAGGCGCTGAAAGACCTGACTGTACGCAACATCCAGGAGGTGTTCAACGACGCCATCTTCTACCGCGACGAAACCCGGCGGCTTTTTCAGAACGGTCAGATCAGCCTGCGCGAACGCTCCTTGGCCGAGCAACTGTTCTGGACCACGATCAACGAAATCAGCCGACTCTCCAAGGAACTGAAAAACCCCAGCACCGAACTCACCGACCTCGATCGGGTGCTGTCGGATTTTTATTACTGCAATTTCAGTGTGTTTCAAAGCCTGCCCGACGCCTGGGCCATCGGCCAGCTGTTTCCGATCATGCCGATCCACCGTCTCGACGAGGAACCCCACCGCAAGGGCATCCTTGCCGACATCACCTGCGACTGCGACGGCAAAATCGACCAGTTCATCGACAAGCGGGGGGTGAAGCACTACCTGCCCCTGCACGAGCTCAAGCCCTACGAGGAATACTTCCTCGGCGCCTTCCTGGTCGGCGCCTACCAGGAAACCCTGGGCGACCTCCACAACCTCCTGGGCGACACCAATGTGGTCACCATTCGCATCCAGCATAACGGCGAGTATGAATTCGTCAGCGAACAGGAAGGGGATACGGTGGCCGAGGTGCTGAGTTACGTCCAGTACGATCCCAAAAGGCTCTTTGTCCGCTTCCGCGAGACTGCGGAACAGGCGGTGCGCTCCGGCCGGATCACCGCCCAGGAACGGCGGGAAATTGTCGAGGCGTATGAGGCGGGACTGCGGGGCTATACGTATTTTGAGCGATAAGGGTTGCGGTTCGGCTGATTGTTGCGACGGTTAGCCGCATCAGTGACGACCTAAGGGGGAAGGGATACCTGGGCCACCTACGTGGCCTTTTCCTCTGAATCACTTACAGACTATTCACTTGCTATATCATTAACCGGGGCAATCCGAACAAGCTCCCAAGGAGAACAAAATGGCCCATGTCCTTATCATCGGCGCCGGCGGCGTCGGCAGTGTCGTCACCCATAAATGCGCCCAGGCGTGCGAAGTGTTTTCGTCCATCACCCTGGCCAGCCGGACCGTCGCCAAATGCGAGGCCATTGCCGCTTCAGTCAAGGAGCGGACCGGGGTTGCCGTCGCCGTGGAACAAATCGACGCCGACGATGTCGCCCAGACCGTGGCCCTGATTCGGCGGATCAAGCCGGACTTGGTGCTCAACGTCGCCCTGCCCTACCAGGACCTGCCGCTGATGGATGCCTGCCTGGAAGCCGGGGTCGATTACCTCGACACCGCTAACTACGAGCCGCCTGAACTGGCTAAATTCGAATACAAATGGCAGTGGGCCTATAAAGAGCGCTTTGCGAAACAAAATCTCATGGCCCTGCTCGGCAGCGGATTCGACCCCGGGGTCACTAACGTCTTCTGTGCCTGGGCCCAAAAGCATCACTTCGATGAAATCCACCAACTGGACATCATCGACTGCAATGCCGGCGACCACGGTCAAGCCTTTGCCACCAACTTCAATCCCGAGATCAACATCCGTGAGATCACCCAGCGCGGCCGCTACTGGGAGCACGGTGAGTGGGTGGAGACCGATCCGCTCTCCTGGTCGATGAACTACGACTTTCCCGAGGGCATTGGCCCCAAAAAATGTTTCCTGATGTACCACGAGGAGCTGGAATCGCTGGTACAGAACCTTAACGGCTTGAAACGGGCCCGATTCTGGATGACCTTTTCCGACCCGTACCTCACCCACCTGCGGGTGCTGGAGAACGTCGGCATGACCCGGATCGACCCGGTGGAGTACAACGGCGCCCAAATTGTGCCGCTCAAGTTCCTCAAGGCGGTGCTGCCCGAGCCCGCCTCGCTCGGTCCCCTGACCCACGGCCGCACCTGCATCGGCTGCGTCTTCAAGGGGATCAAGGATGGCAAAGAAAAACAACTCTATATCTACAATATCTGCAGCCACGAGGAAGCCTACCGCGAGGTCGGCTCCCAGGCCATCTCCTACACCACCGGCGTGCCGGCGATGATCGGGGCGATGATGATGCTCACCGGTGCCTGGAAACGGACCGGCGTCTGGAACATGGAAGAATTCGATCCCGATCCCTTCATGGACGCCCTCAACCGTTACGGCCTCCCCTGGCAGGTGGTCGAACAGTGACCGACGGCCGATTCAACGGTCGTTTGGCCTGCCGGTTTGATCCGGCGCGGGTAACGACGCCTGCCTTTGTGGTCGACGAGGGGTTACTCAGCGACAATCTGGCGATCCTCGGACGGGTCAAAGCCCGAACCGGCTGCCGTATCCTGCTGGCGCTCAAGTGCTTTGCCATGTTCCGGGTCTTTCCCCTGCTGCGCGAGATTCTCGACGGGGTCTGCGCCAGTTCGCCCCACGAGGCCCGGCTGGGGCGCGAGGAATTCAACCGCGAGGTCCACAGCTTTGCCGCCGCCTATTCGGCTGCCGATATCGAGCAACTGGCAGTGACCAGCGATCACCTGGTGTTTAATTCCTTCGACCAACTGGAGCGGTTCCGCGCTCTGGCCGAACAAACCGCAACGGCAGCGGGTCGGACGCTCGAATTCGGCCTGCGGATCAATCCCGAGCATTCGGAAGGCGCCACCCCAATTTACGATCCCTGCGCGCCAGGTTCCAGGCTGGGCATCCGACGGGCCGATTTCCGGCCGGACCAACTCGAGGGCATCACTGGCCTGCACTGGCACAATCTCTGCGAGCAGGATGCCGACTGCCTGGAGCGCACCGTGGCCGCGGTCGAGCGCTCGTTTAGCGAGGTCCTGCCGCGAATGGCCTACGTCAATTTCGGCGGCGGCCATCATATTACCCGCGAGGCCTACAACCTCGACCTCCTGGTCGCGATTATCAACCGTTTTCAGTCCCGCTGGGGAACCAAGGTTTACCTGGAACCGGGCGAGGCGGTGGCTCTCAACTGCGGCTATCTGGTGGCCACCGTGCTCGATGTGGTCCAGGCCGACATGCCGGTGGCGATCATCGATGCCTCAGTGCCCGCTCACATGCCTGATGTCCTGGAGATGCCCTACCGGCCGCATATCATCGACTCCGGCCTGCCCGGCGAAAAACCCTTCACTTGCCGGATCGGCGGGCTTTCCTGTCTGGCGGGCGATGTCGCCGGGGAGTACTCCTTTGATGCACCGCTTACTCCGGGGGATCGACTGGTATTCACCGACATGGCCATCTACACCATGGTCAAGACCAACACCTTCAACGGAGTGCAGTTGCCGACGATTGTTCTCTACCGACCTGATACCGATGACCTGATTCAGGTTCGACAGTTTGGCTACGAAGATTTCAAATCCCGACTTTCCTGAACCGCCATGACGACCATCCCCGATTTTCTCGCCTCCGAATGCGAGCGCCGCGCCGCTCTTGAAAGCACCTTCCACATCATCCCGGCACCCATGGAACAGACGGTTTCCTACGTCGGCGGCGCTGCCGGGGGGCCTGAGGCCATCCTCCACGCTTCACAGCAGTTGGAAGACTGGGATGGCCGCTCCTGCCCGCTTGCGTTGGGCATCCACACCCGCCCCTTTGTCGACTGCCGTGGATCGGCGGCAACGGTGCTGGCACGGATTAAAGCCGCCGCGGCCGAGGTCCTGGCTGCCGGCAAAATCCCGGTGGTGCTCGGCGGCGAGCATACCGTGACCGTGGGGGCTCTGCAGGCAGTGGCCGAACAGTGCGAGGAACCGGTCGGCCTGATTCAGATCGATGCCCACGGCGACCTCCGCGATCACTACGAAGGCACCCCCTACAGCCATGCCTGCGTGGCCCGGCGAGCGGTGGATGATCTCGGCATGCCGCTCTTTCAATTCGGCATCCGCGCCCTGTCGCGAGACGAATTCCTTTTCCGCAAAGCCCACCCGGCCATCTGGCACCTGGACGGGGCCGAGCTTTTTGCCCAGGGGATACCGCTTGCGCCCCTGCCGCCCGAGTTCCCCCGCACCGTCTACTTGACCTTTGATGTCGACGGCCTCGATCCCTCGGTGATCCGCGCCACCGGCACCCCGGTGCCGGGCGGCGCCACCTGGCACCAGGCCCTGTTGTTCCTGGAACGGGCCCTCAAGGGCCGCCGGGTCGTCGGTTTCGATGTGGTCGAACTCGCCCCCACCGAGGACGACCATGGCTCCTCTTTTGCCGCCGCGCTCCTGGTCTATGCGATTATGGGATTGATCCAAAGGGGTTAGCCCAAAACACCATCCCACCTGCGAGTCGACCGAGCCCCAAGCCCCCCTGACTTACCATTGACAGATGCTTTTTTCTTGAATACCGTGCCCCACATCTTTGCAATTAAACCAGTACGTTGTTTCGAACTTATCCACAGGGGAACGATCCATGACGCACATGCTCTACACGCCGAAAAGTGAAGTTGACGCCCGCATTCAGGCCTTCCAGGAAATCATTGCCCAATTGGGATTAGACGGCGCCCTGATTGTCCACCATACCAACCTGTTCTATCTCAGCGGCACCTCGCAAAGCTGTCATCTCTTCATTCCCCGGTCCGGCAAGCCCATTCTCATGGTCCGCAAAAGCTACAGCCGTGCCCTCCAGGAATCGCCGATCGAACAGATCTTGGAAGTCAAAAGCCTGAAGATGATCCCCGAAATCCTCAAAGAGAAGGGATTCGACCTCGCAACCCTCGGTCTGGAACTGGATGTCATCCCCTATAACACCTGGCAGTTCTATCAGAAAATCTTCAAGGATTCCAAGCTGACCGACATCTCCGACCCGCTCAAGAAGATTCGGATGATCAAGTCGGCGTATGAAATCGACCTGCTTCAGGGGGCTTGCGCCGTCCTCGACAAGGTCTTTGCCGATGTGCCGGCCATGGTCCGCGTCGGCATGACTGAGATCGAACTGGCCAGCCTGTTCGAGGCCGGCATGCGGCGGCGCGGCTACGGCGGTTGCAGCAAGATGCGCGCCTTCAATCAGGATTTTTTTCTCGGCAACGTCACCGCCGGCGCTAGCGGCGCAGTGCCCTCCTAC
This sequence comes from Desulfobulbaceae bacterium, assembly GCA_019163135.1. Taxonomy (GTDB): domain Bacteria; phylum Desulfobacterota; class Desulfobulbia; order Desulfobulbales; family Desulfobulbaceae; genus Desulfobulbus. The sequence continues at coordinate 7,199 of JAFLKR010000008.1, read as the reverse complement.
TTTGACGGCCCGGTGAGCGGCAGTGGCCTGACCCCGGCCAACAATCCCCACGGTGCAGGCTGGAAAATCATCGATCCTGGCGAAATCATCTATATCGACTATACCTGCGTGGTCAACGGCTACACCGCCGACGGAGCCCGGATGTTCGTGATCGGCGAGGTCTCCGAACGGTTGCAACAGGCCCATGCCGCCTCCTTAAAAATCCTCGAGGCCATCGCCGCGATGATCAAACCGGGGGTGATCTGCGAGGACATCTACCTCAAATCGGCGGAACTGGCCGAGCAGATGGGACTGCAGGACCATTTCATGGGGATGGGCAGCGACGGGGTTCGCTTCATTGGCCACGGCGTCGGCTTGGAACTTGATGAATACCCGATTTTCGCCAAGGGCGTGAAGATGCCCCTGGCCATTGGCATGACCTTTGCCCTGGAGCCCAAATTCGTCTTCCCGGAGGGGGCGGTGGGCATTGAGAACACGTACGCCCTGACCGCGGACGGCGTCCAGGTCCTGACCCGCGCTCCGCTGGGAATCACTAAAATCTAGACCGGAGTCACCGACAGCGCCCGGTCAAGGAGACTTTGGGGGGTAATCAGGGCGGCTATGATATTCCGCCGCCCTGATTAAATCCTTGACATCTGACGCCATATGGGCAACTGATATCAACTATCAACATCCAAAAATAACTCCTTTGCAACAAAGAGGTTACCATTGACAATACGTAGCCCCTTCAGCCACCTGACTCCCAAAAGTCAACCGCTCTCCACACCACCCGGCGGAAAACCGGCAACGCCTCCGGTCCCTGTCGCGATTGCCTTGCAGGGAAATATTGCCGCCATTGCGCTGGACAATATCTTCCAGCTCTTTGACTTTGCCGCCCTGACCGGGAAACTGGAAGTCCATACCCCCGAAAACATAGGCAATTTTTATTTCATGCAAGGCGTATTGACCTATGGGATGCTACAAATCCATCAACGCAAGATCGGGGAAATCCTCCTTGAGTCAAAGATGATCACCCCGGTGCAGTTACAGGAATGTTTGCGTTTGCATGCCCAAGGCCGTTTTCAACGGCGATTTGGCCAGATTGTTCTGGAACAGGGATTTATCGAGCCTTCCGGCTTAGATGAATCCCTGCTTCGCCAGATCAAGGAGGCCTTTTTTGAAGCACTTTCCTGGCAAGAAGGCACCTTTGCTTTTTATCCGGATCAGTTTCCTGCCCCCGAAACAGTCCAACTGCAGGCCCGGGTTGATCATCTACTGCTCGAAGGCATGGTCTATATCGATAATACCTGTTTGCCAAATCCATAACCTCATCGAACCATCTTAAATCTTCTTTATTTTTAGCAAGTTAAAACTTACGACATCTCCCCGCCGCCTTTCTTGCCCGGTGCCCACTACTTTCTGTTCGATTATCCGTCGTCCCTGTAGTATAGATCAAACGTTTTTGTGGGACTTTGGGATCATCAAGGCGATGGTGCGTGGGTATCCTCCATGGCCGAGCCCGCCGAACCGGCGGTTTCACCTCCCTTGGCGCAATTCGAGAAAAACCTCCTTGCAAAAACGGAAAGAATTGATACGGTGCCACCAGGCAGGCCACAGCCCTGCCCAAAAGCTTTACTGCCTCGTTTTTGTATTGGTTTTTCATTGACCTCAGGGAGCATGCACAGAAGTATGGAGCAGGAAATAATCTTCGAACGGCTGCTGCAGATCATCACCCGCTATTACCGTGATCGGGATTCCGGCCGTTTTGTCGAATATCACGATCCCGGCGATCTCCAGCGGTTGCTGGATCTCGACGGCGGCCGAGGAACCGAAGACTGGGAGCAACTTTTTTCCTGGGTGGAAAAGTATCTGGCTCATGCCGTTAAAACCAGCCACCCAAGCTACCTCAATCGCATGTGGGCCGGAGCCAATCTCCCCTCGGTGATCGGCGAGATGATCGCCGCCATCACCAACACCTCCGCCTGTACCTATGAGACCGCTCCCGTATCGACCCTCATGGAAAAGTACATGCTGCGGACCATGCTCGACCTGGTCGATTTCAAAAACGGCACCGGCCAGATGACCACCGGCTCGAGCAACGCCAACATGATCGCGATGATGGCCGCCCGCAACCTGATCAACCCGGAGATTAAACAAAACGGCCTGTTCCGCCAGCCGGAGTTGTTCGGGTTCGTCAACGCCGACGCCCACTATTCCATGGATCGGGCCGCCAACATCATTGGACTGGGCACAACACACCTCATCAAGGTTCCGGTCGATGACCACGGCCGCATGAGTCTGCCGGCCTTGGAACAACGGCTGACTGAAATTGTCGAGGCCGGCGGGGTACCATTCTTTGTCGGGGCCACTGCCGGGACCACCGTCCGGGGTGCCTATGACCAACTGCAACCGCTGCTGGCCCTGCGCGAACGCTACAATTTCTGGCTGCATGTCGACGGTGCCTGGGGCGGGGCTGTGGTTTTCAGCGATACCCTCCGCCGGCAGTACCTGCCGCATCTCGAACAGGCCGACTCCTTCACCCTGGATTTCCACAAGATGCTCGGCACGGCACTGATGTGCAATGTCCTGCTGTTCAATGATCGGCCCTCCATTCTCAAGGAGGTGTGCAGTGCCGGTGACGAAAGCTATATTTTCAGAAACGGGACAGACGGCGATGTCCGCGATCTTGGCTCCCTGTCGTTGCAGTGCGGCCGCCGGGTCGACAGTCTCAAATGGTTCCTCGACTGGAAATTCTACGGCCAGACTGGCATGGCCAAACGGATCGAACACTATCTCGATCTGTGCCGATATGCCGAAGAACAGGTGCAACAGGCCGAGGAACTGGAAATGGTTGTACCGCGCGAATCGTTTAATATCTGTTTCCGGTACCGGCCCCCCGCCGATATCCCCGTCGAATCTTTTAACCGAGACCTCCGGGAGCGCATGCACCGTCAGGGTGCCAGCCTGGTCGGCACCGGTTTCGTTAACGGCGAACTGACCCTGCGTCTGCTCATTACCAACACCAACGTCGACAAACCTGAAATCAATAATTTCTTTCAGGGAGTCATCAATACCGGCCGGGAACTGCTGAGCGAAAAGCGGTCGTGACGGAGCATTCAACAACGAGACAGGCATGAGTGACAACGAATATACGGTAACCCAGAAAGAGGCGGCTGATTTTCTCAACGTCTCGACCAAATCAATCAGCCGATACCGCAAGCGGGGGTTGCCGTACAAATTGATTCTCAATCCAGTGACCGGCAAGCAGGAGGTGCGATTCCGGTACGCAGATCTGGAACGATGGAATGAAGGTCGGCAGTTGCTGGCCACCTATGCCCGAGATGGCGAAGAATCCAACGACAGTAGCCCCAAAGCTGGCGAGGGCCGACTGACCGATCTGTCCGCCGGTCAAGGGTTCCTGGCTGAACTTCTGGTTGCCTACAAGGAGCAGATCGAGTTGCTCCGCGATCAACTGGAGGACATGCGCGAACAATTGGGACGCCGCGACCGCCAGATCGATGACCTGATGCGCCTGATGGTCGGGTTGCAGCTGGAATACAAGCCCATGAACGTCGATATCACCACCCCCAGCCAGCCCTTCAGGGAAATGGAGAGTCCCATACCCCAAGCCAATCCCGTGCAGGCCGTCGAGCCCGTTAACAGGGAGCCCCAAATAATGGCGGCGGCACCTTCCCCCCCAGGAAAAAAGGTCTTTAGCCAGGAACAGCTCACCGCCTCGATCCTCCGACTGCGACGCAACCACAAGAGTTACGACGAAATCGCCCGGGCCTTGAACCGGATCGAGGCCGCTACCCTTTCCGGGCAGCCTGAATGGACGGTGACCGAGGTCAAGACCCTGTTACCCGCCTTGGTGGAAATGGATCCTCGTAACCTGAACGACGAGGACCGATTCTAACCGCTACGGCGACCAACGGCCCAAGAATTCGAGGAAACTCTTCCCCCGCTTTCCAGCCCTTTCATCCTTGACTTTCGGCCGCTTTTCCCCGCCCCTTCTTGACTTGCAACTTGACTTCATCGGCGCCTGCAGGTACGATGGGGCCCATAAAAGTTCAGGTGTCCGTCGCCACGGATGAAAAGGGAATCCGGTTTCAATCCGGAACGGGCCCACCGCTGTACCCGGGGACAAATTCCGCATGTTCGCCACTGTGACCGCATGGAAACGGGAAGGCGCGGAAGGAGATTGATCCGGAAGTCAGAAGACCTGCCTGAACAGCGATACCTCGACCTTTCCGGCAAAAAAGACGAGGAGCGAAGACTCCAGCGGTAAACAAGGGACATCCTGGATCAAGATTTTCTGGTCCGGGATTTTTTTATTTCGGGCCTGAAACCAAGGAAAGCCGAGGAGTTGACGCGTTGCCAAACCGTTTTCCCCAGCGTATCCTGTTGATCCAGACCGAGGAAGAAACAGTGCAACAGACCGAGGCGATAGTTCTAGCCATGTTCGGGACCACGGTTGAGCCGGCCCTGACCGGGCTGATGGCCATCAAAGCCGCCATGGCAGCAACCTATCCGCAAACCCCGGTCAAACTTGCCTTCACCTCCAACCAGATCCGCCGCATCTGGCACCAGCGCGCCGCTGATCCAGCCTACTTGGCCGCACATCCTCAAATCCCCCAAGATATCCTCCAGGTGCAAGGCGTCCTGGCCACCATCGCCAACCTCCAAGACCGGGGCTGCCATACCCTGGTGGTCCAGCCGACGCATATTGCCCCAGCTGAAGAATTTCACGACCTGGCCGCCTATGTCAGGGCATTGGCCTCCATCCGCACCCTGAAACCCCGCTGGCAGCCATTTCAAAAAATCGCCCTTGGCCGCCCGCTGCTCGGTACCTACAGCCTCGCCCATCCCTATGGCGAGGACATCCGGATCGCCGCCGAAGCCCTGGCCGACGATGCCGAACTCGCCCGTCGCCACCACGCCGCCCTGGTCTACATGGGGCACGGCAATCACCTCTTTCCTTCGGGCGGCCTCTACCTGGAATTCGCCGCCCGCATGCGGCAGGTTTACCCCGAGGTGCTCACCCTGATCGCCACGGTGGAAGGATTTCCCGCCTTCGATTCAGTCCTGGAAGAGTTGCGCCGCCAGGGGGTACAGCGGGTGGTGTTGAAACCCTTTCTCATCGTGGCCGGCGACCACGCTACCCGCGACCTGACCGGGCCGGGAGCGGATTCCTGGCAATCCGTCCTGACTGCCGCAGGGTTTGAAGTCATCCCGGTGCTCAACGGTTTGGGCGAACAGCCGACCGTGACCCGCATCTTCGTCGACCATGCCGCCGATGCCGCGGACGCTGCTGGTATTGTCCTTTGCTGATCAACAGAAAAAGCCCAAGCGCAACCACCATCACCCTCCTGCTGACCGCGATCCTCCTCGGTGCGGTCGCCCTGGCAGCCACCCTGGGCTTTCTCAAGGTTTCGATCATTGATGTCGCCACCATCCTCTTGGCCAAGCTCACTCACCAACCCCTGCCCGGCGGAATCGATTCGGTAGCCGCCACCGTGGTCGCCGATGTCCGCATGCCCCGAATTCTGGCAGCAGTCCTGGTCGGCGGCATGCTCGGGGTCAGCGGCGCCATTTTCCAGGCCATCCTGCTCAATCCCCTGGCCGACAGTTATACGCTCGGCATCTCCACCGGCGCGGCCTTCGGCGCTTCCCTGGTGATTGTCCTGCAGATCTTCGGTTTGACTCTGCCATCGGGAGTCTCGGTACCGATTTTTGCCTTCGGCGGCGCCATCGGGACGCTGGCGGTGGTCCTGTTTCTGGCCTCGGGTGACCGGCGGCTCTCCTCCACCAGCCTGATCCTGGCCGGGGTGATCGTTGCCGCCATCCTGTCGGCGGCCATTGGTTTTCTCAAATTCCTCGCCGACGAGCAGGTCGGGATCATCATCTTCTGGCTGATGGGCAGCCTCTCCGGGGCCTCCTGGCAGAATATCCTGCTGCTGGCCCCCACCGCCCTGCTGGGAACGATGGTAGCCCTGTTCTACAGTCGCGATCTCAACATCATGGCCACCGGCGACCGAGCCGCGACCTCGCTCGGGGTACACACGGTTCGGCTACGGACCATCCTGCTGACCACCGGCACCCTGATGACCGCGATGGCGGTCTCGGTTTCCGGGATCATCGGTTTTGTCGGCCTGATCGTCCCCCACATGCTGCGTCACCTGGTCGGCCCCGATAATCGGCGACTGGTACCCCTGTCCTTTTTCACCGGCGGTTTCCTGCTGCTGTTCGCCGATACCCTGACCCGGGCGGTGCTGCCGGTCGAGGTGCCGATCGGCGTGCTCACCGCGCTGCTGGGCGGGCCCTTCTTCTGTATTCTCTTCAAAAAACGGCAACGCAATGGCGCGACCGCTTTCTGAAAACAACAATGACCGGCTCTGGTCGCTCCAGGGGGTCAGCTTCGGCTACGGCACCACCCCCGTGCTCCGCAAGGTCAGCCTCGAACTGCGCCGGGGCTGCTGTTACGGCATCCTCGGCCCCAACGGCAGCGGCAAGACCACGCTGCTCGACCTGCTCAGCGGCCTCCTGCTCCCGCAAGCCGGGACCATCGCCTTCCTGGGTCGACCGCTCCAATCCTGGTCGAAGAAGCACCTGGCTCAACAACTGGCCCTCGTGCCCCAGGACTTCATGGTCCGATTCGGTTTTTCGGTCCGCGAGGTAGTCGAGATGGGCCTGCATCCGCACCTCCACCGTTTTGCCGCCCCCAGCGCCGCCGACCAGGCCCTGGTTGATGCGGCCCTGGCCATAACCGGGATCACGACGCTGGCAGATCGGCCGGTCACCCGGCTCTCCGGCGGAGAAAAACAACGGGTGGCAGTGGCTCGGGCCCTGGCCCAACAGCCTCTGGTGCTGCTCCTGGACGAGGCCACCTCCAACCTCGACATCCACCACAGCCTCGAGATCCTGCAGCTCATCCGCCAGCGCTTCGAGCAGCAGGGGATGCAGGTAATCGCCGTGATGCACGACCTTAACCTGGCCTCTTTTTTCTGCGATGAACTCATCTTTCTCAAACAGGGCGAGGTGGTCTGCCAAGGAAAGACTGAAGATGTTCTAACCTCGGCAACCATCGCGAGCGTCTACGGCGTCGAAGCTGAAGTCACCCCCAACACCTTTACCAACTGCCGGCAGGTCAGCTTCAGGCTGCCGGTTCATCCTTAATCTCAGCACTACGAATCAATGAACTGCAAATCTTTTCTTCTGGC
>JAFLKR010000214.1 GCA_019163135.1 Desulfobulbaceae bacterium | reverse complement strand
CCCAAGAGCTTGTGCTCATTGAGTTGAAAGCTGTGTTTTATGTTCTCTAAAACCACATTCAATAAGAAAATTTTTTTTTTGCGAAAAAACTTGGTGTGCCTGCGGGACAACCTGATTGGGTTATAAAAAAGGAAGGAAATGACGAATTGACGTCATTCCCGCCGGCGCAATCTAAAATTGTACCCGGTTTCACCTATAAACTCGATGTTTTTTTGGGAAGAGCCGTTCTGTAAGCAAGCACGCTCTTTGGCCAATCCCCTGTTAAAACCGCGGTCCTGCCTCGGCCCGCAGGTCGGCATACTCCTTATTTCGTTCTAAATACGTGGCGACATAGGAACATTGGGGCACCACTTTCTTGCCTTGGCGACGGGCATCGTCAAGCGCACATTTGGTCAGTCGGGCGGCCACGTTTTGGCCCCGCAATTCATTGGGGACAAAGGTATGGGTGAACACCAGCAGGTTTTCTCCCTGTTCCACATAATCGAGCAGGGCGACCTTACCCTCGATGATCAACTCAAAGCGTTTCATCAGTTCATTTTTTTGCGGCTCATTTTCCATGGTGCTCCCCTCCAAGCGTAAAATCTGTTCTTTTTACTGGATAGATATGTCTTTGGAACGTACATTGGGTTCGGTGTGGAACTGTTGCTTGCACCAATGTTTTCATTTTTCGGTTGTTGTCCATCCCATTGATTGCAGAAAAGGTGATTTTGAGAAAAAGCATGGCCCTCAGTTCCTTTGTACCGAATCACCCTCGGCGGACAGGATGAAGTTTTCACGATTAAAAAGAAGAAAAGGGATTTTGAGCAGTCTGCGGTTGCTCTCCCGATCGCAACGCACCCCCGAAGTCGTCCATTTTCACGGCAACAAGGTCGCTCTGCTTCGCCATGGCGGCGATTTCTTTCCGGCCCTCTTTCAGGCGCTGCATTTGGCGACCACCTCGATCAGCGCTGAGTTCTACATTATCAAACCTGACGATACCGGCAACACTTTTGCCCAGGCCCTGATGGATGCAGCCGCCAGAGGGGTGGCGGTGTCGCTGATCTATGATTTCCTCGGTTGTTACGACACGCCTTCCGCTTTTTTCCAACGGTTGCAGGCCGCCGGGGTCCAATGCCTGCCTTTCAACAAGCCGGTTTTCTCCAAGCTGCATTGGCTCGATATCCGCGATCATCGCAAGGTGGTGGTGATCGACGGGATTACCGCCTTTCTCGGCGGGCTCAACGTCGGTGATGAATATTCGGGTTTCGGGGAGAGTTTTCTGCGGTGGCGCGATGTCGGCCTTCGCCTCGATGGCCCTGCGGTCGTCGAACTTCAGCGGCTCTTTCTCACGACTTGGAAGCAGGAAGGGGGGCCAGGGAATCCGGGTCAGCCGGAGCCGCAGGCCGTCCCTATCCCTGCCGGCGATGCCGATGTTATGATTGTCAACGGAACCCCGCATCACACCCGTTCGGTGATCCGCAGTTCCTTCAGGGTGGCGATGACCGGCGCGATCCACTCCATCCGGATCGTCACCCCCTATTTTATCCCGGGGCCGCGGGTGGTTCGTTCCCTGCTCCGTGCGGTCATGCGCGGCGTCAAGGTGCAGCTGATCGTGCCTTCGATCAGCGATGTGCCCACCATCCAGCTGATGAGTCGCGCTTATCTGGCGCCGCTCTTGGATGCGGGAGTGGAGATCTACGAGCGTCAGGGGACCATCCTCCATGCCAAGGTGATGCTCATCGACGACTACTGGGTGACGCTGGGTTCCGCCAATTTCGATTTTCGCAGCTTTCACCGCAATTACGAGATCAATGTCATTATCGACAGCCGGGAATTCGGCGCCGAGGTCCTCCGGATGTTTGCTGAGGAATTGGAAAAATCCCGGAGGGTGGCCCTCACCGAATATGATCGCGGCAATCGATTCGAACGGTTCCTGGAATGGATGCTGGGCCCTTTAAGCCGCTTTCTCTGATTGCGGGAACTCCGGTTTGGTCCCGGCCGAATTGCCGCAACCTTGCCCACAACTATCCTTCGCTTGATTTTGCGGCCTATTAATGGTATCCAACAGTCCGTTTACTACGCTCCCCAACGGATGGTTTCGACCAACATCAAGGGGGGCGTCAGTGTGCTCTCGCTGATTTTTTCCTGATCGATGGAATTGTTTCATCCACTGCTCTCTTCGACCCTTCACCCCCAAGACAACAGACCATGAGTGCTTACTGCGTTGGCATTGATACCGGCGGAACCTATACCGACGCCGCCCTGATTGATACGGATTCCGGCCGGGTAGTGGCCTGGAACAAAGAGCGGACCACGCCCCACGACCTGAGCATCGGGGTCGGTCGGGCCCTGGACGGACTTTTCCGGCAGGCGGTCAAGCCGGAGGAGGTCACCTCGCTGGCCGTGTCGACCACGCTGGCGACCAACGCTGTGGTTGAAGGGCGCGGCGCCAGGGTGGGATTGTTTGTCCTAGGCTATGTCCGCCATTTCAAATTGCCGGTGGTTGCCAATATCTTTCTGAAAGGGGGGCATACCATCACTGGGGCCGAAGAGCAGCCCCTGGATATCGAAGGCCTTGTGGATCTGCTGCCCGGCCTGGCGGGCGAGGTCGACTGCTATGCGGTTTGCGGGGCCATGTCGATGAAGAATCCCACCCACGAACTGGTAGCCCGCGAGGCGATTGCCCTGATCGATCCCAAGCCGGTGTTCTGTTCGCATCAGGTGTCCAGCCATCCCGGTATCCTGGAGCGGTCGGCCACGGCCTGTCTGCACGCCAAACTCATGCCGCTGATGACCGATTTCCTGGCCTCGATCCAGCGTTCCATGCTGGCGGTGGGGCTCAGTTGCCCGGTGACCATTATCTGCGGCAACGGCAAAGGGGCCGCGCTCGACCAGATTATTGATCAGGCGGCGGTTACCATGGCCAGCGGTCCGGCTGCCACCGCCCGGTTCGGCGCTGCCAGAGGGCAGTCCACAGCTCTGGTGGTCGATGTGGGCGGCACCACCACCGACGTTTGTCTGATCAAAGACGGCGTGCCCCAGCTCAGCCATGCAGGGTGCACCATCGGCGAATGGCGGACCCATGTGGAAGCGGTGGACATGTACACTTCGGGGGCGGGCGGCGACAGTCACATCCTCTGCCATGGGGATGGCCGCATCAGTCTGAAAAGCTCGCGGGTCCAACCCCTGGCCATGACCCCGAACCTGCCCGATCCTTTGGGATGGTTGCGGACGGGAACCGATTCGTATCTGGTGCTGCCGGTGGCCGGAATGGACCGGGAATTGATCGACAAAGATGCAATCCTCAGCTTTCTCGACCGGCAAGGGCCGACCCCACCCAGCCGGCTGGCGGAGCAGACCGGCATCAGCGGCATTACCCTGGAAAAACGGTTGGAGCGGCTGTCATTTCTGCAGCAGATCGTGTTGGCCGGGTTCACCCCCACCGATGCCCTGCATGGGTTGGGTATTCTCGATATTGGCAATGGCAGCGCCAGTCGGGCCGGAGCCCAGGCCCTGGCCGTTCAGATGCAGTTGTCCGTAGAAGGGTTCTGTCAACGGGTGGTCGCGGCAACCGAGGCGGCCATTGAGACCATCATCCTCAGCTATCTCGGCCGAACCATCTGGCAGGGCGATCAAGCCGTACCTTTTCTCAATCGGCGCGACAATGAGCTGTTCTCCGTACAATTTTCCCTGAAACTCCCTCTTATCGGCATTGGCGCCGCGGCCCGCTGTTTTCTTCCCGGCGTGGCCCAACGGCTCGGAACCACTGTTTCCTTTCCCGAATACTATGAAGTCGGTAACGCCATCGGCGCCGCCCTGATCGGCATGGATCCGGCATGACGCCGAGCTGAAATCCCAACTTTGGGCGCCTCCGTTTTAGTGCGCTCGCCATTTTCAATTATGCCGAAAACGATTGGCGGGGGGATTCCCGATACCTTGCTTCTTTACTTCTTCGGATCATTGGTTATCATTGAGAATGAATCTTACATATTTTGGAGCACATTATGGATCTCTTTCTCAGTCAAATTGATACCGCCCTGCAGAATTCCCTGCTCTTTTCGCTGGTGGTGGCCTATTTTGGCGGCGTGCTTGCCAGCCTGACCCCTTGCGTCTATCCGATGATTCCGATCACCGCCGGCGTCATCGGGCATGCCAATATCGGCGGCACCAAGCTGCGTGGATTCCTGCTATCTTTGATCTACGTCCTTGGGATGGCCTTGACCTATGCGGCCCTCGGCGTTTTTGCCGCCGCCACCGGCCGATTTTTTGGGACGGTGAGTAGCAGCCCCTGGACTATGCTCCTGGTGGGCAACCTTATCCTGCTGTTTGGCCTGGGAATGCTTGATGTGTTTCAAATGCCCACTTTTGCCGGCCGGTTGGCCAGCCGGCGTCTGGGACTGGTCGGGATATTTCTGGCCGGGGTAACTTCGGCCCTGGTGGCCGGGCCCTGCACTACGCCGGTGCTGGGGACGTTGCTGGCTTATACCGCCTCCTCGCGGAGTCTGGCCCTCGGCGGTCTCCTCCTTTTCGTCTTTTCGTTAGGCATGGGGGCCCTGTTGCTGGGGGTGGGTACCTTTTCCAGTTTTCTGTCGGCATTGCCCCGCTCCGGGGCCTGGATGGGGAAGATTAAAAAAGGGATGGGTTTTATGATGTTGGGGCTGGCGCAGTATTTCTTTATCAAGGCCGGAGCTTTCTTTATCTGAAAGGAGGCCTCACTATCCTTTCGCTAACTTTTTGCAGTATTGCACAGAGAATTATCATGGGAAAAAATCGTCTGCAGACCCTGCTGCTCCTCATTTGCCTCTTGCTCCTGCCCGGTTCGCTGCTGGCGGCGCAGGTGGGCCAGCCGCTCATTCCCTTCAAGGGTAATAACCTCGAAGGAAAACCGTTCGATCTCCAGCAGAGCATCGGCAGCAAACCGGTGATGTTAATTTTTTGGGCATCATGGTGTCCGAGTTGCAAAACCGAGGTGCCCAAGGTCAACCAGCTGGCCGAAAAGTTTCGAAGCAGAGGCATGGATTTCATTGCCGTCAACGTCGGATTCAACGATACGGTCGAGCGAGCCCAAGCCTTTGTGCAAAAGACCGGGATGACTTACCCCGTCTTTTTTGATGCCACCAGCGACGTCACCGAGCGCTATCGGCTCCAGGGGGTGCCGACCATCATCGTCGCCGACAAACATGGCGTGATCCGGTTTATGAATTATGGCACGCCCGATATTACCGAGGCCAATTTCGCATTATTGATGGCTGAGTAAGCGTGGGAGGGCGGTGCAGCGAGAGGACGACGGGCGGAATTTACGGTTCGTCTTCCGGGGCTACCACCGCGTAGGCTTGCTGCACTTCTTTGGGGATAGACAACGGTTTTCCGGTCTGCAGATCGCAGAAGATGAAGAGGGTCGCAGCGGTGGCCAAGACGGTGTTGGTCGACCCTCGGTAGAATTTGAATTTGCGCAGGGAACGGATTTTTTCAAAGGTCGAGACCCAGGTTAAAATAGTGATGGTCTCCCCGGCGTAGGCTGAGTGGAAGTATTCGATGGTATGGTTTCGGATGATCCAGGTCCGGCCCTGCGAGGCATACCGTTCCTGCGACCAGCCCAGTTCCGTCGAGTGCGCTATGGCCGCATCCTGCATCCATTGCACGTATTGGACGTTGTTGACATGACCGTTGGCATCGATGACCGTTGCCGGCACCACCAACTCAAATGAGCCGATCGCTGCCATTATTTTTTTTGGGCAGGGGGATCAAAGGCAGCCAGGTTCTGCCCGGTGGCCGAAAGCAGTCGCTGCATCGCCAGTTGATAGGAGACCAGAGCTTGGGCTAAACGGCCGTAGGTCGTGGTCAGGTCGCGCTGGGCCTCGTTGAGGCGGACCAGCGAGGCCTCGCCCGCCTCGTATTCATTCTTGGCCAGATCACGGTTTTCCTGCACCAGCTTGACCGTCTCCCGTTGCAGCCGCACCTGTTCCTGGGCGGCCGCCAGTAAGGCGAGGTCCTGGCGAATTTCGGCGGCCACCGAATTTCGGAGGCCTGCCAGGGTGTACACGGCTTCCCGCTTGGCCTGCTCGGCTTCGATCATTCGGGCCTTGTCGCCCCCGCCGGCATAAAGGTTCCAACTCATATTCATGGCCACGGTATTGCCGAAATCATCAGTGGTCAGGCCGGCATCTCCCTCTCTGGCGCCTTCAACCGCTCCCCCTACCTGCACCTTGGGATAAAACGGCGCTTTGGCCACCCCCTTGGCGGCCTCGGCCTGTTTGACCACCATTTCCAACCGGCGAACATCCGGACGAGCCGCCAGGGCCTCCTTGATCAGCACCTCCGGGGTTTTTTGCTGGCCCTTGGTCGCGGATTCCCGATCCAGGGTTTCCAGCTGAACATGGGCCGGGAATTCGGCATCCGGCAAGCCCAGCAGTGCGGCCAAGCCATACCCCGCCGCCTCAAATTCCCGCTGATACAGCATCAGGCCGGTCCTGGCCGTGTTAAGCTGCACCTTGATGTTGAGAACATCGCCCCAAGGACCTGCCCCTACGTTAAAACGATTCTGAGCATCTTCCAACTGCCTGGTGTAGAAGGCCTCGTCGGCGCGGGCGATATCGACTCTGGTCTGGGCCAACTGGGCGTTGAGAAAGGCCTCGGCCACCGAGGTGACCAGCAGGCGGCGGCTGTCAATCAACGCGGCTGCCACCGACTGCTCATCAAAGGCGGCCTGCTGCTCCTTAAAATTGCGATAAAAGCCATCGAATAACACCCAGGTTGCCTGGACGCCGGCACTGTATCGGTCGGTGGTCTGGTCCGCGTTGCCTCCCAACAGGGCGGCAAGGCCTCGGTTTTGCTGATAGCTGCTTTCGGAAAGCCGGATATTGGCGCCTGAGCCGGAGACGTCCAGGCTTGGCCACCAGGCGGCCGCGGCCTGACTCACTCGGGCCTTGGCTTGTTCCACCCGTGCCCGGGAAGCCTCCATTGTGGGGTTGCCCGCCAAGGCCAGGGATTGGGCGGTTCGCAGATCGAGCACCTTGATCTTCGACAGGTCGGCCACCGCCATTTTTTCTTCCGCCGCCTGGCTGATTGATCCCAGGCAGCACAGCAGACTCAAAATTCCCACCAGTATCCGTTGCATATTATCCTCCGGCCGGAACTTCCGGACCGTTAAAATATCTTCAGTTTGTCGAGGCCGATCACCGCAATCCAGACCAACGAAGGTCGGCTGCCGGCTGACCGGCACTTTCCCGTTGTGCCAGAAAAACAGTGCACGGGCACTCGCCTCCGGCACTATAAACTACTTTCCCTCAATCGTTGCACAAGAAAAAGAGGCTGTCAGCAAAAGAGTGGGGGCAACGTCTCTGGGTTGAAAAATTGATTATGGCGTAGGATTGGAGGGTGCCGTGGCGTTTGAGAAGAGCCGCAGGGCTAATTGATCCCCAGATAGGCCTTCTGGACGGCCTCGTTGCGGCGGAGATTATCGGCGGTATCGCTGAGGACGATTTCCCCGTTCTGGAGGACGTAACCGCGGTGGGCGATGGACAGCGCCATCAGGGCATTCTGTTCCACCAGCAGGATGGTGGTGCCCTTTTCGTTGAGGGCCTTGACGATGTCGAAGATCAGTTCGACCAATACCGGGGCAAGCCCCATGGAGGGTTCATCCAGCATCAACAGACGGGGACCCATCATCAGGCCGCGGGCAATGGCCAGCATCTGCTGCTCGCCGCCCGAAAGTGTGCCGCCATACTGGTCGATCCGTTCCTTGAGCCGGGGAAAGAGTTCAAAGCCAGACGCCATCCGCTCCTGGACCAATGCCGGGGAGCGGACGGTGAAGGCGCCCATTTCCAGGTTTTCCCGGACCGTCAGTTTGGGGAAGATGCCTCGTCCTTCCGGGACATGTCCTAAGCCGGCAAGCACGATCGTGTGCGGTTCCATCCGGGACAGGTCCTGGCCATCAAAGAGAATCTGCCCGGCACTGGGATGCATCATGCCGGAAATGGTGCGCAGGGTGGTGCTCTTGCCCGCGCCGTTGGAGCCGATCAGGGTGACTATTTCTCCCTGTTCGACGGTTATGGAAATCCCCTTCAGGGCCTGGATGTGGCCGTAGCCGCTGTGGATATTGGTCAGGGTCAGCAGGCTCATTGAAGTTGTTCCTCATGCTGTCCGGCCACAGCGCCCCGGCCGAGGTAGGCCTCGATCACTCGGGCATCGGCCCGGATTTCGGCCGGGGTGCCCTCCGCTATTTTTTCGCCATAGTCCATGACGCAGATATGTTCAGAAATATTCATGACCACCCGCATATCGTGTTCAATCAGCAAAATGGTGATCCCCTTTTCATCGCGGATATGGCGGAACAGGCTGGTCATCTCCTCGGTCTCCTGAGGATTCATGCCCGCCGCCGGTTCGTCGAGCAGGAGCAACTTCGGTTCGGCGGCCAGGGCCCGGGCGATCTCCAGTCGTCGCTGGGCACCGTAGGGCAGGTTTTTGGCCAACTCGTCACCGACTCCGTCAAGGCCGACATAGTGCAGCAGTGCCAACGCGTTGTGTTCCGAATCCGTTTCCTCCCTTTTGAAAAAGGGCAGGCGCAGCAGGATGTCGACGGGGCTTTGCCGCAGGTGGACATGCATGCCCACCAGGATGTTTTCAATCACCGACATTTCCCCGAACAGGCGGATGTTTTGAAAGGTGCGGGAGATGCCGCAGGCGGCGATCTGGTCAGGGCGCAGGCCGAGCAGGGAGCGGCCGTTGAAGTTGATCTGTCCCTGGTCGGGCTGATAGATGCCGGTCAGCGTATTGAACAAGGTGGTCTTGCCGGCCCCGTTGGGACCGATGATGCTGACGATTTTGCCGGGCTCCAATTCAAAATTGACCCGGTTGATGGCGGTCAGTCCGCCAAAAGATTTGACCACATTGATGGTTTCCAGGAGCGCCATGGTGCCCTCTTACTTATTCGCCGTCGGGTCGGCAACCAGCCGTCGCCGGCGTCGTTGGGCCGGGATCAACCCTTTGGGGCGGAAGATCATCATCAGGATGAGGATCAAACCGAAAAGCAGTCGTTGGTATTTGGCCGGATCCAACTGGGTGGACAGATCCTTCCAGGCGAAGTTGATCAGGGGAATAATCGCCTCGCTCTGGCGCAGTTCGCTTAAATACAGGGAAAACCCCTGGAGGACTTGGAGGTTGAGGATGGTGACCACGGCCGCTCCCAGGATTACCCCGGGAATGGAACCGGTGCCGCCGAGGATGACCATGGACAGTACGCCGATCGATTGCATGAACGAAAACGATTCGGGGCTGATGAAGGTCCGGCTGGCGGCGAGGAGCACGCCCATGACCCCGGCAAAGGAGGCACCGACCGCAAAGGCGGCCAGTTTCATCCGGACCAGGGGAATCCCCATGGCAATGGCGGCGGTTTCATCTTCGCGAATTGCGGTCCAGGCCCGGCCAATTTTTGAGTCGTCGAGCCGTCGGGTAACCCGAATGATGACCATGATCACCAGTAGCGCCAGCAGATAAAAAAGCAGATTGTACATATCGGCGGGGCTGACCGGATGACCGATCAGGGGGCCGAACAGACCGTTGAAGCTGTCGACCGCCCACTCCGGCATGGTCGGCCGCTGGATGGGGGTGATGCCCTGAGGACCGTTGGTGATATTAAGGGGTTTGTCGAGGTTGTTGGCCAGCACCCGGATCACCTCGCCAAATCCCAGGGTAACGATGGCCAGATAGTCGCCGCGCAAACGCAGCACCGGCAAGCCCAGGAGGATGCCGGTCAGGGCCGCGACGATGATGGCGATGAAGAGAAAGAGGTAGAAGGCATCGCCGGGGAGCAGAAACGGCAGGCCCGAGGGTTGGGAGCCGGGGGCAAAGGGCAGCACATAGTATTGCTGCGAACCGAAAAAGGCCCAGAGATAGGCGCCGACCGCGTAAAAAGCGACGTATCCGAGATCGAGCAGCCCGGCAAACCCCACCACGATGTTGAGGCCCAGGGCGAGGGCGGCAAAGACGCTGATCTGAAAGATGACTTCCAGATAGAAAATGTTGCGCACCCCGATCACCGGGATAATCAGCAGGGCCAGCAGGGCGCCGGCCACCAGTTGGAAACGTCGGTCGGTCTTGAACGCATAGAGCGAAAAGAGCGAACTGATCAGGACGAGGAAGGCGAGGTTGGAACGGGGATAAATGTAGACCAGGGCGGTTCCCAGACCGATATGGACAAGGACGGACAGGTAGGGCCAGACACCGTGGTCGAGCTTGTCCTGGAACCTTTTGGCAATAGATTCGGACATCTTTCCTCCTAGGCCTTTTGACCGACATTGTTGCCCATCAACCCTTGGGGACGGAAGATGAGCACCAGGATCAGGATGCTGAAGGCGAAAATATCCTTGTATTCCGAGCCAGCGGCTCCCATGGTGAAGACGCCGAGGTAGGCGCCGGCGAAGGTTTCAAGCATGCCGAGCACGATCCCGCCTAACAGGGCACCGGTCAGATTGCCGATCCCGCCGAGCACTGCGGCGGTGAAGGCCTTGAGGCCGGGAAAGAAACCGACAAAGGGATCAATCCGGGTGAATTTCAAGGCATAGAGCACCCCGGCGGCACCACCGAGCAGGCCGCCGACCAGGAAGGTCAGGCTGATGATGCGGTTGACGTTGATCCCCATCAGGCTGGCGGTGGGACGGTCCTGGGCTACGGCGCGGATGGCCTTGCCGATCCGGGTGGCATTGACCAGATAGTTGAGGCCGACCAGCATGAGCACGGCGGCACTGATAACGATGATCGATTTCACCGAGATGCCCAGGGCGATACTAGTGTCTCCCAGGGCGATGCGGCCCATGTTCAACCGCCGGTCGAAGTTGCCGAAGGTGGGCATGATCCGGTTGAACTGACCGGTGGTCAGCCCCTCGGTAAGGCGGATGACATCTTGGAGCAGAAAGGAAACGCCGATGGCCGAGATCAGCGGGACCAGGCGTGGTGCCCCGCGCAGGGGGCGATAGGCGATTCGCTCGACTGCAACCGCCAGGGCGCCGGCCGCGGCCATGCCCATGACGATCGCCAGGATCAGATAGGCGTAGGCCATGCCGAGCGAGGCGCTGCGGAGAATGCCGGTCTTGTCGAGGGCGATCAGAATCTCCACCCCGACAAAGGCGCCGACTGCGAAGATTTCGCTGTGGGCGAAATTGATGAATTCCAGCACGCCGTAGACCATGGTGTAGCCAAGGGCGATAGCGGCGTAGACGAATCCGATGGTCAGACCGTCGATGACGACCTGGGGCAGGTTGACCAGGGTGTAGGTATACAGGGAGACGCTTAATCGGCTGTGCAGGTGCTGGCCGACCGCAGTCTGCTCAAGGCAGAGGGACAGGACCAGGACAATCGCGGACAGGACAAGGGTGCTGCCGATTGAGAACAGGAGCAGTTGGCCCAGCGGTCGCAATAACTCGCGGAAATTGATGGCGGCAAGCAATGGTCGCATAAGGGCTCCCTGCTGAAAAAAACCTCCGGCATCTGCACGCAGAACCGGAGGTAACGAACTTGAGGAAGCCTTATTTCGGGGGAGCGAGGTTAAGGGTCTCAACCACTGCGTTTTCGCTCCATTTGGCGGGATCTGGTGATTTCACCTTGATGACAAAATATTGGGCCATGGTCGGGTCGCCAATTTCATTGAAGGTGAAGGTGCCGGTGATCCCCGCAAAATCTTTCAAACCGCGGATCGCCATGGCGACCGCTGCCCGGTTGGGCACACCGTTGGCATCGGCTTTGGCGGCATTTTCAATGGCTTTGAGGCAGATCGCCATGCAGTCATAGCCTTGAGCGGCGTAGGGTTGAGGATCGGCGTTGTATTTAGCCTTGAAATCCTTGATGAATTTGGCGGTGCCCGGATAAACTGAGGCAGGCCCTGAGACTGTGGAATAGTAAGTGCCTCCACCGTCGAGCAGGGTCTGGCCGGCGATTTTGGTGGCATCGGAGCTGTCGAAACCGTCATCGCTCATGAAAATCCCCTCGTAACCGCGTTCCCGGGCCTGTTTGAACAGGACCGCAGCCTGAAAGGTCATGCCGCCGAAGAAGACCATGTCGGGATTGCCGGCGATCACGGGGCTGAGCAGGGCGTCGAAATTAGCTTTTTCTTCGGTGCCTTCATAGCCCAGGACCTTAAGGCCCTTTTCTTCTGCGCGTTTTTTGAAAAATTCGGCGATGCCTTGGCCATAAGCGGTCTTGTCGTGGACGACGAAGACGCTTTTAACCCCGTGACTGGAGGCGAAGTCGGCGCCGACCACGCCCTGGACATCGTCACGGCCGACGATACGGTTGATTTCCGCATAGCCGCGGGTGGTCACTTTTGGGTTGGTGTTGGCGGGCGAGACATTGGCCAGGCCCGAGGTGTGATAGACTTCAGAGGAGGGGATCTGGACGCCGGAATTATAGTGTCCGACCACTGCCATGATATCCGGATCGGAAACAATGCGTTTCGCGTTGGCCACCCCGGTATCGGGATTGGCCTGATCGTCGAAAGGGGCGAGCTCGGCTTTAAATCCCAGGTCCGCCAGGGGTTTGCCCAACTGCTCCAGCGCCAGCTCGGCGCCACGTTTGATGTCGACACCCACCACCGACTGATCGCCGGAAAGTGGTGACTGGGTGGCGATTTTGATGGATTTGGCAGGAGCGGCAACCGCCGAGTGGGCGCAAAGGGCTAACGTCAGGCCGGCGACCGCCAGCAGGGAACCCAGAGAGAACAGCTGTTTCGGCATTCTTTTTCCTCCTTCAAGTTGGACGAGCGAAGATGGTGCTTGCGTATCGGTGGTCTCGACCCTCGGTCTGCTGCAAAGAAGACCAGAGGGATGGGATCATAAATGGCATACTTGAAAAAAAGATGCCAGAAATTTGTTCTCTGGCCAAATGAAAAAACGGGGGTGTTTTTCCGGTCATTATCGAGGGTAACCGGAAGCGGGGCACTCCTACGCTGTCGTCCTTGGATGGCATCTGCCCGGCCGGTGGGCGTCGTCAGGGGGTGGATCGTCGGATAAGAAGGGAAGGAGAGAGGAACGGGTTCAGTCGCCCCAGTCGGGATCACCGGTGATCCGCCGACTTCAATCCCGGCACCTTGGTAAAACGACCAAGATGCCGGGAATCATCGGCGGCGACTTGTTGGATCAGGCGCTCAGTACAGCTCGAGTTTTTTTAGGAGACGAACTGCCGCCACATAGGACACAATCAGCAGAACCACCCAGGTTATCGATAAAAATATGCTCATGGTATACTCCCTTTCCGCTAGTGAAGTCCGGCAGGCGAAGGCGATCGCTTTTCCTGCCGTAATGGTTTGTTCGAAATGAAGACTTAATAGGCTGCCCGGTCGCCGGTATCCTCGATCTTAAGTTTGTTCCGGTTCATCAGCCACCAGACGTAGGCGACATAGGCGAGTACAAAGGGAATGCCCAGGGCCACATAAGTCATGACTTTGAGGGTGTAGGGGCTTGATGAGGCATTGTAGATGGTCAGGCTCGACTGCAGATCCACCTTGGACGGGTAAAAGGCGGTCATGTTGTAGGCCGGCAACAACAGCACGGTCAAGCCGACCAGTACGGTCCCCAGGCCGCCCTGCCAGATGCCGCTGGTTTTCGCGGTTTTAGCGGTATTCCAGACCCCGGTGATCACCAGGGTCAGGCCTGCCGCCAGCAGGACGATCAGCCAGGGGTTGGCGATGAGATTGCGCAGATATTTGAAACTGACGATATCGATGGTGCCCTGGTTGTCGATAATCCCAAATCCCGGCATCATCAACAGCGAGCCGAGAATGAGCAGGAGAAAGGGGAGGGAGCAAAGAAAGTTCTGCCAGCAGGCGCTACGCAGGCGGGTTGCCATCTCGGGTACTTCGCCGAGTTCAAGGTTGTTGATCAGGTACATGGCGCCGAGCGTTCGAGCGTTGAACACCAGAAACAGTCCCATGGCGATGTTGAACAGACTGGAAACCGACGGACTGAGCGCGGCTTCCAGACCCCGGAGGGGATGGGTCCAGGTGACAAAGTTTTGGTCGCTCAACTGAAAATGGCTACCGGTGAAAAAGGTGCCGACCGCAGCACCGATCAGCAGAATGCCGATGGCTCCATTGATGAGGAGAAACCCTTCGTACACCAGGCTGCCGTAAATGTTCCATTGTTTCTTCCGGTATTCATAACTGACCGGCTGGAGGATGAAGGTAAAGAGAATGAGGATCCAGACCCAGTAGGCTCCGCCGAACGAGGTCGAATAGAATTTGGGGAACGAGGCGAACAGGGCCCCGCCAAAGAGGACCAGGGTGGTAAAGGTCAACTCCCATTTGCGGCCGAGCGAGTTGATCACCAGGTCTTTTTCGGTCGGGGTTTTGGCAACCTGCCAAAGGAGACTTTGGCCGCCCTGAACAAAGGTGAGAAAGAGAAACAGCGCACCCACGACCGAACAGAGCAACCACCAGAGATGCTGCAACGTGGCATAATCGAGCTTTTCAATCATTTTAATTTTCCTCCGGTCCGATGCTGATCTGTTTTGCCATGATGCTGATCTCGGCGATGAGCAGCAGGGTGAACAGGATGAGAAACATGAAAAAAGTGGCTTGGACCGTACCGGTGGTCAGGTTGGTCCTCGCGACGGAAACGGGCAGCAGCCCCTGAATGGCCCAAGGTTGGCGGCCTACTTCAGCCACCACCCAGCCGGCCTGTGTGGCGATAATGCCCAGCAGGTAGGTGATGGTACCCAGGCCCAGCAGCCATTTTTTCTCCACCAGGGTCCCCTTCAGGGAAAAATAGAGATACCCGACGAAGATCAGGGGAAACAGCATGCCGAGGATAACCATGATATGGAAGGCGTTAAATGAAAGCGCCACCGGCGGCACCGCTTCCTCGGGTTTCTGCAGATAGCCGTATCCCAGGAATTCCTTGTATTCGTTGAAGGTGGCGAGATGGGTGTCGGCGGCGGCTTGATCACCGGCCTTTTTGGCTTTTTTATAGGCCTCCAGGCTGACGACGGCTTTCTTGCCCCGGTCCATCTTCTGGGCTGAACCGAGAATGTTGTGCTCGGCATTGCCATACACCAGATCCTTCATGCCCGGGACAAAAGAGTTGAAGGAACGGTTGGCCATCAGCGACAGCAGGCCGGGGATATGCAGGTTGAAGCCGATAAAGGGTTCCTGGGTGTCGTAGACTTTTTTATCGCGATTGATGACACCCAGAGCCACGAGGCCGGCATTTTGCCGGCCATCGTATAATCCTTCGAAGGCCGCCAGTTTCATTGGCTGCACCTGGGCGATTTCATAGGCCGATTCATCGCCGTTGAAGATGGTGAAGACCGAGGCCAGCAGGCCAAAGATGGCAGCGACGACGATGGAGCGTTTAGCCATGATCAGATGGCGTCCGCGCAACAGATACCAGGAGGAGATCGAGAGGACAAACAGGGCCGCGATCAGCATGGAACTGCTGGTGGCATGAACGAATTTATTGATCGCGTAGGGCGAGAAGATGATTTCGGTAAAATTCTGCATCTCGAAGCGGGCGGTATCCGGGTTGAAGGCTTGGCCGACCGGGTGCTGCATCCAGGCATTGGCCACCAGAATCCACACCGCCGATAGATTGGAACCGACTGCAACCATCCAGGTGGAAAAGAGGTGAAAGCCTTTGGAAACCCGGTTCCACCCGAAAAACATGACCGCAAAGAAGGTGGCTTCCAGGAAAAAAGCGAAGATCCCTTCGATGGCCAGGGGCGCGCCGAAGATATCGCCGACCATCCATGAGTAATTCGACCAGTTGGTGCCGAATTCAAATTCTAAAATGATACCGGTGGCCACCCCGATGGCGAAGTTGATCCCGAAGAGTTTCATCCAGAATTTGGTGAGGCGCTTCCATTCCTCGTTCCCGGTTCTTACATAGATGGTGTGATAAAAAGCGATAATCCATGAAATCCCCAGGGTGAGCGGCACAAAAATCCAGTGGTACATGGCCGTCAGGGCAAATTGCCCTCTGGCCCAGTTGACCATGCCGAGGTCAAGGTTTTCGATCATAATCATTCTCCTTGTACGGGTTTGGTATAACCTTGGGCCGGTTGGGTCAGTTGCTCGATCACATAATCGGCCCGTTGAGTATCGGTTGAAAACTTTGTTGCCAGGAAATCAGGAAAGAAGAAAAATTTCAAGACTGCAAACATAATAAACAGTTTTATGAAGATAATTTTCCACAGGGTCCGCCCCAGAGTCATCTGCCGGAATCCATCCCGATAGAACCGGTAGATTCGGGTCAGGAGGCCTGCTTGATCGGGGGTGCCTGTTGCCATGGTGCGCTGTTATTGCAGGTCGGTCATGGAAGAGAGCGCCTGCTCCAGGTGGCCTTCCGTTTCCAGGAGCGCCTTGGGGTATGGCGGGAGACAGGTGGCGTCTCCGATTAATTGCTCAAAACTGACTTGGCGCAGGGTCTGGCGCAATTGGTCGCGGGCGTCAAGCCAGACACGGTGCACGGCGCAATGGTAACTTACCTTACAGCCGGCCGGGCGGGCAATGCAATCGTTGAGGAAAATTTCGCCGATCATGGTCTCGACCACCTCCAGGAGGCTGATGTCGGCTGGGTTTTTAATCAGGATGAAGCCGCCGCGAGCCCCCTGGCGGATCTCAATCAGGCCCGCCTTGGCAAGATCCTGAGCAATCTTGGCCAGGAAATGGGCGGGAATGTCCGCCTGCCGGGCGATCTCCTGGCGGCTGGTCAAGACCCCTTGCCCCTGCTTTGACAGGTAGATCATGCAGCGAATGGCATATTCGGCCGCTCGAGTGAGTCGCATAGTTTGCACCAAAAAAGGATAACTAAGAGTAATAAGCTCTGATATATTTTATGAGAAGCGGGCTGTCAAGGGGAAACCCGGTTGTTTGGGTAGGGCGTGCGCGGTTGATTATACGCAGAGAAGGCCCTTGCTCTCAAGAGGAGAGGGGAGCAAGGGCTCGCCCGTTCGCTCTTCTTGTTGAGGCGTCCCGCGGATTCTCTCGGGCAGGTAGCTTTCAGCTGGAAGTTGCTATATAATGCGATGGCAGGAGGATGGTGCCAATCAATCTTCTCCGGAAGGCTCTTCCACCATGGTAAGGCCAGGTTTTGCTGAGGCTTTTCGCTCAAAGGATTTGCGTCCAGGATCATGGGCGCAACAACCGCACCTACGCTCCCGTCAGCGGGTACCACGGGGGCTGTTACCATCAACGCCAGAGCATTGTTCCATGGC
>JAFLKR010000166.1 GCA_019163135.1 Desulfobulbaceae bacterium | reverse complement strand
GCGCCAGGATAGCCACCCATTTCGGTATGGCTTATGAGGAAATGTTGGCCTTGGGTCGGCGTATTCTGGAGGGAAAAATCGAATCGGAATCGAAGGTGATACCGATAGAGGAAGCCGTGTTGCTACCAGGGTTGTTTAAAACCGAAAAACATGTTGCTGAAGGCAAGGATCCTCAAGAAAAGAAGGATCGGCGGTTAAAATTTTCGGCAAAAATCTTGAAGGTGCTAGAGATCCTTGAATCGAATACGGAGTACGGTGAGTCGTTGTCCGTGGTGATTGACGCCTATCACGAGGCGATTGCGCCGGACAGTGGGAATCAGGCGCTCGCCAGTCGATTGAAGGTGATGGAGGATCGGATGGAGAAACTGGAAGGCGTACTACTCACCAAAACAGCGAGCCAGAAAAAATAATTTAAAAACCACCCTTGCTGGTGATAGCATTAAGCGCTATCATTTATTTATGAAATCACGACACCAAAAAACTCTTCAGGCTATTTTCCGTCAGCCGACATCGGGAACCATCGTGTTTGCTGACATCGAGACGTTGATTGTCTCTTTGGGTGGTGAAGTGCTAGAGCGCGAAGGTTCTCGCGTAAAGATCACGCTGAAAGGCGAGCAGTGGCGCTGTCATCGACCGCATCCAGGAAAAGAGGCAAAAAAATACCAGGTTGAGGAAGTGCGGGAATTACTAGAACGTGTGGGGGTTAGAGCATGAATACCATGAATCACAAGGGGTATACGGCCCGAATTGAATTTGATGAACGCGATAATATTTTTGTGGGAAGGGTGCTTGGTGTGAGGTCAATCATCAGTTTCCACGGAGAGACAGTAACCGAACTACGTCGCGAGTTTGAAACGGCTATTGAGGATTATCTGCTTGATTGCGCTGAACAGGGTCTTGCTCCTGAAAAACCGGTGTCCGGTAAAATTATGTTGCGGGTGCCGCCAGAGGTTCATGGTGCAGCGCTCGTTGCTGCCCAGGCGTCCGGTAAAAGCCTTAACCAGTGGGCTACAGAGGCACTGAAAAACGCGGCGCACTGAAAAGGGCACGATTTTCTTATGAGTTTTGGGTTTAATTCCAAACCTTCACTGGCCACCGGTTGGGGAATGCACGACACAACCTGTTTTGATGCAGACCGACTTGATCTTGGCAGGCTCGGTAAGCCCGCCAATCAAGGTTTCTTTGTACCGAGGCTGTCAGAGATCCTCAAACAATCGAGTGGGCGACGCGACTAAGCATCAGCGGTTTTGTGCCGGATAATCTTTTGGAAAAAGGGTTTAATGGGCAACCGAATCTGTCGCGATATCTAATCTCTGGATATTACGCCCAAAATTACGACAATTAGTTGTAACATTTTGTTATTGTTTATTTTAGACAGGATTCCTAATTCCTGGTGCCGCAGGTTCGAGTCCAGCCTTTAACACCAATAAAAACAAGCACTTAGCTCTTTATGGGCTAGGTGCTTTTTGTGGCCTTTGGATTCTGTCCCCACTTTTAAGGGCGCGGCAGGGTCTTGGCTGATTCCCACTTCTGCCTTTGCTCGCCATCATCACCACCTCGCCCACGCTGCAATTCTCCTGTGGGGCAAGAGGGGGGTAGGGTGCCACCCCCACCCGGCCTTAAATCGTGCATGTGAAAATTTTTAACTATGGTAAATATTAACGGAAGTTTACGAAACTTATTTTTATAGATCACACTATTGCCGCGTTTCCGGGTTGTTCGGGAACCGCTGTTAAACCGACGAGCGAGAATTATATGAAGAGTCTCAGTCATTGGTACTTTTCTCGGAGTCAAGTGACCACCTTTCTTTTTTTGGGTATAGAGAACGACAAAGCGATTCTATAAATCTACGTCAGCCCATTTCAACTTATTAATCTCGTTTACCCTTACGATAGTCTCCCGGATGGTCCGCAAGTAAGTGAGCACTTCAAGATTCGAGGTGTCGTCATCAACGAACAGAATGGCCTGTTTGTGCGGGAGAGCGTTATCCATTGTATAGCTGAGGCAAAAGTGCGGTCCTGGAGTGCCGGTGTCTTATTGCTTGCATCCTGTTGTTTGTCTCACGCTCTTATGCGATGAGGCCTGTCAAATCAGTCGGGAATAATCGGCAGTGCTTTGGCTGACGACGAAAATACATATTTTTATCTATGCACATCATGAACGCTGCCTGATTGTGTTGGCAGGTATTGATGATTACCCGGGGAACATGGGTGCGTCGCCTCTGCCAATGATCATGCAAACCAGAAGGAATCGGTCAAGCGCTGGCAAACCGTATCAAACTGTTCATGTACGGAACAGAAAGCCTGGACAATGCGTGGATCAAAAATACGACCGCTTTCTTCACCGATGATTGTTAAGGCCCGTTCATGGGAAAAAGGTTCCTTGTAAGGCCTGCGGGCCCGAAGGGCGTCGTAGACGTCCACCAGCGCCATTACCCTGGCACTCAAGGGGATGGCCTCTTCGGCAAGTCGATCGGGATAACCGTTACCGTCCCATTTCTCATGATGATGCCTGGCAATATCGATCCCCATTTCAATGAAGGCGTTGTGTGGATACTGCCTGTGCACCGACTCCAAGGTCGTGGCGCCTATGGTAGTGTGGGTTTTCATGACTAAAAATTCCTCGGTGCTCAGTTTGCCGGGTTTGAGCAAAATTGAATCGGCGATCCCCACCTTGCCCACATCATGCAAAGGGCTGGCATGGTAGATGGCATCGATGAATCCAGGTGTCACCTCGGCGCTGAGCAGACTATTTTCGGCAAGTTCCATCGAGAGTATCTTGCACAGGTGTTGGACCCGCTCCAGATGTAAGCCTGTATCATCATCCCGGGTGTGGCTGAGTTTGGCCAAGGCAAAGATCATGGCCTGTTGGGACTGGGCTATCTCCTCGACCTGTTTGGCCACCATTTCCTGCAGCCTGTCATTGAACTGTTGGAGCGAATCCTGGGCCTGACGCAACTTGAGATGGGTGTTGACGCGGGCGAACACCTCCTCGATCTGAAACGGCTTGGTGATGTAATCCACTGCGCCTAACTCAAAGCCCTTGGCCTTTTCGCCGATCTCAGAGAGTGCTGTCAGAAAGATAACCGGTATCTCCCGGGTGATTGCATTGGCCTTCAATCGACGCAGCACTTCAAACCCATCCATCCCCGGCATCATGATGTCGAGCAGGATCAGGTCGGGCGGCGTTTCTGCCGCCAGTTGCAGGGCGATCGTGCCGCTCATGGCGACGGAGAGATCGTATTGATCACCCAAGGCATCGACTAGCAGATCCAAATTATATTTGGTGTCGTCCACGGCTAGAATGGCGCACGCCGGCAGGTTGTTCATTGGTCTTCTCGCATGGTGATCACCGCAGTACGCACAGATTCCGCCACCTCATGTGCCTGGGCAAACGCATAATGTTTGATGAGTCCGTCTATTTTGCCGATGGCAGTCAGCGCAAATTCAGGCAGTTCCATCTGGTGCAATCGCTCCAGGGAGGCTACGCAGGGCTTGGGTTTGCATAATCGGAGAGCGGAAAGCAGCAACTCGACTTCCTGCAGGATAGAGGCGGAATCCGCAGTTTTAGAAGTGGCTGCCGGTTCGGCACTGGTGTCTGCAGTAGTGGCGCTTTCAGGTGCGGTGTCACCATGGGCCTGTTGGCTCAAGATGCCTCCTCCACTTTTCTGCCCCAACCATCGGCTTAAAGTCGCGAACAGTTGCTGCAGATCTATGGGTTTAGCCACATGGGCATCCATGCCGGCGGCCAAAACCCTGGCCTGTTCTTCCTTGGTAGCGTAGGCAGTCATGGCGATGATCGGCAGTTTTTCACAGCCGGGAATTAGCCGGATGCGCCGGGTCGCCTCAATGCCGTCCATGACCGGCATCTGGATGTCCATGAGGATGGCATCTACCTGCTCCGCCGCCACCACTCGCACAGCTTCCTCGCCGTTGGCGGCAAGCAACACTTCCAAGCCGGCATTTTCAAGAATACCGACGGCGACCAGCCGGTTGAATTCGTTATCCTCCACAAGCAGCACCCGCCGACTGCCGGCAAACTGCCACTCCGCAACATGGGCTACGGCCTGTCTCGCATGCGGTTGCGCAATCGGCTCGTTTGCCGTGTCCCGCAGCAATGCAGCGAGGGCTTGAAAACTGACGGGCTTGTGCAGGATGGCAGCCCCATCATCCAGCACAAGCGCCAAGGTGTTTCGGTACTGCAGGGGCATCAGCAGCACTACGGCGGGCCTGACACGATTGGGTGGATATTCCGCAAAGAAGTTGAGCACATCAGCATCTTGCGTGACCGTCGTGTCTCCGGCAAGGAAGAGCAAATCAAAGGGTACCTGACAAGAAGCCGCCTCTTCCAGCAGGGCACGACCTTCTGTTCTGGTGACTGCTTCATCGGCCGCTATGCCGAGTATGTGCAGATAGTCGCGTAGAGCTTTGCGGGCCGGGGCGTGCTCGTCGACGATCAAAGCCCGCTTGCGCGGTGCGTCCGCGGCAAACAGCGGTTCTTCCTGAGATGCGCTCACCTCGAACAAGGCATCAAAGGAAAAACAGCTTCCCTCACCCAAGGTGCTTTCCACGTTGATATTGCCATCCATCTGCTGGACCAGCCGTTGGGAGATGGACAGCCCCAGGCCGGTGCCGCCAAACTGGCGGGTGGTGGAGAGATCCGCCTGGGTGAACGGCGTGAACAGATTTTCCAGATGCTCGGGAGCCATTCCGATGCCGGTATCGAAAATTTCGAACCGAAGCCGTGCCCGTTTCTCCACGATCGGCACCTCGAGCCGAACCTGTACCCGAATTTCGCCATGTTCGGTGAATTTGGCCGCATTCCCGACCAGATTGATCAGCACTTGGCCGAGCCGGAACGGATCGCCCAGCAGCAAAGCCGGCACATCGGTCTCGATGCCCACGGTGAATTCGATTGATCTATCCTGCAGCCGGGCAGCAATGACCGTAATCAGATTATCAAGGACCTCATGCAGGGTAAACGGCAACTTTTCCAGGTGCAGATATCCGGCCTCGATCTTGGAAAAATCGAGAATCTCGTTAAGAATGTGCAGCAAAGCCTTGGCCGCCTGCTCAGCTTTGCTGAGAAAATCACGCTGCTGGCTGGTCATTTCAGTGCGCAGGGCGAGGTGGAGCATGCCGAGAACCGCATTCATGGGAGTGCGGATTTCGTGGCTCATGTTGGCAAGAAAGATGCTTTTGGCCTGGTTGGCGGTTTCGGCCTGGTCAGTCAGCAATTCTGCCTGATCGATGGCCGATTCGAGTTGCTCGTTTGCTGCCAGCAGTGCATTTTCCGCTTTCTTGCGTTCTCGGATATCAACAAAGCATTCCAGCAGCTTACGCTTTCCCTTGATGCTGATTTCGCGCACTGTCTTGAGCACCGGGATGCGAACATTGTCAGCGCCGATCATAATTCGATCCGAGTTGTCTACGGTCTGGCCCAGATCAGTGATAGGGCAGCAATGCCTGTCCGCCGGACAGAGAAAATGGTGGCAGATGTTGCCGGTGATGGCTTCCGGGTCGGCACCGAACAAGGTCGCGGCATAAGGATTGATCTGCTCGATGATGCGGGTTTCAGCGTCGATAATGACGAGGCCAACGGGCAGGCCCGCCATGAGGGTCCGCTGCATGCTCTCGTTGTCGCGCAGTTGTTCCTCCATGCGCCGGCGTTCTGTGATGTCTTCCTTTATGGCGATGAAATGGGTGATGGCTCCCTCGGCATTGCGTATGGGTGAAATGGAAGCCGATTCCCAATAGAGGAAGCCATCCTTGTGCCTGTTTTGCAGTTCGCCTCGCCACTCGTTGCCTGCGCTGATGGTGGTCCACAGGTCGGCATAGACCTCGTCCGACACCAAACCGGATTTGAATATCCTTGGATTCTGCCCCACCGCTTCCTCGATCAGATACCCGGATTGCTGCACAAATTTGGCATTGACATATTCGATGGTGCCCTCGGCATCAGTTATGAGCACACTGACCGGGCTCTGTTCCACGGCGGTCGACAGCTTGCGCCCGGTCTCTTCGCTTTGGCGCAGGGCTGCCTCGGCTTCTTTGCGTGCGGTGATATCGTGGAAAGCCGTTACCGAACTGACGACCCGGCCATCGTGGATGATCGGGCGGCTGGCCACTTCAACAATAAGCAACTTGCCGTTCTTGGTCAGAAAGAGTTCTTCGCCATCGTACGGTTCGCCTTTGTGGATATGGTGATAGAAGGGGCATTCTGCCTTGGGCGTTTTTCCACGCTCCTTGTCCCGGTGAAACAGGTCGTGCGCTTCCTGTCCCAACAGTTCGTCTTCTGTGTAGTCGAGTAAACTGCAGGCCGCTGGGTTGACCTTGGTTATGACGCCCTTCCAATCCTGGACATAGATCCCCTCAGCCAGGGCATTGTGCGTCGCTTCCAGATTCTGTTTTGAGGCTGCCAGGGCGCGAGTGCGTATCCTCAGGCGCCCAACCAGGAAGAAGATCAGAATCAGCGCTGTAAAGGCAGAGGCGACCAGGAAAAAGAATTCCTGCTGGAATTTGCCGACCAGCGGATCCTGATTATAAGTGATGAGATATCCCGACAGCCGCTGTCCGACATCGTGCATGGGCAGCAGCGAGACGGTGTAGGATGAATCCGGCAGTGTTTCCGAGACTGTCAGTGTCTGGCCGTCACGCATGGCACGTTGGACCTCCGGTCGGCCGTGCAGCAGCCGGTTGAGCTCCTTCGCTTCGTTGGACAGGGCCGCCGGGCTGTTGGGCAGAACGGCATTGGCATCCTCGATGAGGTAGTTAGGATGGATGGCGGCCTGACTGTACAGCCACTTCTGTTCGGAAAAGAGGTGCGCCTCAATCAGTTCTTTGCTGAGCACATAGGCATATTCCCGTTTGGGGTCGAGGTCTTTGAGGGCATCAAGGATGGATTTGACCGTCACCCCCACCTCGACGCTTCCCAAATGGCGTCCGTTGCGATTCAAAGGGAAGATATAGCGGAACCCGGAACCGGTCTTGCCGTTTTCCAGCCCCTGGACGACGCGCTGCTCGGCGTTGCAGAGTCGCACGCCTGGACGGGCGTCCCAGAGTTGATCGCCGTATCGTTCGGGTTGATGAAAGCGGAGGAAACTCGTGCCATCGGCTAAGTGAAACTGCAGCTGCAGCAGATTTTGCCGCCGCATGGTGTCATAAGAACCGTAAAGTAGCCGATACAGCCGCCCCCGGGCCAGGTCGCGGCCCTCACCCTGAGCATCGATTCCCTGCTCCAGAATTTCGAGGGCTTGGGGCGTGTTGAGGGCATTAGCATAAAAACCTTCCATGGCCAGGCGGTACATCTGCACACTGGCCCGGTAGGCAGTATCAAGGATGGCCTGATGTTCTGAAAAGTGGGTTTTTTCCTTGAGCTGCCAGTTGGAGTACAGGAAGAGGGTGATGCTTACCGTGCAGCAGAACACCAGGGCAGGAAACCCGAAGTGGTCTTCGATATGCTTCCAGCGCCGGCGGTTCATTTATCCTTGTTGGTGGTGGGGATGGCGCTGTTGCCCTTGAACTTGCGAACCACATCGTAATCCTTGTCCGAAGCGGCAACCGCCCCGTATCGGATATTCTCCCCCCATGCGGCCAGCATCTCCTTGTCTGCAGCGGCAGGGTCTAGTCTGGTCAAGGCTTCGCGCAAGTTCTGCATAGTGGTGGATGACATGGTTGCTTGGTTGCCCACCAGGCCAAAGGAGGGCATGGGCGCTGTCTCGGCCACAATTTTGAGTCCCATGTGGCTGTACTTTTTGCCAATTGCGGTTTTTAGGCCACCGGCGTCATATTCACCGCGTACTACGGCCAGGGCCACGGTATCATGCTTGTCCAGATAGGTGTAGCGGTTGTCTTCCAGGCGGCTGCCCTGCTCCTGCAGCAGACCATTGACCGAAAGATATCCGCAGGTGGAGAGGGGTTGGGTCAGGCCGATTCTGCTATTCTTCAGTCCCTGCAGTTTCAGCGGCGAATCGGCCAGGGTAACGATGGCGCAGGTGTACATCGGCTTGCCCGAGGCCTCGTTAAAATGAACCAGCGGTTCTGCCTTGTCGTCCTTGGTCCGCAGTTCTACGTAGGGCAGCGGCCCCAGATAGGCGAGATCAATCTGACCTTTGGCAAAGTTATTAATGATGTCAGCGTAGTTGTCGGTAAAGACGAACTCAATGGTCACATTGAGCGCCTTTTCCAAGTAGAGGACCATGGGGCGGTACTGTTTGACCACCGTTTCTCGGTTTTCCATAGGCAGAGGGGCAAAACGAATGGTTTCGGCCTGTGCCGTGGCCGCTATCGAGGCCGGAATAGTCAGCAGAGCAAAAAGAAAGGTGGTCAGTCGGAAAAAAACAGCAAGTTGGGCGAACTGTGAGCGCATCAGTGTCTCCAATGCATTGGTAAAGAAGTTTTGGGCATACTTTTTTTTTGTAGAATGCAGAATGCCATGGGCGTATTGTACGGGTTTTCCGGTCCCTCTGTCCAGAGGGTGCCGGCATTTATTTGTCTGGTTATTTTTTATCGGATACTGTCACTCTTTTGTAAGGTCTCGTTCGCTAGATGATGACAAGTGAACGAGTAAATACGCTGAAGGCCAAAGGTGATGCATCGAGGTGAATAACTAGAGTTTCGCACACCCCTCCAGGAGCTTTTTGCAGTCTCTGAAGAAACACTTTATCGCCCAACGGCATGAATAATAGTTTAGAATTTCGGCGAGATCCATGCCTGTCTCCGTGCGAGGAACACGTGCCGGGTCTGCTTATTCCATCGAGCAAAGACAAGGTCCACCTCCCCAGAAAGAGGCAGCTCGACGCGAACAAGGGCAGCCTTGACCTGTTAGGAGTTGATCCAGCGCAGTTCATGTTTGGCTACGTTGTGCCAGAGTTGAGCCAGGGTCTTTGAGGTGCCGTTGTACGTACAGTTGGTCTTGTTTAGCTGGTCTTGTTTCGTTTGAGCCGACGTCGGTGCAATGACTGTAGAGACGGAAAACGCTATTTTTGCCGAGGAATACTACGACGGTCACGCAGGGTCTGTACCGGGGAGTATGTGCGAATCGCCGTGAGTGATAAGGGCCAAGGTATAGACCAGGAAAGTCTTGATTGTTAAGCGTTCCGTTTATACCGACAAATGGTTTTTAAGAGCCCTCTTTCTGGTTAATTATCCGAATGATGGCTCTGCAATGTATAATGGCGGCTTTATCATCGTCGGCATCTATGGTGGCCTTGTAGGTTTCCTGGTTGTGGTGGTCATATCGGCATATTTCATACCTATTTCCGGTGGCGTGAAATAGTTTCCAATCTGGCCAATGTTTGACAATCTGACGATAATCAGCGGTTGCCATTGTCCTTCCTCTCAATCAAAGTGTTCAAGTAAGCCGCTACGCGGCAGAAAAGCCCTCATCCTGTCTTACGCAGAGAGGATCGGCAGGCGGATCAAGAAGGTTGTACCCTCCCCTGGTGTTGAGATGAACTTTATGCTCCCCATATGCTTGTTCACGATGATATCATGGGCTATCGCCAGGCCTTGCCCGGTCCCTTTGCCAACTTCCTTGGTGGTGAAGAACGGGTCGAAAATACGTGGTTGTATTGCTTCCGGAATGCCACTGCCGGTATCGCTTATTTGAATTTCAACCCAGGCGCCGTCTTTACGGGTGCCGATGGTAATGCGTCCTAAATCATCCTTTGCAACTAATTTGTTATGGTCCTGAATCGCATGGGAGGCATTAATGATCAGATTGAGGACCACCTGATTCAACTGGTCGGGGAAGCAGGGCACCAAGGGCAGGTCAGGGTCTAAATCGGTGCGCATTTCAGCAGCGTATTTCCATTCATTACGACAAACGGTAATGGTGCTGTCCAAGGCGCGGTTCAGATCCGTGGCAACCTTATCGTTGCCGCCGGGATGACTGAATTGCTTCATCGCCGAAACGATTTTTACCACCCGATTGACGCCATCATGGGTCTCTTTGATGCTTTCAGGAATCTCCTCCAGCAGAAAGTCCAGTTCAATGGTTGCCAGGAGTGCTGTTATTTCGGCGGAGAGCTGGGAGCGATCGGTCTTGCCTACTTCTACGAGCAGATTCTGCAGCGTATTGAAGGCCATCTCAAAAAAAGACACATTATTTTGGATATACTGCATTGGTGTGTTGATTTCATGGGCAATCCCTGCTGCCAACTGACCGATGGCCTCCAGTTTTTGTGCCTGGAGCAGCTGTCGCTGTAGCAGGATCATTTCCGTAATGTCCCGTTTAATGGCGACATAATGGGTCAATTCACCTTCTTCGTTACGGACCGGTGAGATCGTGACGTCCTCTTCTATGATCGAATCATCTTTTCTGCGACTCTTGTAATGGCCGTGCCAGATTAGCCCATTAGTAACGGTATTCCTGAGTTCTGCAATGACCGATGCGTCCAGTAAAACATCCCTGAAGATATGCGAAATACCGCCGATTAGTTCATTTTCACTGAATCCACTGTTTTTAAGTGCAGCAGGATTAACATACTGGATGACTTCATCGGTTCCGCCAATGATAACGGAATCGCCTGTCTGTTCAATGACGGTGGCCAACAGTCGCCTTTCTTCCTCAGCCTTTCGTTCATCTGTGATGTCTTCGATGGATACAACAGAGGCGATCCCCTCGAGCACGGTAAGGACTGTAGAGCTGCACCTGAAATAGGCAGTGGTGTCATCCCGTCGTATATGAATAGTAAAGGTGTCGTTGTCGGCTTGTCGTTCCAGGATCTTTTCGATGAGACTGCGGGCGCATTCCTCCGGCGTCATGTCGAGGCGTTTGGACCAGGTGAGCAAAATTTGCTTGAATGCCTGGTTCTGCTTCATAACTTCCCGCGACGGCGAGAGGGCCAGGAGACCCTCGGGGACGATATCAAAAAGTGTCTCGATATATTCTTTCTGAAGGGCGATCTTGTCTAAGGCAAGACGAAGCCTGGAAACATCTTTTGCCCCTGCCACCACACCTGTGACGGCTCCGTCATCGTCAAGTAACAGGCTGATATTGAACGACATCGGCAAGCGATCGCCGTTTATGTTGCGATAGCAGAGTTCAATGTTGCGTAATTCCTGCTTATGCTCCAGTTGTTGATGATCACGATCGGTATAAAAGGAAAACACGCTTTGAACATGCTCTTCGCTATCATGGAAAAGCTCAGATACGTTTTTGCCAATCAGTTCTTTTTCGCTGACCCCAAGAAGATCGCAGGTAGCCTGATTGACGCGGATTATTTTCAGATCGGTGCTGATAACGATCAGGGTGTCGAGGAAATTGCGGATAATGGTGTCTGCCTCTTCTTTGGCCTGAGCAAGGAGCCTGATGGACTCTTTGCGTTCGGTGATGTCGCGCAAAATCCCCACAGCATGCCAGGCGCCGTACAAAAAGACCGCTGACATGGACAATGCTACCGTAATCTCCTGGCCGTCTTTCCGCTTGGCTAACATTTCAAGTGTCTTGCCGACAGCATTGCCGCAACCGGTACGCAGAAACTCGGGAAAGACTTCTTCCTTAGCGATACGATCCTGTTCAGGAGCCAGCAATTTGTGGAGGTCTTGTCCGAGGGCTTCTTCAGCTTGATACCCCAGGATCTGCTCAGCTGCGGGATTCCAATAAGAGATCGCACCCTGAGGGTCCATCATCAGGATGGCATCATTGGCGGAATGCGTAATGCTCCGCAGCTTCGTCTCGCCGGCTTCAGCGGTTTCCTTGGCAGCGGTCAATTCGGCAACCCGTTCTTTGATGACTCGCGACATGATATTAAAAGCTGTACCCAGTTGGCCGACATCATCGTCCCCTTCGGGAAGGAGCGAAGGTGATAAGTTGCCGGAAGCCACATCCAGGCTGGCTTTTGTGAGCAGCGTCATGTGTCGGGTCAGCCAAAAGCCGAGGAGCAGCAGGAGCGCAGAGGAAAGGACAACCTCAATGGCTGCTATGCCCACACCCTGCAGCAAGAGCTCCTTCCTGGCCTGGACAAGTTGTGACAGGTTGATACCGAAGTGCAGCATGCCGAGGGGTTGATGCTGGAACTCAATGGGCATGGTCACATTATAACGAGGGTCCTTTTTATTCTCAAACAGCGACAATTCCTTGCTCGATTCCGGTAACGGCATAGCCGCAGGCCAGCCGTTTGCGGCGATACGATGGCCGTAACGGTCCACTACCACGATATAATCCAGGCCGCCCATGATCCGGCTTTCGTCGACGACGGCCTGCATCGTAGCGTAGTCGCGCGCAGCCAGCGGCGCTGTCAAGGCCGCTATCAGCACCGGACTGAACTGTTGCGCCTGTGATAGAACCTGGTTGGACATAGCGCTTTGCAGCAATCGAATACTGTTGGTGATCAGAACAGTCAGCATTAACGCTTCGAGTCCGATAGCCAGAAAAAGGAGGCGACCCCGAACGGTCTGCCAGGGGTACATTCGTTTCATTTCAAGGCGCCGAGCAGCTTTCTGGTTTCATCAGCGTAAATGTCCATTTCTTCCATCTCGTTTGGTTTGAGCATGCGATATCCCTCAAGATTGTTGGTCTCGAAGTATTTCTGTGCCTCTGCGGTCTCTGCAAAGGCCCAGAGTGCGGCGACGATTTCCTTCTGTATGGCTGCCCTACGATTGTTCAGCATGTACACACGCCCTGCCAGGGGTTTACTCTCGGCAAGAATACGCAGTTGATTACGCACCTCCGGCGCCAATTTTTGATAGTTTGCCAACGAGGTGAAACCTGCGACTGCCTCTCCGGATATAATCAACTGGGCTACGCTGTCTGAGGCGCTGACATACTTGATCGACTTTGGGGCTACCTTGTTTTCGGCGAGCCAGTGCTGCCCCCACAGGGTGACCAACGAGGCAGGACTTAAACCGAGAACATCTTTCTCCTTCAGGTCAGAGGGTTCTTTCATCGTTCCTCTAGCCAGCACAAGAACTACCGCTTTGAATTCGGCTTTATAGGTCAACAGGGGGCTGTAGTGTGCGTCCTTCTGAAAAAGGCGGGCCTGGTGGCCGGTGGTAACGGCAATGTCGAATTCTTGCGCCAGGCAGCGCTGGGCAAAAATGTCAAAATTGGGCGCGGTAACAATCTCCACCGGCATGCCAAGTGTCTTCTCCATGTGCAGACGCAGTGGTGCATACATCTCCAGGATGACGCGGGGGCTGGTATGCGGTGCAACGCCGATAACAAAAACATCCCCAGCCGAAGCCAGACCGGTTGACAGCAGCAGAAGCAGCGACAGCAAAATTACGGTGTGAAATCTTTTCATGGGTTCTCCGCTAATATTTTTTTTGGTGAAAACTGGCGATACTATAACATTTGCCTTCGCAGGTACAATGCGGAAGATAACTGTTCGGAAGCAGTAATCATGCCAGGTCGAGAATGGCGTTGATGGAAAGTAGAAAATTTTAAAAAAAGTAGGGACATTGCCGATTATGAGAGTGGCCGGGGATATAGGGTTGCATCGGCTTCCTATTGTCAATCTCGAAAAATTGCATGTGGTCTCCGAAACAATTCACTGCAATCTGCTTATAAAATAGACTCTCATCTTCTTAGGATTAGGAGACCCCAAATGCAGCACCATGAAATCGTCGCCCAAATTCTAGCCACCAGTTCTACCGGTGGAAATGACGACAGAAACTTTTATTAACGCTCATCAGAGATATCGCTCAGGAGCATGGAGATTTCCTCGCGGGTGAGTAACGGCGTTAAGTTTAATTCGTCAAGTCTCTCTGGTCGCTCAAGTCTCCTGCTGACATGCAGTTTAAATTTTTCGATTCCTACTGTGAGAAAATCTGCCAATAACTCAAAGTCGCAAGGTTTCGTGACAAATCTGAAAATCTCGCCTTCATTGATGGCAGTGATAGCAACCTCCAGGCCGGCATGCCCAGTGAATAGAATGCGGGTATTGTCCGGCGCCAGTAGTTTAGCCTTTGTTAGAAATTCAATCCCATTCATATGCGGCATGCGGTAATCTGAAACGATAACGGCATATGTCTTTTCAGTAAGAAGTTTGAGTCCATTCTCTCCAGAGAGCGCAACATCAAAACTGAACCGATTCATGAAATAGCGGTTAATGCTGTTCAAAAATCGGATGTTATCGTCAACGAAAAGAATTCTATAAGGAGAAACCATCTATTTTTCCGTCATAGGTCGATTTTTCAAGAGGTTGGATGTCGGTTTTGCAGCAGGGAAAGATATGCCATATGCATGGAGGCGTCTCGAATTTATACTTAAGGCGGTCAGAGTTAAGGTAGCCCAGTGTCTCCCGGGAATGTTTCCGCACGACCGCCGTTTTTCAGGAGGATCGGAATGTGACATTCGGACCTCCCTGCATAATCAGCGGGTTAATTTTTATTCATCTGTTCGCGAAGATCCTTTCCAGGCTTAAAAAATGGTAACTTCTTGGGCCTAACTTTTATCTGCTGTCCGGTTTTTGGGTTTCTTCCAACGTACGAGTCATATTGGCGCACCTGGAAACTGCCAAACCCACGGATTTCTACGTGGTGACCCTGAAGCATGGCGTCTGTCATCGTTGCCAGGATGGTGTCCACTATCGATTTTGCCTCACGCACGGATATTTTTTGAATGTGGGCCAAGGACTCTGTCAGTTCAAATTTTGTCATAACTCAACGCTCCATTATCCTAAGTCAGTTGACCTGGAAAAAGTCATTTTCAGCTTGATATCGGTTCCTATTTACAAATTTCGATGGATAAATATTTTTAGAAGAGTTTTCAATCAGTAGCGGTTCGCGTGCTTTCCGAAAACATAAGCAAACGGTGGTCCACTTTCAAAAAAGCGCTAAGCAATATGGGGCCACAAATCTCTTTGCCTCGCAACATATTTAAAAATAACAAAGTAATTTTTTTTTCAAGTGGTCACCATGTTGTTTTTAGTTAGGATACAGAAGGAAAGGACAGGTGGTTGAAATCCACAGTCTCTCATTTTGTTATAAAGTGAAAATGATCCTTTCAAAATGAGAGTCCCGGGATTATCTCTTACTGGCAGGGCTTAACTTACATAGGATCAGATACCGAGGCCTACTCATATTAAAATTTTTGAAAGTGATTTTGAAATTTTACTTGATAAAAAGGACGCGGAGAAACCTGCCGATGAAGGCTTGTGGACTCTCAAATAAGCAGGGAGTGCTTGGTTATTAAGTCTTTCTGCGAGTTATGATTTGGGACGTTTACGGATATTTCATGTTCGATTAATAAAATACCTTTCTTTTCCGATAGGTTGATAAAAAACAGGCGAACCTGTCAACTCCGGCTCAAAAATTGAATGAACTAATGTCAACCAACTATTCACCGGACAAAAGGTGTCGATCTGCTCCGCCTGGCAGTGGCCGTCCGCGAAATCTCCGACGCCATCATTGTACAGGCCCTGAGAAGATGATCGCATAATCGCCTGGAACTGTGGCGCGATACGGATGTATGGTTGGATCGAAGCCGAAGCATTGGCGGTGAACTCCGCTGATCTGATCGCGAACCGAAGAATCGGTGAAGATATATAGGTCAAGCCTGACTCAAATCCTGGAACCGTACCAGCCCCAACGGTTCAGCCAAGACCGGACGCTCGTGGAGATCCTGTTAACCGCCACCGCTTTAGTGAATAAGGAAGGAAAGATGTATGCGATAACGACCACGGAGCAAGCCGAAGAACTCAATATAGATCCGTTGCCAAGGACTGTAATATGAACAGTGAGCATGACAGATCAAAGGCTGATGGTGCATTACGTCGACGAGCCGAAGCCTTCGACCAGAAGGATACGTCATCGTTACCGGAAGACATCGAAATGCTTTCTCTTGAAGAAATCCGTAGGAGATTCAGCGAGTTGCGGGTGCATCAGATCGAACTTGAGATTCAGAACGAACAACTGAGGCAGACCCAGGCGGCCTTGGAAGCTTCGCAGTCCCGTTATTTTGATCTTTATGATATGGCGCCGGTGGGGTATTGCACCGTCAGTGGGCAAGGGGTGATCCTGGAGGCCAACCTCAACGCCTTCAAGCTCTTGGGGCTGTCCCGAGGCATGTTGATCGGACAGAAGCTCTCCCGGTTCATCGTCAGCGAGGATCAGGATAGGTACTACCTGCACTATCGACGGCTTCTTGAGAGCTCTGAACCACAGGTTTGTGAACTGCGGATGGTTAAAATGGACGGTGCGGCCTTCTGGGCGCAGCTGTCGACCTCGCTTGCGCAGGACGAAGACGGCGGGCCCGTGTTCCGAATCGTGCTGAGCGATATCACCGAGCGCAAGCAATCGGAAACCTATGGAGCCATCGGCAGAGAAATACTGCATCTACTCAACGATCCAGGTGATTTACAGAACTCCATTCAACGCGTTCTTACGGTATTAAAAGCACGGACCGGGTTCGATGCAGTCGGCATTCGCTTGCAAGAAGGGGAAGATTACCCGTATTTCCTCCAAGAAGGTTTTTCTTTGGATTTTCTGCTCAAGGAAAACTCATTAATGGCGCGAACTGCGGATGGCGGAATAATCAGGGACCAAGACGGTAAGGTCATGTTGGAATGCACCTGCGGTCTGGTTCTAACCGGCAGGACTGACCCGAGCAATTCCCTTTTCACACCTGGAGGCAGTTGCTGGACCAACGATTCAGCGTTGCTGCAAGGGCTCCTTGCC
Source organism: Desulfobulbaceae bacterium (assembly GCA_019163135.1). GTDB lineage: Bacteria > Desulfobacterota > Desulfobulbia > Desulfobulbales > Desulfobulbaceae > Desulfobulbus. Next base: position 603 of record JAFLKR010000166.1, on the reverse strand, counting down.
TGTGATGATCCCCGGCTAAATCCTCGTAACCAATGCGCTCATTACAAGTATGCCTCGTTTGCCATGGTACCTATTCGAGACAAAGAGCGAATCATTGGCCTGATGCAGTTCAATGACCGACGCAAGGATGCTCTTACATACAGTATGGTTGAGCTCCTTGAAGGCGTTGCCACCCATCTCGGAGCGGCGCTGATACGCAAACAGACTGAGGAGAAAACCAAGGTTCTGCAAGCAAAACTCCTCCAAGCCCAGAAGCTGGAGGCTATCGGGCACCTGGCGGCAGGTATAGCCCACGAAATCAACACGCCGATGCAGTATGTGCAAAACAATGTGTCTTTTCTTGAGCAGGTCTTCAATACTCTGCAGCCTCTGCTCGTTGAAGTCGGCAAGACGGATCACTCCCAACTCACCGCCGAAACAACAGCACTCCTGCAAACTCTTAATCTGGATTATCTGCTGGAGGAAATCCCGGAAAGCATCAAAGAGACCAATGTTGGCATCAATCGGGTGGCGAAAATCGTTTCGGCGATGAAGGAATTCAGTCATCCCGGCGGCAACGATAAGGTTGCCAAGGACTTGAATCGCGCCCTGGACAGCATCATC
>JAFLKR010000098.1 GCA_019163135.1 Desulfobulbaceae bacterium | reverse complement strand
AGTAAGATCACGCCATCCGCCAGACGCTGCCCGTCCATTTCCACCCAGGCCACACCGTGCTCGCAGCCGTCCGGATTTTCGACCGTGACGCTGTACATGGTCTCGCCATGGCGATAACGGAGGTTGAATCCCGGCCAGGTTGCCGGAATGACCGGATCTATCTCCATGCGATCGCCCCGAATCCGCATCCCCAAAACCTCTTCCACCCAGGCCCGATACATCCACGCCGCTGAACCGGTATACCAGGACCAGCCCCCTTGGCCGACGCGGCCGGGTAAACGGTAGACATCGGCCGCCACCACATAGGGCTCGACCCCATAGTGCCAGACGGCCTTGGCATCGCGGGCATGCTCGATCGGATTGAGCAGGCGCAGCAGTTCCACCGCCCGCTTGCCATCACCTTTGCGGGCCATGGCCATGGCCATCCACAGGGCGGCGTGGGTATACTGGCCGCCGTTTTCCCGGACCCCCGGCGGATACCCTTTGATATAGCCGGGCGAGGGTGTCGATTGGTCAAAAGGCGGGGTGAAAAGCAGGGCCAGTCCCTCCTCCTTGCAGACCAGATGGTGCCAGGCCGATTCCAGGGCCTGGTCGGCGCGAGCCGGATCAGCGGCGCCGGAGAGCCAGGCCCAGGATTGAGGCAGGCTGTCAATCCTCGCCTCGTCATTGGCGGCGGACCCGAGCAGGCTGCCGTCATCAAAGGTTCCCCGCAGATACCATTCCCCATCCCACCCAGCTTGTTCGATCCGGCCGATCAGGGCCGTTCGCTCCGCCTGATAGGTCCCGCTCAATTCGGGTTGTGCCAGGAGGTCGGCCAGTTCCGCCATTCCCTGCAGCGCCTCGCAGAGGAACCATCCGAGCCAGACGCTCTCTCCCTTGCCGCCCGCGCCCACCAGATTCATGCCGTCGTTCCAATCGCCGGTGCCAATCAGGGGCAGACCGTGGGGGCCGATGGTCAGGCCGCGGCTGAGGGCCCGCCGGCAGTGTTCGAAGAGGGGGGCGCGTTCAAAGGTGACCTCCGGGATGGAGAACTGTTCGTGTTGATCATCCGCCAGGAGCGGTGCGTTGACAAAGGGTACCTCGGCCCGCAGGATGTCGACATCGCCGGTAGTCCGGACATACTGCGCGACCACATAGGGCAGCCAGAGGAGGTCGTCGGTAATCCGCGAGCGGATTCCGGCGCCGACCGGGGGATGCCACCAGTGCTGGACATCGCCCTCTTTGAACTGCCGACTGGCGGCTAGGAGAATCTGGTCGCGGGCTACTGCGGGGCGGGCATAGAGAAAGGCCATGACATCCTGCAGCTGATCGCGAAAGCCAAAGGCCCCGCCAGACTGGTAAAAGCCGGAGCGTCCCCAGATGCGGCAGCTTAACGACTGATACTGCAGCCAGCGGTTAATCAGGAGGTCGGCGGCCAGTTCCGGGGTCTGCACTTCGATGGTGCCGAGCAGGCTGTCCCACCAGGCCCTGGTCTGCTCAAAAGCGTTTTCAAAGGCGCGATCTTCCCGGTAGCCGTGCACCCATTCCCGGGCCTGGGCTACGGAATCGGCCTGCCCCAGCATGCAGGTGATATCGCGTTGTTCATGCGGCCCTATCTCCAGGGTCAGGCGAAGCGCCGCGCCCGGATCGAGCCCTGCCCCGGTTCGTGACGACAGCTGGATCAGCTCCATGGCGATGGGATTAGTTAACGATCGGTTCCGGCCAATGAAGGCGGTGCGGTCGGCGCTGTAGGAATCGATTTCGGGGGTAACGGCTACAAAAGTAACCCGCTCCGGATACTCGGGGTGGTAGCGGTTTTGGGCCAACAGGGCCTGGGCCTCGTCGTCCCAATGGGTCAGGGTGTGCATCCGCGAGGTTTCGCGGTTCTCGCCGAGCGTCAGTTCCACATAGTAGGTGACCGACAGCCGTCGCCTTCGGGAGGAGCTATTGGTGAGACGCAGACGCTGTAGCTTGACCGGCGCACCGCCGTGCTCGTCCACCGGCACCATCACGGTCAGTTCCTGCTCGATGCCGTTGCTGTTATGCTCAAACACCGTATATCCCGCACCGTGCCGGGCTCGATAGGCGGTTTGCTCACGGATGGGGGCTGCGGTCGGCGACCAGAAGGCACCGCTTTCCTCGTCACGGATGTAGATAGCCTCCGAAGCCGGATCCAGGACCGGGTCGTTCGACCAGCTGGTCAGGCGGTTGCGCTGACTGTTGCCGTACCAGGTGAAGCCGGAGCCGGTCTCGCTGACGATGGTGCCAAAAATCGGGTTGGCGATGACATTGACCCAGGGTGCCGGCGTGCTGGTATCGGGGCCGAGATAGATCGCATATTCCCGTCCGTCCGGGGTGAATCCACCCAAGCTGTTGAAATAGTTGAGTTCCATGAAGGGCAGGGGGGGCGAGGGTTCGCGGGTGCTGCGTTTTCGGATCAGCCGCTCCAGATGCTCGGGCGCCTCCACCGGCAGACCCAACTGCTGGGGCAGGGTGCCGCGTGCCGCTACCAGCACCACGCCGGCAACCGCCTTGAAGAGCTTGAGATCGTCCTCCGGGATGTGGGCCGCGCTTTTGAGGAAAATCCCGCCCGGTTGATCAACCGCCGCCGAAAGGGCATGGGTCTGGATCAACTGCTCCAGCCGTTCCTGGAGCGGTCGCTCATAGCTGCCTCCCTCTTCGTTGAGAATGACCAGATCGGTCGAAAAGCCGTGCATCCGCCAATAGGTATGGGCCTGGAGCATCTGGCGCACCAGACTGACAGCCCGCGTCTCGCCAATGGTAATCAGGGCGATGGGCAGATCGCCGGAAATCGCATAGGGCCACAGCCCGGCCTGACCTTTACGGTTTTCTTCCAGGCGTTCCGCCGGAGCTCGTAACAGTTGATTAGGAAAGAGCAGGTGACTGGCCAGTTGCTGAAATCGGCGGGCATCGTCAGGCTGGATACGCAGCATCTGCAACTGTTGCTGGGCCGAGTGCCAGGCAAAATCCATGGCCCGTTCGGTGGCATGGGGGTCGCTGTATTTATCGATCAACTGCAGCACTAAGTGGCGACTGTCGCCAGCGGCGAGCACCAGGCTGACCCGGGCGCGCTGGCCCGGTTCCAGGGTGAGCTCCTGCCTGGCGCTGAAAATGGGATCAAGGACAAATCCCTGCGAGTTGCCGAGCGGTTGCACCGCCCCCATGGGATGGGCCAGGCTCCGGCCACGGCCGATGAATCGGGCTCGGTCGGTTTCAAACTGCCAGGCCTCAGGCTGGGGGCCGTTGCCCTCAGTCTGCTCAAGCATCAGGGCGTGGGCCACAAAGAGCGGCGGTTCGTTTTCGCTGCGCGGGCGGCGATAGGCGAGCAGCGCCTGTTGGTCGGGCAGGGCTTCGGTCTGGATGAACAGCTTATTGAACGCCGGATGCTGACGGTCGGCGTTGTGGGGGGCCATCGACAGTTCGACATAACTGGTGAGCTTGAGGGTGCGGGTGCGAGAGGAGCGATTGATCAGGGTGATCCGGCGGACCTCGACATCGTCTTCCGGTGAGACGATCACCTCGGTTTCGGTGTGGATCTTGTCATCAATCCGCTGAAAAACAGCCCGGTCCAGGGTGAAGTCCGCCGAATAGCCGGCGATCGGGCCGCCGACCGGATGCGGGGTGGCGGACCAGAGCCGATCCCCAGCCTGCTCATGAATATAGCAGAAGGTGCCCATGGCGTCAGAGGTCGAATCCGCCCGCCAGCGGGTCAGTTCCTGGCCGCCCCACTGACTGTAGCCGCCGCCGCTGTTGGTGAGCATCAGGCCATAGCGACCGTTGGAGAGCAGCAGGGTTACGGGGATGGCGGTGTCGGGAGTGAGGCAGGTGCTGCCGATCGGGGCGACCGAATCATCGCCCAACAGCTGCGGTTCGATCTGCCGGGTCGAGATCAGATGCAACGGCGGCAGGTTGGGGATGCGTTCCTGGAGCAAGGCTTCAAAGGCCCGCACCCGTGGGTCGCTGTGGAAACGGCGCGGGAAAGGGTTGCCATGGAGGAAGTTGGTCAGCGCCAGAAAGGTCATGCCTTGATGATGCGCCATATAGGCCTCGATAACCACCCCGCGTTTGCGCCGCTCTTTGCTGCTGTCGCGCTGTGGTTGCCGGCTGAAATCCATGGCCTCGAAATAACCGTAATCGCCTAGCAGGCCAAGCCCGGCCAGGCGTTTTAGATTTTCCACAGTCTCGTTGGGCGCGAGATTCAGGGCCAGCATCGTGGCATAGGGCGCCACTACCAGCTGTTCTTCGAGCCCGCGCTTCAGGCCAAGCGCCGGCACGCCGAAGGCCTTGTATTGATAGGTCTTGTTGAGATCGAGATCGGCATAGGCCGACTCGGAAATGCCCCAGGGCACACGGTGGGTGCGGCCATAGGCCATCTGCACGGTCACCGCTTCCCGAGCCGATTTATCCAGCAGCGAATTGCCATAGGAGTGCTGGAACAGCAACGGCATCAGGTATTCGAACATGGTCCCGGTCCAGCTGAGCAGCACCCTTTTTCGGCCGATGGCGCCGTAGGGGCGGCTCATGGAAAACCAGTGTTCCAGCGGGACATCGCCCCGGGCAATAGCCACGAAACTGCCGAGCCGGGCCTCGCTGGCCAGGAGGTCGTAACTGGACTGATCGAGGCAAGCAGTGGAGACGTTGTAGCCAATGGCGAACAATTTGCGCTTGGGGGCATAGAGAAACTGCATGTCCATCCCGGTCGAAAAGGTCTGGACATCATGGATCAGTTGTTCGACCCTCCCCAGGGTTTCGCCGGCCAGCCATCGTGCCGTGGCAAAAGCGGCCAGCAGCCGGTCGATCCAGGTCGTCAGCGTTGCTTCGATCGGGGGCGAGGTTTCCCGCAGGGCTGCCAGGATGGGGATCGACTCGATCTTGCCCTGGGCCAGGGACTCAAGGGAAGGCGACTGCGCCAGGTCGCGGTGTATGGCGAGTTGGACCGCATTGCCCAGGGGTTCCAATTCCTCTGCGGATTTTTCGGTGAGGATTTCAATCCAGCTGAGATAACAATCGCTGTTTTCAGCCCAGGCTCCCAACTGCTGCGCCAACTCCGCCACCCAGGGCATGCCGCCCGCCACCGCAACCAGTTCCGCCACCGGGGTCTGCAGGTGCCGTTGCAGCCGTAAGCGTTCGACGATCCCGAGGGGCGGTGTATTGCATTCAAGGATCATTTGGTCGAGCAGGGGATGGCAAAAGTTGGCAACCCCCTGGCTGGTCACGGCCTGTTTGAGGATGCAGCCGGTATCCGCCAGACCGGTGAAAGCGCGGCCATCGAGGATTGGTTGCTGCGCCAGTTCGCCCAGCCCCTGCTCCAGGGTCCAGAGGGCACCCAGCAGGTTGCCGCTGTCCACGGTGGAAACGTAGCGCGGTTCGAGCGGGGCCAGTGTCTGGATGTCGTACCAATTGAGCAGATGGCCCTGATGGCGCTGCAGGCGGCCGATGGTGGCCATGGTGCGGCCAAGTTTTTCGATGGTCTGGTTGATGGTCTGGTAGCCGCAATCATAGGCACCCAGGGTGCTGGTCATCCAGAGACCGATGTTGGTCGGGCTGGTGCGCATGGCCAGGCTGCGATTATGGGCTACCTGATAATTATCGGGCGGCAGCCAGGAGGTGCTCTCACCGACAAAGGTGGAAAAATAGCGCCAGGTCCGCCGGGCGATCTGCCTGAGGAAAAGGCGATCCTCTGCCGGTAGCGGATAGTCCTGCAGCGACACCGCAGGACGCAGATTGAGCAACCAGCCGAGCAGCGGCGCGCACAACCAGAGGGCGAGCCAGGGCAGGGCCTGGAGCAGGCTCTGCGGCCGGAAAATCGCGATCGCCGCGGTGGCCGCCAGGCTGAAACAACTGCTCAGAGCCAGGCCTGCGACAAAGAATGACTGCTGACGGGAGCCGCGTCCAGAAGCAGCCTGCGCGGTCCATTCCAGCAGACCACGTTGGGAGATGGCCCGTCGGTAGCAGACCCGCAGGATGGCACCCAGGCTCACCGCCGCCTGGTGGGGCAGCAGGGCTGCGTCGGTGGTGGCCCGCAGCAGGTCGTGGAGGACCTTGGACAGCTCGAAATATTTGAAGCCCTTGCGGGTGGTGGCCATGGTCAGGGGCTGGGCCAGCGGATGAAAAAGGAGCTGGACGCCTACCACCAACGCGGCCAGGCCGCCGATACGGGGGGAAATCAGCCAGGCTGCCAGCAGCAGGGCCAGGCTGGTGGCGGGCAGCAGGCTGCGGCGCAGATTGTCGAGGATCTTCCAGCGGTTAAGCAGGGAAAGCGGATTGGTTTCGCGATCGCGACCGTCAGCACCGGTGGGGACATGGGGGAAGATCCAGGTCGCGATCTGCCAGTCGCCGCGAATCCAGCGATGGGCGCGTTTACTGTAACTCTGGTAGCCTTGCGGAAAGTCATCGAAGAGTTCAATGTCACTGGCCAGCCCTACCCGAACATAGGCCCCTTCGATCAGGTCATGGCTCAAAATCCGTTCTTCCGGGAAGCGCCCTGACAACACCCGGCTGAAGGCGTGGACGTCATAAATCCCCTTGCCGTGATACGATCCTTCTCCGCTTAAATCCTGGTAGACATCGGACACCGCCTGGGAGTAGGGGTCGATACCGACCGCATCGGCAAAAAGCCGGCTGAAAATCGAGACGCTGGTACTCGCCAGCGTCGGGCTGACCCGGGGTTGGATAAGGGTGTAGCCGGCCGTCACTCGACCTTCTGCATCAAAGCGAGGCTGATTGAGGGGGTGGGCCAGGGTTTCGATCATCCTACGGGCGGTGGCGTGCGGCAATTGGGTGTCGCTGTCCAGAGTGATGACGAAACGGACGTCCGCCAACCGATCTGGATCTCCGACCTCCACCAGGCGGGGTGCCTGCACCGGGCGAGTGCCGTCGATCAGGCGGTTGAGTTCTTCCAGTTTGCCCCGTTTGCGTTCCCAGCCGATGAAATGCTGTTCGGACTCGCTCCAGACACGTTCGCGATGCATCAGGAAAAACCGCTCGCCGCCGTGGCGCGCATTGAGTTCTTCCATGCATTCACGGGCGATCCGGAGCAAGCCGCTGTCTTCGGCGCGGCTGAGGGTATCGGCATCGGTATAGTCGGAGAACAGGCCAAACAGCAGATTGTCTTCCTTGTTGGCCAGAAAGCGGATTTCCAGTTTTTCGGCTTCATCCCGGATGGCCTCCTCATTCACCAGCATCATCGGTACCACCACCAGGGTGCGGAAAGCGTCGGGAATCCCTGATTCTTCGAAATCCATCTTGGCCAGCGGTCGAGTCGGCAGCAGGCGCGTGATCAGGTAATTGACGATTTCGATAGCCAGCTGACTGACCGGAATCAGGAGGAGCAAGCCCAAGCCAAGACCAAGGAGAGGGGACGGCGAGATCCGCGAAACGATGAGGCATAAGCCCATCAGCAAGGTGGTGATACCGCCGACGCCCAGGAGATAGATACCGGTGTGATGGCGGGAAATCCATTGCAGCAAACGATACGCCAGGGTTTCGCGGCAGGCGAGGATCCGGGCGAACGCCACTCTTCCTTCCCCGACCAGCCAGGCGCCGACATGATTCCGGTGTTGTTCGGTGTTTGCGGCGCGTCCGGCCTCGGCGGCCAGTTTGACCACCTGTTCCGCGACCTGCACTTCGGTCCGTGCTGCTGCCTTGGCGAGTTCTTCAATCGCTCGGCGGCAACGGTCGCGGGTGGCAAAATCCATGCGGGGATAGACCCCGGCGGGATCGAGGCGCAGCAACTGTTCTACCCGGCTCGTCTGCTCGAAGATCTCGCGCCAGTCCAGCAGGCCAAGCTGGCGGAGGCTGGTGAAGGCGTTGCCGCAGGACAACTGCTCCCTGGTCTGCCGGTTTTGTTCCTGAAGATTGAGGTCATAGATAGCGATTTTGAGGGTGCGTTCCAGCCAGCTCTGCACCGGGCTGAGGGCGGCTGCTTCATCATAGAGCAGGCTGACCAGCTGTACCCCGAAATAGGCGCTGGGACGGGGTTCCGCCTGGGCAAGTTCCGCCAGAATGGCAAACAATTGATTGGGATCGCGGCGATTGGCGGCGATCAGCCGGTTGGCCCAGAAGTCGGCAAGCTGTCGTTCGCGCAGGTCGGCCAGGGCGATGACCGCCAGACTCTGGATGCTTTCGATCAGTGCCAGCCGCATCATCTGGGGCAGTGCCCAGAGTTCGCCGCTGGTCAGGGTGCGGACCGATTGATAAGCCTCGATAAAGGCGAGGATATTATCGCGGTCCAGGCGCATCTCGGTATGGGCGACGAGATCCTTGGCCAAGCCGTAGATGCAGGGCAGTCCATGGTAGGGGGCGGTGGAGAGGACGGGCAGCTGCCGGTAAAAATGGCGGGGCAGGTTAAGGAGAATATCGCGGACGTTGCTTTCCAGGACATATTCGTTATCCAGAATCCAATCGGCGGCTGCGGTAGTTTTTTGTTCCAGATTGGTGGCGGCGGTGAGATCGGCGCAGACCTGGCGAATCCATTGGCGTGACTGTTTGAGGCGACCCAGCAGTTCGGTGGTGTGCTGCGGCTTGGGGTCCACCCGCTGCTCGCCGGCATGACGCTGGGCATGCTCCAGAATCTGTGCCGGGGTAAGTTTAACCGGGATTCCGCGTTCTTTCACGCGTCGCTCCAGCTTGGGATGCATCACAAACAGTGCCGGCGGCGTATCCCCGATTTCGCGAAGCATGGCCACCGGGCGCAGTAAAGAGGCCACCGGAGCCCGGTGAATGAGGACGGATTCCCCGGGCAGGAGCCAGCGGCCATGATCACGAACATCTCCCGGCGTGGCGCCTTGCCGGGAGTGTCGGAACCAGAGAAAAGCCACCGCCATGCCCAGGGCGGCGCCGGCCGCAAGTAAACTCAGGGTAACGGGACTGTTCCAAGGCGGTACTAATTTCAGTCGCTGCAAGATGAGAGCAGCCGCCCAGGCAATCCCGCCGCCCAAGCAGGCCGCCAGGGTTATCCGCAGGGCGAGGCGCCGGTTCAGGGGTTGCACGATCTGCACAACTCCGGCGGAATCCTTCTGCACCAGGACGGTTTGGCTGAAGCCGTGTTGCTTGAGACTCCGGAGTGCGCTCCGGGCTTCCTTTTGTTTGGCGAAATAACCAACGAGAATGCCGATACCCAATGTTTTTTCCTTTGTTCACTGCGGATGCAGAGTGGTCGGCCAGGGTGCGGAGCGCCTGTTTGAACCACTCAGAGAGGAACGATGGCGACGGTTCCAGAGGATTTGACAAAATTTGAGGGTGGGGGTCCCGAACTACCAGCAGGCGTATGCTCGGAGTGGTTGCGGATGAAGGCGATCACGCCGATCAACGAGCGTTGTCCTGCCGGTCCGGTCAGCCCGGATATAGGTACTGCGATGGTGAGTTGTGGTTCCGCGAGAAGAAAATTTCTTGGCGGTGGGTAAGCAACTGTGAGGAATGGTGGGAAGCGCTGGTGCGAGCAAAAGCAGTATTCGCAGGCTTCAAACGATAGGCATTATCGATGATAAAGCAACAGGGTTTCTCTTCCCGAGGAGGTTGGACCGTACCAATGGTGCTGGTTTTCCGTGCAGGATGATTTTTGAAGGCACGGTTTGTGCAGCTCATAAAAAAAACCTGTGGGCAGAAAACCAGGGGCAAGGCGTTTGGATGGATCAGGCCGAAAAGGAGAAAATAGATGCTTAAATACCTGGAAACATCGCGAGAGGTGGTCCTGGAAGAAGAATCGCTTCGGGATGGATTGCAAAATGAGCCCAGGATATTAAGCCTGGACGAAAAGCTGGAGCTGGTTCATTTATTGGCAACCGCCGGTATCAGGCGGGTACAGGTCGGGAGTTTTGTCAATCCTCGCACGGTGCCGCAGATGGCGGATACCGATGCGCTGGTGGGCTTGGTGCGGGCTGCGCTGCCCCATCTGCTGTGTACCGCGCTGGTGCTCAACCGGCAGGGGCTTGATCGAGCTATCGGTTGCGGCTTGGATCATATCAGTCTTTCCCTATCGGTATCCGACAGTCATAGCCGCAAAAATGTCCGACGTTCGGCAATGGAGGCCCTTGAAGCGATCGTTGTGCTGGTGGGTGTTGCGGTGGCCCATGGGATCACGGTCCGGGCCGGGGTGCAGTCGGCCTTTGGCTGTGCCGATGAGGGTTGTGTGCCTGAAGACAGGGTACTGGAGGCTGTGCGCCGACTGGCGGCCGCCGGTGCCGTCGAGATCAACCTGGCCGATACCGCCGGCAAGGCCCATCCGGATCAGGTCAGGCAATTGGTAGCCAGGGTGCGGCGATTGGAGCCGGCGGTGCGACTCTCGCTCCACCTCCATGATACCCGTGGGCTCGGATTGGCGAACCTGATGGCCGGCTATGAGGCGGGGGTGCGCTTGTTTGATGTCGCGGCTGGCGGCTTGGGCGGCTGTCCGTTTGTCCAAGGGGCGGCCGGCAATGTCGCCACCGAGGAGGCGGTGCATCTTTTTCAGGGTCTGGGGGTGGACACCGGAATCGATCTGGGCCAGCTGCACAAGATTGTTGAGCGGTATCAGGAGGTTCTGGGGCGGCCGCTGCCGGAGAAGAAGCACCGGATGTGAAACACCTCCCTGGAGTGAGGACGCCGGGTTGCCTTGCTTGCCCGGTTCAAGGCCGTCCTCCTGCCCACTGTCATCGACCGGATGGCGCACAACGAAATCCGCGGAATCGTATTCACGATACCAACTCCGACAAAAATGTCACATCTCTTCAATTTTGTCTATTCAGCGACAAAAACCTCCTTGGGTCCCTTTGTTTACGCTCTTGTCTTTCAATCTAATAACAGTTCAAAATTATAAGGTTTTTTAAAATAATTCCGTCTGGCATGTGCTTTGCTCAAGTAAGGGTAAACCAAAGCTCAATTAACGGGGGAATTATGGAAGCAACCGCTTTGAAAGCACGAGAAAATCAGATCCATGTCAAAGGCGATACGCCCTTTGATATCGTCTGCAACAAGGACAGCCTGGCAGGTGCCGTCAGCCAGCGGGCCTGTGTGTTCTGCGGGTCGCGGGTGGTGCTCTATCCCATCGCCGATGCCCTCCACCTGGTCCATGGTCCCATTGGCTGCGCGGTCTATACTTGGGACATCCGGGGGGCGCTTTCCTCCGGGCCCGAACTGCATCGCCTTTCTTTTTCCACCGATCTCCAGGAAACCGATGTCATCTTCGGCGGCGAAAAAAAATTGCACGCGGCCCTGCGCGAGTTGATTGAGCGCCATGCACCCAAGGCCGCTTTTGTCTATTCGACCTGCATTGTCGGCATCATCGGCGACGATATGGAGGCGATCTGCCGTCAGGTCGAGGCCGAGTATCATATTCCGGTGATTCCGGTGAAATCTGAGGGCTTCAAAGGCAACAAGCGGGCTGGTTACCAAGCCGCTTGCGACGCTCTCTTCCGCCTGATCGGCAACGGCGATACCACCGGCATTTCGAAGTATAGCCTCAACATCCTCGGCGACTTCAATCTGGCCGGCGAGATCTGGATGATCCGCGACTATTACCAGAAAATGGGGATCGAGGTGGTGGCCAATATCACCGGCGACGGTCGGGTGGCCGACATTGAGCGCGCCCATGGTGCCGCCCTCAACGTGGTCCAGTGCTCCGGCTCCACCATGCAGTTGGCTAATATGATGGAAGAAAAATACGGCATCCCCTCGCTCCGGGTCTCTTACTTCGGGATTGAGGACATGGCCGAGGCCCTCTACGATATCGCCCGGTTCTTCAAAGACCCGGCCATGATGGAGCGCACCAAAACAATCGTCGAGAAAGAGGTCAAGCAACTGGCAATCGATCTCGAGCCCTATCGCAAGGCCCTGGCCGGTAAAAAAGCGGCCATTTATGTGGGCGGCTCGTTTAAGGCCTTCAGTCTGGTCAAGGCTTTCCGTCTGATCGACATGCAGGTGGTCATGGTCGGCAGCCAGACCGGGACCAAGGAAGATTATGAGGAACTGGCGGCGATCACCGATCCCGGCACCATCATCGTCGACGACTCCAACCCTCTGGAACTTACCAGCTTTCTCACCGAAAAAGAGGTGGATATCTTTGTCGGCGGCGTCAAGGAACGACCGATTGCCTACAAGCTTGGCATCGGGTTCTGCGATCACAACCACGAACGCAAGGAGGCGCTGGCGGGGTTCGAGGGCATGCTCAACTTTGCCAAGGAGGTCTATTCCTCGGTGATGAGCCCGGTCTGGCAGTTTGTGCCGCGTAAAAAAAGCAGTGGGCCAACCAGGTAATGCTGGTTGCGCACCAAGGAGAGCACCATGAGCAAGAATCCGCCTAAAATCAAACGACCCAACGCCATCTCGACCACCAACGCCTGTAAACTGTGCAAGCCGCTCGGCGCCTGCCTGGCCTTCAAGGGCATCGAGGGTGCCGTCCCGTATCTGCACGGTTCCCAGGGCTGCGCCACCTATATGCGGCGCTATATCATCAGCCATTACAACGAGCCCATCGACATCGCCTCCTCCTCGCTCTCCGAGAAGCATGCGGTTTATGGCGGCGGCCCCAACCTCAAGTTGGGCCTGACCAATGTGGCGGCGAAATACCGACCGGCAATGATCGGCATCGCCACCACCTGCCTGACCGAAACCATCGGCGACGACGTCAAGATGTATCTGCACCAGTATGCCGAGGACACCAAGGGTTCCATCGGCCTGCCTGCTCTGGTCAATGTCTCCACGCCGAGTTACTCGGGCACGCATATGGAAGGTTTTCATGCCGCCATCCGCGAGGTGATCAGCCAGATGAGCGCCGGCGGGCCGCGCACCGCAACCGTCAATCTCCTGCCCGGTTTCGTCAGTTCCGCCGATTACCGGCAGTTGATCGAGATTATGGCCGAATTCGGGCTTGATTGCACCATGCTGCCCGATCTTTCCGAGACCATGGATGGTCCGGCCCTGATGGAATACGAAAAGATTCAGGGCGGCGGCACCCCCTTGCAAGCGATCAAGGCCATGGGCCGTTCGCAGGGTACCATCGAATTTGGACCGACGTTGGGCGACACTGCCAGCGGCGGCGATGTCCTCCTGGAAAAATTCGGCATCCCTCGTCACCGACTGGGCATGCCGCTCGGCATCAAGGAAACCGACCGTTTTTTCAGTCTCCTGGAACAATTAAGCGGTCGGCCGACCCCTGAAAAATATGGGAAACAGCGGGGCCGCTTGATCGATGCCTACGTCGATGGCCATAAATACATCTTCGGCAAGCGCGCCATAGTCTACGGCGAAGAGGATCTGGTGGTGGGCTTGAGTTCTTTTCTCACCGAGATCGGCATCCAGCCGGTGCTCTGCGCCTCGGGCGGGACCTCCGGCCGGTTGGAAAAGGCGATTGCCGCAGTCACTGGCGATACGCTGCTCGCCCAGCCGCAGATCCATGAAGGGATGGATTTCTTCGAGATCAGCGAACTGGCCGAAGGGCTGCAGCCGGACCTGATCATCGGCCACTCCAAGGGGTATCCGCTGGCCAAGAAACTCGATATTCCGCTCATCCGGGTGGGTTTTCCCATCCACGACCGCGTCGGCGGCCAGCGTATTCTCCACCTCGGTTATGAAGGGGCCCAGCACCTGTTCGATACCATCACCAACGCGGTGATCAGTAAAAAACAGGCCGATAGCCCGGTTGGTTATTCCTATATGTAAGGTGTGCATCCATCAAGAAAGGAGCCCGTTATGCTAAACGAAAACGATTTTAATCGACATCCCTGTTTCAACGTCAAAGCCAAAGGCCAGTACGGCCGGGTCCATCTGCCGGTGGCCCCGAAGTGCAACATCCAGTGCAATTACTGCAACCGCAAATACGACTGCGTCAACGAATCGCGGCCCGGGGTCACCAGCACCCTGCTCAGCCCCGATCAGGCGCTGGTCTACATGGGCAAGGTCCTGGAGAAGGAACCGCGCATTTCGGTGGCCGGGATCGCCGGTCCGGGTGATCCTTTTGCCAATGCCGAAGAGACCCTGGAAACCATGCGGCTTATCCGCAGGCACTATCCCGAGACCCTGCTTTGCCTGTCATCCAACGGCATGCAGGTCGCGCCTCATGTACCGGAACTGGCCGAGATCGGGGTATCGCATGTCACCATCACGGTCAATGCAGTCGACCCGGAAATTTCGCAGCACATCTACGCCTGGGTGCGGGACGGCAAGGTACTCTATCGTGGCCGCCAGGGTGCGGAACTGCTGCTCGCCCGCCAGTTGCAGGCCATCGAGCTGTTGAAGCAGCATAATATCGTGGTCAAGGTCAACACCATCGTCATCCCCGGGATCAATGATCACCATATCGCCGAGGTTGCCGCGACCATGAAGAAACTGGGCGTGGACCTGCTCAACTGCATGGCCATGTTTCCCAATGCCGATACCGGCTTTGAGAACATTCCCGAACCCTCCAAGGAGCAGATGGAGCGCCTGCGCAACACGGCCGAGGAGTTTCTGCCCCAGATGCGGCACTGCACCCGCTGCCGGGCCGATGCGGTTGGTCTGCTCGACAACGATCGCACCGAAGAGATGCGCGGCTGTCTGAGTGCCTGCGCCCAGCTGCCCAAGCCGGAAGAGGTGGTGCGCCCCTATGTCGCGGTCGTTACTTTGGAAGGGGTGCTAGTCAATCAGCATCTGGGCGAGGCAACCCGGTTCCAGATTTGGGGCGAAGACGGCAAGGGCGGCTACCGGCATATCGAAGACCGCAAGGCGCCTCCTGCTGGCGGCGGGGCGCAGCGCTGGTTCAATATCAGCCGCATTCTCGCCGATTGCCGGGCGATCCTGGTCAATGATCTGGGCGATTCGCCCAAGGAGATGCTCAAGAAAAAGGGAATCCAGCCGGTGACCATGTCTGGGTTTATCGAACGCGGCCTGGAGGCGGTCTATACCGGCAAAGGGCTCAACAGCCTTCAGGGGCGAATCCGTAAATGCAGTTCAAAAGGTGCTTGCGCCGGCGGCGGTAATGGCTGCGGCTGATTGATCCCCCTTGAGCCGCCAAGTCCCATCTGCCTGGCCACGAGGCCCAGAGCCGGACGGAAAGATTTTTGGCAGGAGGGGAAGGACTCGGTATCTCCACCTCCCGGTGCGGTCGAGCCGGGAGGTCTTCAATTCTTTTAAGGAGTGAATATGCAGATTGCCATCGCCTCAACCGATGGTGAAACCATCAACGAACATTTCGGCAAGGCGGATCGATTTTTTATCTACGACCTCACCGAAGGCCATCTGGCTCTGCTCATGGTTTGCACTGTCGTCCCTTTGTCCACCGGTGATCCCAACCATGCTTTCAACCCGGAACGGATGGCGGCAACGCTTGCGGCACTTAAAGATTGTCAACGGGTCTATTGCACCCGCATCGGTGATCGGCCAAGGGCGGAACTGGAGAAGGCCGGGTTTGAACTGGTGGTGGGGACCGGGCCGATCGCTGGGATCAGCTGACGGAGAACCGATCTAGCGGGCTTTGCAGCTTGCGGATATCTCGGGCCATGATATGGGTATAGATTTCGGTGGGTTTGACGTCGGTATGACCAAGAAGATCCTGCAGCACCCGAATGTTCACCCCGTTTTCCAGCATATGGGTGGCAAAGCTGTGCCGCAGGGTGTGGCAGCCGACCTTCTTGTTAATTCCCGGCCTGGGTCGTCGTCCGTTTCACCGCTTTCTGTAAGTCGGATTCAAGCACATGATGGCGCGTCACTCGCCCCGAGCGTGGGTCCGAAGAGCGTTCCTTGGCCGGAAATAGCCATTGCCAGCCAACTTCTCGTTCGGCGTTCGGGTATCTTCTTGTCAGTGCCTCCGGAATGAGCACCGTTCCAAATCCTTCCTCTAACTCTTTATGATGAAGAGCTTTCACCGCTTCAATCTGTTTTCGCAGTTCCTCTTGGAGATTTACGGGCAGAATGGTGGTCCGATCTTTACCACCCTTGCCACCCCGGATGAAGATGAGGCCCTGTCCGAAATCCACATCCTGCACCCGCAGGCGGATACACTCCAATAGACGTAGGCCACCTCCATAAAGCAGTTTCGCCATGAGGGCATGTTTGCCGGTCATGGCTGCGAGTAACCGCTGCACCTCCGCTTGGATGAGCACCGTGGGTGGCCTTGGCAAGCGCTTGCAGCGGATCGGGGTAATTTCTTCGGCAAGAGGCATGTCCAGAACCTCCCGATAGAGAAAAACCAAGGCATTCAGGGCTTGCCGCTGGGTGGATGCGGACACCTTCCCTACGATTACGAGATGGGAAAGAAATCGTTCAATATCCTTAGCCTCAAGTCTGTTCGGATGGGTTTTGTCACCGAAATGATGAATATAGCGAAGAATCCATTGGCAGTAGGCTTGTTCGGTGCGATAGGCGTAGTGGTTATATCGAAGAACTTCGCGCACCTGGTCCATCAGCTTGAGGGCAGGATTCGGATGGAATTTTGAGGTATTATTCTTTTGACTTTCCATATGTAGTCACATAGTATCTTAATATGTGGAAATTTTCCAAGGAAAATGTAATATGTGGACACCTGGAGAGAAGTTTTTCCGTGTTTAAAGATAAATATGAGAATATGCGGAAATACTGTCCACCTACATGAGGTGATATGACGGAAATGTTTCTGCTTATTGCACTGTTAGTCGAATAATTCACATAGTAGCGGAAAGTGTGATATTTTTGATATAAATATAATGCTATTCAAATACGAACCACTGCTGTTTTGAAGGTGAGCAACGTTGAAAACTACGCAATCAAAAGAATTCAGTATTATTACCGACGAACAATTAAAAAAATATCTCGAATACGCATCAACGGATGAGGCTCGTGCGGTTTTGTTTGTCAAAAAACATTTAAATAAAGCATCAGGTCACTGGATAGACATTATTAATTGCTTCCCATACCAGTGCGATAGCAATGAAGATCTAGAGTTCAAATTAGTTCTTTGCGGAATTTACGCGAGAAATCTCAAGCCAAAATATCCACTCAAACAAAATTTTATTTTAAATGGAATATTTAATGATAAAGAGTATTATCTTGCAGTGCGGGCTATTACATGGGAAACTGCACATACGGATATTTCTCAACAAAAAGATAAAGGTATAGAAGGTGATAAATTTGAAATTAAGGGGGTCAAGTACAACAAGAACCGGGGTAAATACACTGAAAAACCTCCTTGGTTGAACAACCCCGCTTGGAAAGACCTTGATATTCACACATTACGTGGCGCAGACAGGACTTTTGTAGAGCAGTTTTTAGCCCCTCCAGATTGGCATTATGAAATTAAGACTATTCGTAAAATTTCAAGCGCCGCAAACGACTAACACTTAGAAGACCCCAGGTTGTCAACAGATAAGAGTATCCGGGAGAGATGCA
>JAFLKR010000119.1 GCA_019163135.1 Desulfobulbaceae bacterium | reverse complement strand
TAAGCTCTCGTCAGCGGGCACCGCAGGGGCTGTTACCATCAACGCCAGAGGTATTGTTCCATGGCAGCGATTTTTTTTTCACCAGTTGGATTACTGAGATGATAACACGAAATGAACAGTAGCAGCAGTGTCGATATAAACGGCAATAAAATCCGAATGCTCAGGGAGCAGAAGGAATTGACTCAACTCTACTTGGCCACGGTGGTCGGGGTGACCACCGATACGATCTCCCGATGGGAAAATCGCAGATATCCCACGATCAAGTTGGAGAATGCCAAAAAACTGGCCGAAGCGCTTGGGGTTCCCCTGGAAGAATTGTTGGACGGGAAAGGCCAGCAGGTTGCCGGCGATGACTTGGAGGGGACTCCGGAGGAGCCCGGGCCTGCTGCGGCAACTGCGCAGCCGATAACGGGGGGGCAGCATTTTTTGCGGCGTTACCAAAGATGGTTGGGCTTCTGTGGGGGACTCCTCTTTGTTGTCGCTGCCGGAAGCTTTTTCTTCCTTTCCGGCAACCGTTCCGGGGTGACCACCGAACGGATTCTGCCCCAACACACGGCTCCCAATCTTCCCTTCCCGGTTATTGTGCAGGTCACCGGAGCGGCGGATTCCATCAATACGCTGCTCCTTCGAGAAGAGTTGCTCGGTGACTGTGAGGCGATCGGGTCTTCGCCCGAGGGCGAGTCGCCGAAGCATTTCGGCAAGAATCCTCGTTGGATCGGTAAGTTGGTCAATGGACGGGCGACCTTTCTCTATATGGTGCAGCCCGGTAAAAAGCTGCGGCAGCAGGAGGAACTCCGCTTCAAAGGCGATCTCATCGTCGGGGAGGGGCTGACCATCGGCGAGAAGATCGGGGGGGCGGACCATATCGAACTTGCGCCCTACCATTGGGTGGATACCGATCGGGATTATGTGATCAGTGACAGCGAAATTCTCAAGGCCCATGAAACCTATGCCCTGCCGGGAGAAAATCTGATCAATTTTGCCGCGATTGAAGAACTATGGGTGGCCGGTAAGTATACGTTGAATAAAAAAACGCTGACCTTTGTCCCGGCAAATCAGGCGAATAGTAAGGAGTAAGAGGGCGTCGGTTTCGTCCAGCTTAGCGCTGTAAATCTTCGGTCAATGCGGTCAGTTCTTTTTCCAGGAGCGTTTCTTTTTCCAGCAGTACCTTGGCGCAACGCTCCAGCACAACTCGGTTGTTTTCCATGATCTTGTAAGTCCCGATAAAGGTGTCGTCGATGATCTTACGCACGGAGGTGTCGATCTGTTGGGCGGTATTGTCACTGATCTTGCAGCCATTCACCCCGGGCCCCTGCTGCCCCAGAAAGGTCTGATGATTCTCTTCATAGACCACAAAGCCCAGCGTCGGGTCCATGCCGTAGCGGGTGACCATGCTCCGGGCAATATCGGTGGCCCGGGCGATATCGTCGGAAGCGCCGGTGGACAGGTGGTTGAAAATGAGTTTTTCCGCTGCCCGACCACCCAGCAGCACGGCAATCTTATGCTCGAGTTCTTCCTTGGTCATGAGAAAACGGTCTTCCGTCGGCCGTTGCAGGGTATAGCCCAAGGCGCCTATCCCCCTGGGGATAATCGATATTTTATAAACCGGATCGGTGCCGGGCAGGGCCAGTGCGGCCAAGGCATGACCCACCTCATGGTAGGCAACTATTTCCCGTTCCTTGGGATTAAGCAGGCGGTTTTTCTTTTCAAGACCGGCGATGATCCGTTCAATCGCCTGGGTAAAATCGGTCATTTCGACTTGTGTGGCCTTGCGGCGGGTGGCGAGCAGCGCTGCCTCGTTGACCAGATTGGCTAGATCGGCCCCGGAGAATCCGGTGGTCAGGTCCGCCACCTGGCTGGCATCGACATCGATGCCCATCTGGATTTTTTTCATGTGGACATTGAGAATGGCGATACGGCCAAGTTTGTCCGGCCGGTCAACCAGTACCTGACGGTCGAAGCGGCCGGCCCGGAGCAGCGCGGGGTCAAGGACCTCCGGACGGTTGGTGGCCGCCAGGAGCACCAGACCGCTGGTCGGATCAAACCCGTCGAGCTCAACCAGCAACTGATTGAGGGTCTGCTCCCGTTCATCGTTGCCCCCGAATCCGGCAGCTGTCCGGGCACGTCCCAAAGCGTCGAGCTCATCAATGAAGATAATCGCCGGCGCTGATTTCCTTGCCTGGTCAAACAGGTCGCGAACCCGGGCGGCGCCAACGCCCACGAACATTTCCACGAACTCCGAACCGCTGATCGAGAAAAAGGGCACGTTGGCTTCTCCGGCCACGGCCCTGGCCAGCAGAGTCTTGCCCGTTCCTGGAGGACCGACCAGCAGCACACCCTTGGGCATCCGCGCCCCGAGAATACCATAATCATCCGGTGCTTTGAGGAAATCGACAATCTCCTGTAATTCCGCTTTGCTTTCTTCAACCCCGGCGACATCGTCAAACGTGACCCCGGTTTGATGTTCCACATAGACCTTGGCCTTGGATTTGCCGATGTTCATGAAACCGCCTCCCAGGCCCTGTTTATCCCCGAATTTCCGAATGATTAACATCCAGATTCCGAAGAAGATCAGTGCCGGAATGATCCAGGACAGCAGGGTCGCCAGAAACTTGCTTTCGTACAGTTGGGTGTACGGGACATTGTATTTCGAAAGGTGTTCCGCCAGGCCGGGCTCGACCCGGTTGGCGACAATGATCTTCTTGCCGGTTTCGTCGCTTTCCTTCAGTTCCCCGACAATAAATTTTTCCCTGATGGTCAATTCCGCGACTTTTCCCTGTTGAAGCAACGTTTCGAGCTGACTGTAGGGAACCGCTTTGATGCTCTGCTGCTCGACCCACATCTCATGAATGACCAGGATGCCGAAGGCGGCAAAGATTGCAAAAATCACATTGTATTTTTGTTTATTGTCCATAGGGGGCGCTTTTAAATGTGTAAAAGATGAAGATAACTTCTGCTCATTGTAAAGGACAATAACCACAAGCAGGTAAGGGTGCCAGCATAACGGGAGGTTTTTTCCGCCAGCGGTTCATTGTAGCTTTTTATTGATGTGGTGCAGAGCTGTTTTTTTAATGATATCCATTATTTTTGAGTCCGGAGCGTAAGCTTCCTCCGTGAAGACATGCTGAAAGTCGGGAAGTTTCTCCTGCAAAAGCGTCTCGAAGCCATTCAGATCGTCAACGCTTAAAGATCCAGAATCGACCGGCATAATGGCTGCAACTTTGACCGATATTTCTCCATCGAGACGCTTGAAGGCAGTTATCAGCGTGCATCGACCCTGATCATCAGGGGTGTCTGCGTTTTTGAAGAGTTCGGACCTGCTGGTCAGTTCGTGGAACACCGCAGCCAAGGCTCCGTCGAGGCCTGGGAAAAACTGGCCCCTGGCAAAGACATTAGCGATAACTAAGGCAAGTTCTGTGGTATCGATCTGTTGCATGTTGGCTTGGGTGAAGACAAAAGTCTCAGCACTTTCGTTGATGACACCATTTTGTTGTTCACCGACAACATAGATGAATCGATCTGCTGGCTGGGTACGCACGGGCTTTATTCTCCTTATGGATCTTGAGAAGTAAAAAGAAAAGATCTCTTTGACCGGATACGTTGCTTTCATACCATATTGTTGTCTTTTTGGGGAACACTATCACGACGTTTGTCCAGCATGCCGGGAGATAATATCAGCGTGCGCGGGTGAATTTTCGCGCCTCACAGCGGGAGCCGTGGCGCCCTTGCGCCCTACGATTTCCTTCGTTTTAAACAATAACGATATTGCGGCATGATGGCTACAGCCGACATGAACCCGACATGACCTTATGTCGGGCGGCAAACCACCCGATGTCCACTGACAATGCTCAAGAAACCTCCTACAGTGGAGACGAAAGCAAGAGATTTTTCGGAATATATTTATGGGAAGGGGAAAATGTTTCATGAAAATTAAAATGGCGGGAGCCCTGGCAATTTTGATGACATTGACCATCGTGCCGGAATTGCCATTGGGCAACGGGGTCTGTCGAGTGATGGCGACCACGGAGGGGCAACTGGTTTTTCAATGTGAACCGAGACACGGCCTGAAAGTCAGCAACCAGGTTCGTCTCGACACCGTACCAATGATGCGGGCAGGAAGTTGAACAAGTTCAGAATTAAACATTTTCAGGAATGGAGAAGGAACATGAAAAACAGGACAATGATACCGTGGGGCCTCTTACTGCTGGTCTTGATTACGCTGGCTGGACAACCGCAAAAAGCTCAGGCCAGAGACAACGTTTATATCGGCGCTGATCTTGGCGGGCTGGTTATGGCCTTTAATACCTACCCGCGCTATGAATATCGGCCGCCCCCCTGCCCGCCCCCGAGGGGGTGGTATCCCCGCGACCGTTACTACCCTCCGCCGGTGGTTTACGGGAGGCCGCACTATCGATCCCATCGTGCCGATTGGAATGATTATCCTCGTCACCGCCGTGACCGCCATTGGCGGGGGGATCGCTGGTAACCGCTGATCGCACGCTGCAACAAGGCGTTACCGGAATCTTATCTGGAGGCTCCCCGTCTTAAAAGCGGGGGACACCAGGCGTGGACATAAGGATCAGGTTGAGCAATCCTCATGATGACAGGCGAGCTCCTTAAACCGGCCAAGGCTGTCCGCATTGACCGGACCGTCACGGTTCCAGGCGGGCGTCTTGGTTGAGCACCAGCAGATAGACGTTGCCGTCCTCTTTCATCTGACCCGCCTCCATCCCAGCCTGCTCGCCTGAACCCCAGAACACATCGATCCGCCCTGGACCGGTCAGCGCGGATCCGGTGTCCTGGACACTGACGAATCGTTGCATCTTTTTCCACTCAACCACCTGGCCGTTGGCCATCACCGGTCTTCTGCTGTCGAGAAAGACCAGCGCCCCAGGAGGATACCATTGCTGATCGGCGGCGATGGAGCGTCCGGCGGTCAAGGCCTGGCCGAGGTTACCGATCGCCGGGCCTGGTTGGCTCCAGTGAAAAAAGATAAAGGAATCGTTCTGATGGAGAATCCTCTCCCGTTCTTCGGGATGATCGGCGATGTATTGACGGAGGCTGTCCATGGTGACATCGGCAAGTTGCATCCGGCCGGTATCGACCAGATATTTTCCGATACTCCGGTATTGCCGACCATTGCCTTGCGCGTAATGGATGCCGCGGACGGTACCATCGGTCAGGTGCAGCGTGCCCGACCCCTGGACATGAAGGACAAAGGCGTCGAAGGGATCTTTGAGCCAAACCATTTCCTGTCCTTGGAGCAGGTTGTCGGTCTCAATTTCTTTTCGGGTCCAAAAGGGTACCATTTTACCATGCGACAACCGGCCGATATTTTTCTTATTGGCGCTGGAATTCCTGACGGTGAGGGTCTTAGGGATGCCATAAAGCGGGTAAAGATAGGGCGGGTGTCGGTCAAGGCTACCTGAAAATACCGGTTGGTAATAGCCGGTGATCAACATGCGGCGGGATTTTTGCCCCTGATCGGGATCAAGTCGGTACACGGTGTAGGCCCGTTGGATCTGTTGGTTTAACTGTTCAGGTGTGGGCGCAGTCTGCAGTAATTTTTGAAAATAAAGGGCTGAATCAATCAACCGCCCGACAAGAACTGGGGCACCGGCGACGGTATAGCAGGTGGAAGCGGGAACCGAACGCAGGAAAGTAAGACTCTGGTCCAGCGTGGCCTTGAATTCCTGCAACTGGGAATCATCGTGGAAGTAGGGGAATTGCGACGGGGGCAGGGGCGTTAAGGCCGAGGTGGCCATTCCTGGACTCAGCAGAAGGCACAGGAATGTACTGATAACAGCTAGGATTTGATTTTTCAAGGAGTTCTCCTTGACTCTTCGAGGGCTGCCGGGTGCGCTTCAGCGCTCAAAGGCCTCCGCTAATTCGGTCACTGCCATGGCATAACGGTTGGAATGGTTCCACTCGGTGATCGCCTGAAAGTTGGGATACCCGGCCACAAATCGTTTGTCAAATGGGCCTCCGGGGGGCAGTTCCAACCCGATGATAGTGACCGGTCGGTTCTGCGGCGAGGGGGGGAGCTTGGGGTTTTGCACTCCCAGCACCAGGTCGATCGGCACTTTTTCTTTGCGGCCTTTCGCCTCGGCGGCCACCAACTGCGGATCTTTGAGCGTATAGCCTAATTCACCGTAAATCGGCGCATCGAGCGTCCAGTTGGATCGTTTCAGGTAATTGGCGATGGACCCCAGAATATCCGGAATCGAATTCCAGACATCCCGCTTGTCATCGCCATCAAAACTCACCGAATAATCGCGGAAGGAGGAGGGGATAAACTGGGTCTGGCCAAAGGCAGCCGCATAGGACCCCTTGACCCCCTTGGGGTTGATGCCGGTTTCCCGACAAAGCAGGAGATAATCGATCAGCTGTTTGCGAAAAAAATCCGATCGTCGCGGATAGGCATCAAAAAGGGTGTTCAGGGTCTGCAGGACGTCATACTTACCTTGGCGAGCACCGTATCGGGTTTCAATGCCCCAGATGGCCACCACCACTTCCCGGTTCACCCCGAAGGTCGCCTCGATCCGGTCGAGGAGTTTTTGGTGCAGAGCTAATTTATCCTTGCCTTCTTGGATGTTGTCTTTGGTGATGAACAACGGAGCATACTGGTAGTAGGGTTTGGCTTCCCACTGTTTGTCCATCAGCACCAGAACCGGGCGGTTGATGGTGATTCCTTGAAAAATATCGTGCAGTTCCTGGGGGCTAAACCGGTGCTGTTGGCTGAGTTCAATGAACAACTGCTGGTATTTTTCCTGCTCAAGATTAATCGGTTGACCGTCGGTAACAAGGTCTGCCGGCATGGTCTGCGCCGCCACCGGGGGCGACCAGAGGATCTGGATAGTCAGCAGGCAAAGACCGACGCGAAAGGAGGCGAGCAGCAAGGGGGGGAGCCTTTTGATCAGGAAACCGTCTATCATAAGAGCCCCAAGGAACCGTTAGAGGGGGAAAAAAATTGGGCAAACCGGGACAGGAATGTCTCCAGCTCAGCTGCGGGCAGTTGGTTGATCCCAGCTGCTGCCGCCCTGCCGCCGCCGCTGGCAAATTGACGACAAAGGGTATCGGCACCCCTGCGGGTCGTTAGCGGGGCGCGAACGCTGACCATTAGGCTGCCGTCGGGATTGGTGAGTACAGTGGCATGCGCCATTTCGGGTTGATCACGGGCCACCTGATTGGAAAAAACCCCTATCACCCGATTTGACCAGCTTTCCTGCGGAAATTGAAAAACCCGACCAGCCGGATAGATCCTGAAGGGTTGTATCTTGGCAGCCTTGGCCATGTCCTGCTCGTATCCCCCCCGCAATTTTCTTAGGATCGTCGAGTCCCGGTGCAAGCTGAAAGGGTCGGCATACTGGTGGACCTCGCCAAACAGATCGGCGGGGTGTATCAGCAGGTCATCGACTGAAAGTCCATAGCCATTGTAATTCAAGAGGCGGCCGGTTTCGCGAAGGATGGTAATGTCATCCCCGGTTAGGCCGAGGGCTTCGGCATGCCCAATCGCCACCTCGTCCAGGTTGTCGCCAAAAGCGCCGGCTATCGCCCAAGGCCGGAATTTCCCGGCGAGAAGTCGATCGATGATGAGAGCGGTGCAGAGGAGGGGCGAAGGATCGATGTAGGCTTCCAGGAAAACGGAGTCGGGGATGGCGCCACTGTAATGGTGATCCGCATAAAAGACGGAATTTCTGTTGGCCAGCAATTCTTCAAGGGCCACCCGGTTTCGGTCTAAAGAGATGTCCAGGACGGTAATCCGGCTGGCGGTAGTTCCTGCAAGTCGAGAGAGGAGCGCAACGTCGCGCTTGACCCCGGTGATGAGTCGGGCACCCGGTTGCGGGTGGAGGAGACGGAGTTGCTGCAGGGCGCAGATGCCATCCGCATCCCCATTGAAAACATCGATGCAGTTCATTGCTGAGATAAAACCGCAGTGTTATCGGGGGGCGCCTCGCTAGAAGCCGGGGAAACCAAAAGCATTACCAATGTTAGCTAAGCGAAAAGTTACCATAAAGGTCTGGTCGCCCGGAGTCGTATCTGAGGAAAGTTCAACCGACCAGCAGGGTAGGGTGTAGCGCAACCGTATTTTTTCTGAGATGGTTTCACTGGTTTCAAGGGCGCGTTCAAGGGTGTAGCCGGCGGCGAAATTATAGGGGAGCAGGTACCAGGCGCTGCCGCTGACCGAATTGACGTCGGTTAGCATGTCATATCGGTAATCTAAACCGAGGGTATCGCCGCGTTCGCTCAAATAATCAGCCTCGATCGCATGGCGATAGGCCCCCTCGCCATACATATCGATATCGGTTCGGTACATGAGGCGTAAGAGCTGGAGCGGATAAAAACCGGTTTTGATTGCAACCGGCGTGAGCGGGGTATCGCTCTCTTCGCTCCGCAGGTCGTAGCCCTGTCGCAACTTGAGGAAGGCATATTCGCGATCGAATTCGCGGCCTTTATGTTCTCCAAAAATCGTGAAAAAATTATCGATGCCGTAATACAGTCCATTTTCTTCTTCGAGCTCATCGACACTGTCGAATTTAGGAAAGTTCGCAACCTTTTCGTCGGGCATGGCGGTGTACCCATAGCCGACGTAGGGCCGCAGTGTATGGCTCCAGGCATTGACCTCGCCGATATTTGCGGTAAAATCGCGAAGCAGGATGGTGCCCAACTCTCCCCCCAGGTTGGTGAGAAACCGATTTTCTGAATCGCTGTCTTCCCAGTCGGAGGCACCATTACCCTGAATCATATACAGGGTGTCTCTGACGCCGCCGTGGACAGTGGTTTCAAGATAAGGACTGATCGGAATCGCTGTCGTTATCGATGGTAAGAGATCCACCCGTTGCGAACCGACCCCTTCTTCTCGCCAAAAATTTGTATAGTTAGCGTTCCAGGAGAAATCAGGTCCTCTCGCCTCATAAAGGGGAACGAGGCCGGCGTGGGTGACGGACGGTAGTTTCCAGGCCTTCGAAGGATTGTCGGCGTTGTATGATAGGTCACTGACATCGTTAACCGCAAAAAACTCGCCATAAAGCGAATTGCCGTTCTCCCAGGACCGCAAGGTCATCAAGGTGTTTTCACGATATTGATTGGTTTTGTCGAGAAACCCGCGACCGAAGGTGTCGGAAAATTTCTTCTGGCTGGCCGTGATCCCGGTGGACCCGGAATCGAATTCCCGTAAATAATCCATATCTGAAACAACATCTACATCCAAACGGGTTGTCCACAGACCAATATCCTGATCCGCTTTTCCCCGTAGCCAATACCGATCGGAATTGGTGTGGGTGAACTGTCCGTCCTGATAATAATCGACTTCGGAAGGATCGGACAAGCTGTCAGCGAGATAATTCCCCATCAGCATCCCTTTGCTGGTTTCGTCGAGCACGTAGCGGAATTCCGCCCCGCCCATCATGCCGCGGTTGGCGAAATACCGGGGGAAGAGGGTGATGTCGGTGCTGGGGGAAAGGTTGATGAAGAAAGGTGTTTCCAGGTTGAAACCATCACGGCTTGACGTAGAAACCGAAGGGAAAAGAAAACCGGTCTGACGTGTCCGTTTCGCCGGCAACAGCATGACCGGGGAATACAAAACTGGTACATCTTTGATTCTGAAGGTGGCGTGTTTCAGATAGGCATAGCCACCATCGGTGATTTCCACATCAGAAGCGCCGAAACTCCATGGCGGGGTTTCGCCCTTTTCCAACTTACAGGTCACTATCCAGCCATCTGCGATGTGGTAGGTGAGATCACCGGTTTTCTCGATCACCCTGCCTTCCAGGTGCATAGTTTGGTCCTGACGGATGACCGTGGCTTTTTCGAAGGTGCCGGTCGCCTCCTGGATGTCGATGATGCCGGATTCCGCTGTCATCTGGTCGCCTTCGACTTCGATGAAAAGATTGCCTCGGGCTTTAATTTTGCCGAGCGTAACATCGTAGGCAACCCAATCGGCCTTAATCGTCGTCAGGGTCTTGGTTGCAGTGACCGTTTCTTCCGAGCTGCCGTCGGCCTGAGCACCTTTTTTTTCTCGGCTTTTTAATTCGACAGGGGGCGTCGTTTCGGGGCGGGCTACCGGTTGTTTTTTTTCCAGAAGCACATTGCCCTCGGCAACAACGCTTGGCGGATCTTCATACCGGGTTATTTTATCGGCGGTTATTTCCCAATGGGCATTAGCCGACTCGGCTGACACCAATTTTGCGGGCAGGAGCGAACAGGCAAGAGAAATGAGTAAAAACAAGAGGATCGGTGAGGGTAGAATGATGTGCTTCACCTCGATCGGCTCCTTTGGTAGTTAACTATAAGCAAGAGGGCGAATTCGTTGACCGAAACCGTAACTTGCTTTTGTACGGCAACCCAACTAGTCGTATCAACACAAAAAACTATAGAAAAACAATTATAAATAGTGACCTCGAATGTACGTGTACGCCGGTATTGTGTCAAGTGAAAAGTCGTTGATTTGCCTTGCGTCTCCGTGTAAATTAGTATAAACATCGGCAGGCGAAAATATCGTCTAATGGCCTGATTTTCCATGGCTTGCAGAAGCATTTCACTTTTTAAGCTTTTCGCAACAGCATTCACTATTCGCAACGCTGTATGAAATATATTTTCGGCCCGGTCAATTCCAGGCGACTTGGCCGCTCTCTCGGCATTGATCTGTTTGCATATAAAATCTGCAATCTCAACTGTATATATTGCGAAGTAGGGACCGCTTCCACCTCCGTCGGGCAACGCGCCTATTATACCTCTCCACAAGCAATCATTGAAGAAATCGATGTCTTCTGCGCGGATCCCGGTCGGCTGGATACTGTTGATGTTTTCACCGTAACCGCCAAAGGTGAACCAACGCTTCATAGCGGGCTTGGCCAAATTATCCGTCATCTCAAACGGGTGACCGATAAACCGGTTGCTGTTTTGACCAACGGAACAACCCTGATGCATTCAGATGTCCGCCAAGAACTTGCCGTGGCCGATATCGTTATTCCCTCGCTTGATGCAGCCTTGGCCGAGAGTTTTTTAAAAGTCGACCGACCGGGTGCTGATGTAGATCTTGAGAAAGTCATTGAAGGACTAACTTTTTTTTCTCATACATTTCGGGGCAAGTTGTGGCTGGAAATTCTTTTGGTTCAAGATTTCAACGATTCTAGCCGGGATATCGAGGCATTGATTTCGGCAGTCAGGTGCATGCGCCTTGATAGGATTCAGCTTAACACGGTAGTTCGCCCGCCCGCTGAGCATTTTGCCCGGCCATTGGAGAGGGAAAGATTGGTGGAACTGGCCGATTATTTACATGAAAATTTGGGTGTCCCGGTTGACCTCCCCTTTGCGCCAGCAGAAGAGGCCCCCCGGATGCAGCCGCCGGCAATATTGGAAACAAACCGGGCCTTGTCCTTGGATGAAGTGCTGGAAGAAATTTTACAGATGTTAAAGCGGCGGCCATGTACAGCCGTCGATATAGACCGGACTTTTCAACTCGGTGGTCCGGATAAAGTTGAGCAACTGCTCGAACCGTTTGTGAACTCGGGTGTACTGCAGAGGCAGAATCACGAGAACACCTGTTACTATCAGTAACCATCGACCATACAATGACGCGGCAAATCAATGTTGTCCAGCGTCAGTGCCAGGTCGGAGCAAGCGGGTGCGTTGCTTTAATAATTCACGCTAAGGATACTAATGTCAGAAAACGAACAAAACTCAAATGAAGAAAAGGCGCCCCCCGTGCGCAAGGCCAAAACCGGTGCCTGGTGGAAGAGCGTAACCAAGACCGTGCCGGAGGCCTCACAGGATTCGTTGGAATTTATACATTCCAGCCCGGAGGCGACAGAAAAAGAAGAAAAAAGCGAAGCTGGTCCCGCTCATGCAATTGATTCTCCATTAGCGCAGGTAACTACAGGTCAGGCTGCACCTGCCCCGGTGGCTGAAATGTCGCCTGCTGCCATGGAAACGCCGGCAGCTGTTGAGAGTGCTGAAAGGGTTGAGAATGCTGAGGCTCAAGAAGATCAGGCCCCGGTGAAAAGTAAAAGAAGGCCTCGTCGAGGAGGAAGGAAACGATCGAAACGGGAAGATGCTCCGCCGATAGAAGAGGTTGAAGAGGGGGGCGCGGAGGAGGAAGATGTGCCCGATTCTGTGGAGGAGGACGACGATCATCTCGATGAAGAGACCTCGGAATTCCCAGAAAAAGCCGTCACCTACAAGCTGCTCATCAATGCAGAAGAGCCGGAAGAGTGCCGGATAGCATTGGTCGAAGACGGACGCCTTGAGTCCTTTCACGTCACCACCATCGATCGTGAGCCCACCAAAAATAATATCTACAAAGGAAGGATTGTTTCGATTGAGGCTAACCTGCAGGCCGCCTTTGTCGATATCGGCACGGGAAGAAACGGCTTTTTGCCGTTCAGCGAGATTCATCCCGAATATTTCCGCCAGGACGTCAACGAACGAACTCGTGCGATCATCGCCCAGCAGCAGTGGAAAAAACTGAAAATTGAAGATGTCGTCCAGAAGGGGCAAGAGGTGCTGGTGCAGGTGGTGAAGGAAGTCACCGGCAACAAAGGCGCCAATATGACCACCTTCCTTTCCTTGCCCGGCCGTTGCCTGGTTTTGATGCCGGGAAGCGATAGCGCCGGAATTTCTCGCAAAATCGTCGGCGAAGAGCGCAGATCCAGCCTCCGAGAGATCATGAGTGAGTTTGAGATCCCAGAGGGGATAGGATATATTATCAGGACTGCCAGTGCAGAGATTACTGGTGCGACCCTGCAAAAGGACCTGAGCATGCTGCTCGAACTTTGGGAGGAAATCAAGAAACGTGGGCAGACCATGGAGGCCCCCGCTCTGGTATACGAGGAGCAGGATACGGTCGTCCGCTTTTTGCGCGACCATTTTTTTCAGGAAATTCAGGAAATCACCGTCGATACCCAGGAGTCGTTGAACAACGTCAACGCGTTTATCGAGCAGTTGCCGGCTAAGCAAAAAAAGGTCAAGGTCCGTCTGCATCGCGGTACCAAGCCAATTTTTAACCAATATAACATCGAAGAACAGATCGAATCGATCTACAAGCCGCAGGTGGCCTTGCCGTCTGGAGGGTCGATTGTTATCGATCCCACCGAGGCCTTGGTTGCAATCGATGTTAACTCCGGCCGGACCTCGAAAAACAGCGATTTCGACGACACCATATTTCTCGCCAATATGGAGGCTGCGGCGGAGTTGGCTCGGCAGCTCAGATTGCGTGACTTGGGCGGTTTGATCGTGGTTGACTTTATTGATATGCGCAATAAAAAGCACATCAGGGAAGTCGAGCGACAAGTCAAGATCAGCATGAAGCGCGATAAGGCCAAGGTCGACATCAGCAAAATTTCCCGTTTTGGCCTGATGCAGATTTCTCGCCAAAAAATGGGCGCCCCGATTGAGAAAGGCAGCTACCGGACCTGCGAAAATTGTCAGGGTCGAGGTGTTGTCCGGTCCGTTGAAACCCTGGCGTTGTATTACCTGCGGCGCATCCAGACCGGAATCAGTCGCAAGAATATCGCTAGAGTTGAATGCCGATTGCCCATTGATGTTGCCCAGTACCTGCTCAATAAAAAACGCGCTGAATTAGCTGATTTGGAAGTTAAACATCATGCAAAAATTGATATTATCCCTAGGTTTGAAATGAAACCGGCGGAAAATCAGATCGATTTTTTGGAGGGTGAAGCAACCCGATAACGGTGACTTGCGCTACGTATCAGGCGCCTCGCTAATTAGGCCCCCTGATATCTATTACCTCTCCATAAAATTATTTGAGCAACAGCGTCTGGTCATGGCAGGTGATTTTCGCCATGCAGAGCATCCTTGAAGGGTTCGACGCAACCTCATTTCATCTGATTGACGAGGCTATAAATGCCGACCCCGAGCTGACCCACACCAGGTTGGCCAGGCTGGTGTGGTGTGGGAGCAGCGTTGCCCTCTGGGCAGGTTTGCGCCAGTGAGAAAAACTCGCCGGTCGGTCTTGGAATGGCTGTTGCTTACCACCGTCGAGGTGCAAACCTTTGAAGATGCCTGGGAACCCATCGTTTGGTACAACAAACGATGGGGCATTGAAATATTTCATCGTACCCGCAAGGACGGTGGTTGCAAGGCTGAAGAACTTCCACTTGGCACCGGTGATCGGTTCGCTGTCTTGCTAGCGCTGGGAATAGTGTTTGCCTGGCGCATTTATTATAGAGTTAAAATCGGCAAAGAGGTCCCTTGTCTTCCTTGTACCTCCTTCTTCGAAATAGACGAAGGGAGAGCGCTGGTTGCCTGCAGCAAAAGTCGGCCTCCGACGGCACTGCCGACTACCTAGGGGAGCCACCCTGACGATGATGGCTAGCAGGACAGCAAGGGGAGGGGCTCCGGGCTACATCACCATTGGCCGGGGCAGCATCTGCCGTCCAGGATAATTTTTGGGGAGTTCGCAGCCTCAGATAGACGGAGTGGTGACTATTGCGGACAAAGGAAGTCGCGCCAATGCCAAGCGGACAGAAATTTCTTGTTTAAAGATTTTTTTTGAGTTATAAACACTGGATGTTTGTATTGCGCCAGTAGCTCAGCTGGATAGAGTGCCGGACTACGAATCCGTAGGTCGCAGGTTCGAATCCTGCCTGGCGCACCAAAAAAATCAAGGACTTAGGGACCCCCTCTCTAAGTCCTTTTTTTGTTCTCCGGTCGCTCTCCGGTCTTGGCTTGAGATTCCTTTTCCGAACAGGGGTTTTTATCTCCGTTTTTTCACCCCTCCCATTTGATTATCCTGCTATTCTCCAGACACAAAAAATCTGTTAAATCATTCAAGAGTCTCATGTTAAAAAAATACCCTCTAACCATAGTAATGTTTTTGGCAGGCATATGTTCAATCGTGATGGCCCTGTCTATTTCTCATGCCGCTAATCCTAATGTCAGCCATCCGAAGGATGCTGTCGTCGAAGATCTACAGGGGGCCACTGAAGCTAGCGAGGATGCTGCGCAATGCACAGGAGATTGCGCCACCGATAAGGTGTTGTGTAGTGAAGGTTGCTATGGAGATAAGGACTGTAAGGCTGACTGCTTGAAACAGTACCGGGATTGCGCTTCTCAGTGTAAATAATCGAATGGCCTGCTGGGAGATAATAGAACATACTGGCCCCGGGGGATAGATCATGACACCAGATAATCTAAAGAACGGGTCATTGCCCTGTGGTCTGATTGGATGCTGATCCATATCGGTGGGCGTGACTAAGAACTTCTCAACCTCCTTGACGGGCGATGGATTCCTCCTGCTAATATTCGTGCTGTAACCGAAGACGATGCCCTTTTACAGCCTGAAGAATTATTTTTCAAAGGTTCCGTTTTTAAAATTCCTAAGGATTCCAACACCCCTATTGAGATTTGTATTTAAGAGTTAATCCAGTTCATACTGAGGTGTTCTGCAAGCTAACTCTCCAAAAAAACATAAAATATTTTACAAGGAGACCTCCATGTCGGATAAAGGAAAACCATCGTTTTACAAGAAAGTCAGCAAACAGTTCCCGGAGGTTTTCTGTGCTGTTGAGAAACTCGGAACAACTCTGCGCACGGCTGGTCCCCTCGATGAGAAGACCTCGCATCTGATCCAGTTGGCAGCAGCCGCTGCCGGACAATCAGAAGGAGCGGTATGTTCACATACCCGGAGGGCGCTGCAGGCGGGAGCAAGTCCCGAGGAGATCTCCCATGCCTTGCTGCTTCTGGTGTCAACGATAGGCTTTCCGCAGAGTATGGCCGCCATGTCCTGGTCCCAGAAGGTCCTGGAAAAGAAATCGAAAACAAAATAACAGGGGTCTATCGGTCGCCGCTCCAAAGCCCCACGGATAATGCCGGCAGACTGATAGCTTAGCGACTGACCTGACAGATAACAGCTTTTTCAAAGTACCTGTCAGGTCAGATTCAAATTTGGCTTTTATCCTGCCGTAATATTTTCCCCATCTTCAAGAACTTCCAGCAAGGTCTGCAGGAGTTCCTGGAATTCTAAAGCAAGGTGTACCGGCTAACCTCCGAAAGGCCACCAATGCACGCACGACGAAAAAAGTCACCCCCTCCTGCCGTTATACCGCAGGTGGCCTTGAATTTTTTTTACAACAAACTCTTTTTCGCTTGGTCAAGGTCAAAACCATAGGTTTCCGTGACGAAGTTGAGATCTTTATCCCCTCGTCCGCTCAGGTTAATAAGAATACTGCCGTGTTTCATTTCTCGGGCAAGTTTCATGGAATAGGCGACGGCATGTGCACTTTCAAGCGCTGGAATAATACCTTCGACGCGGCTTAAGGTATAAAACGCATCGAGCGTTTCCAGGTCATCAGCTATTTCATAGCTGACCCGTCCTGTGTCCTTGTGCAGGCAATGTTCCGGTCCTATTCCGGGGTAATCGAGTCCGCTGGCGATGGAGTATACCGGAGCCGGTTCGCCTTTCTCGTCCTGCAGCAGGTAGCATTTAAAGCCATGAATGAGTCCGGGTTTTCCAAATGCCGCAGTGGCCGCATGATCACCCAGATTGAGAGAGCGGCCACCGGGTTCAACACCGACCAATTTGACGGGATCGTTGATGAAGGCCGAAAAAATACCTATGGCATTACTTCCACCACCCACGCATGCGCATACCACATCCGGTAAATGGCCTGTCATTTCGAAAAATTGTTCTCTGGATTCGATACCGACAACGGCTTGAAAATCACGCACCATCATCGGGAAGGGGTGAGGGCCAACTACCGAACCGATACAGTAGATGGAATTGATGGGATCCTTTACATAGGCTTGAAAAGCAGAGTCAACGGCTTCCTTGAGTGTTTTGAGTCCGAAAGAAACAGGAACCACTGTGGCACCAAGCAACTTCATGCGAATGACATTGGGTGCTTCTTTTATAATATCGACTTCACCCATGTGAATTTCACACTCAAGGCCAAAATAGGCGGCTGCGGTAGCCAAGGCAACGCCATGCTGTCCAGCGCCGGTCTCCGCGATTAATTTCTTTTTCCCTATATACTTAGCGAGCAACCCCTCACCCATGCAATGGTTAAGCTTATGAGCACCGGTATGGTTGAGATCTTCGCGTTTAAGGTAGATTTGGCTACCTCCGCACATTTCCGACAGGCGGTCTGCATGGTATACAGGGGTCGGCCGTCCCTGGTAATGTTTCCGGATGGAACGCAGCTCTTCTATGAAACGATGGGTTTGGCTTATCGTGAGGTAAGCTTCCGCGATTTTATCCATTTCAACCTGCAGTTCCGGCGGAATATAGGATCCTCCATATGCGCCGAAGTGTCCGGTGGAATCGGGATGTTGATGGGGATAGCGAGCGTAGTCTTTTGTCATGATATGTTCCTTGGCGCTTATGGTTGATTAAATTAAACAACGAACAACATGCTGTTTAATCGATGTTAAAAGGGTGTTGCAAAGTAATTTCCAGAGACTTGTTTTCAACTCCTCGTATACAGCAGGATCAGCTTTTTTTCGAAGGGTTATCGATTTTGATCACGCCCCTGGTCGAAACCTGCTGCTCGATACCGAGTAATTCCGCCTTG
>JAFLKR010000145.1:9037-17792 GCA_019163135.1 Desulfobulbaceae bacterium | reverse complement strand
GAGCACCCAGGGCCTCGTCGCGTAACATCTTGAGTCGGGTGAAATGTTGGGCAGCCTCGGGCGCGGCACTGTCGAGCAGGGCTTGGGTTTGCCGGTGCAGGACCTTATCGCCTTCAATTTTCTGGTCGGTTCTGGATCGCTCGTCTTTGGCCTTGATCTGACCGGCTCGGCTGAGGGCGCGGGGTTCCCGCCGGAACTGCTCCTGGGTGCGGCAGCACGAACGAGGAGAGGTCAAGATCGGCACGGAAAGTCACCATAGGCGGGGCAGGTACTTCGTTCATCATCCTTTCCTTACAAAAATAATTCGCGGCAGGCGGGCGCGACGAAGGATTCCGTCCGACCCTTCCCATGCGGCGGTATCAATGTTGTCCTCCTGATCCGGCCGCTTGCAGAGCAGAACATACCCGGTTTTCACATCCTTTCCCCCACAAACAGCGCCACCTCGTCGGCCAGAGATCTGAGCAGTTCCGGCGGCACCGTGGTGCACTGGGCCAGCACCATGGCCCGCATGATCAGGCTGGCATCGTCTGCCGTGAGGTATCCTTGGGGCACCCCCTGGCCATAGAGCCAGACGCCGGCCTCCTGGGGGTTGAGCGGGCTTTCCAAACCGGCGCGGTCAGCGGTGGCGGCGAAGAGGGCGGCCACCAGCAGTTCCAGGGCGCTTTCCGGGAATTGCTGGTCGAGGAGCAGGGTGGCGGCGGTCAGCTTCTGAGCGGCCATCCGCGCCAGCCGGGAAGGTTTGTTCGGAGCGGATATCGCGGCGTCCGCATAAAGGGTTGCACCCGCCAGCGGCGAGGCCGATCCCAGGC
Organism: Desulfobulbaceae bacterium; assembly: GCA_019163135.1. GTDB lineage: Bacteria > Desulfobacterota > Desulfobulbia > Desulfobulbales > Desulfobulbaceae > Desulfobulbus. The sequence goes on along the minus strand of JAFLKR010000145.1, from coordinate 16,983 downwards.
GTTCCAACCCTTTGAGGGCGAGATGATCCAGCAGGGCCACCGGCACGATGGCTGATAATCGTTCGGCCACCTGGTCGGCTTCGGCATCCACCTGGTCCATGACCACGATCAGACCGCCGCCGGTGCCGAAGATTCGTTCAATCCGCTCCCCAAAGGTTCGTTGCAGTTCCTCGACACATTGGGTGAGTGCCGCCTCGAGCTGCCGCTCGGCCTCGTTAGGCTGTAGTGCGGTGGTTTGCTGTTCTTGAGCGGCGGCACCCTCAATCTCCTCCGGCTCGGCCGGTATAGCGCCACTCCCGGTTTGCGCGGGTGCTTCGATCAGCTCCTCAAGCAGGCTGTCCAACAGTTTTTTGGAGATGCCGACCACATCCTCGGTGGCATCCAGGCTGACGACGTTATCGAACAGCAGTTGTTTGTTGCCGATCAGGGCCAGAACCCGTTCCTCGTAGCTGTTGGTGGCCACCATGTTGATGATCTGGACCTTTCTGGTCTGGCCGAGGCGATGGATCCGGCCGTTGCGCTGTTCCAGCACCGCCGGGTTCCAGGGAACATCGAGGTTGATCAAGACCGAACCGCTCTGCAGATTCAGGCCCACACCGCCCGCATCGGTGGAGATGAAAACCTGGACCGTGGCATCGTCGCGGAAGCGGTCCATCAATTCGCCGCGTTTGGCGGTGGGCACACCGCCGTGGAGCCGGACGCTGCCCACGCCCATCTGGATCAGGCGCTGCTCCACCATGTGGGTCATCCGTTCCCACTGTGAAAAGACCACGGCCTTGAGCCCGCTCTGCAGGCAGACCTCGTCGATCAGTTCGGCCAGTTCGTCGATCTTGGGGGAGCCTGCGGTTTCCTTGTCGACCAGGCCGGCGGCGGTGGCGGCCATCCGTGCCTGCTGCAGGGCGGCAATCAGCTTATTTTGTTCGCCGGGGGTCAGGGGACGGCGTTTGGCGATCTGGCCCAGGGTGCCGGCGGCGGCCATCGCCGAATCGTGGAGCTCGATCTGTTTGTCGGTCATGCCCACATCCAGGCGGGTAACGATCCGGTCGGGCAGCTGATCGTGGACCAAACGACGGTCACGACGCAGCATGACCGGTGCCAGGCGGGTGCGCAGCCGGGAAAGATTGCGGTATCCCAGCACCTTGCCGCGCTCGTCGGTGAGATGATAATCGACCATATAACGCCACAGTGGCCCCAGGACCTTCGGATCCACGACCTGCATCAGGCTGTAGAGGTCCTCGAGCCGGTTTTCCAGCGGGGTGCCGGTGAGGACGAAGGCGTAACGGCTGGCAATGGATTTGACTGCGGAAGCGATCTTGGTGCGCCAGTTTTTGATCCGCTGGGCCTCGTCGAGGATGAGCAGATCCGGTCGCAGGGTCTCGTTGATCACCGACAGATCACGGAGCAACAGTTCGTAGTTGAGGATAAAAAAGGCGCAATCCCGCCGGTACTGCACCCCCCGTTCGGCGGCCGGGCCTTGAATGATCTGGCACTCTACGCCGGTGAATCGGCCGATCTCCCCGGCCCACTGGTGTTTGAGCGAGGCCGGGCAGACGATCAGGGTCCTCCGCACGCCTTCTTCGCTGTGGAGAAACATGGCTGCGGCAAGGGCCTGGAGGGTTTTGCCCAGCCCCATGTCATCGGCAAGCAGGGCCCGACCGGTACCGGCTAGAAAGGCGGCGCCCTCGATCTGATAAGGATAAAGCCGGGCGCGGACACCGGGCAGACGACCGCCGGAAGTAGTGATCCGGGCGCGGATTTCGGCGGCACGTCGGCTGTGGACCGCAGTGGCGGCCAGATGCCGGGCATATTCCAAAGCATCCTCGCCGAGATGGAGGTCGCCGCGCTCCTCCACCTGTTCAGCAAATCGGAAAAAATCGTCGGGCAACCGTCCGGCAAAGGTGCCGTCGGCTTGGAATGAACGCTCGCAGAGCACGGCCAGTTGATCGGACAGATCGGGATGACGGTGGAGCCGGATTTTAGGAGCGTCTTCGACATCCCAGGCCAGGTAAATATAGGAAAGCGGCGGCGGTTGGTCCTTGAAGACGGCGTAATCGGGGTGTTTGCGCACCAGGTGCAGCACAGCCTCGATATGTTTGCAGGTACCCAGCTGGTTGCCACGGAAATCGGGGCAGGTGCAGTGATTGGACCGGCGCTGCAAGCTGCGGATTGTGACTCGGTAGTGCCGGTGGCCGGGGGCGGAGGACAGGGACCAGGCCCGCCAGGTACCAAACCAGGGTTCCCCGCTGGTGTTTTCGACCCGCACCTCGGTCCGTCCCCGTTTTTTACGATCGCGGATGGCCGTGTCCGCCGCGCTCAGCAGTTGGCCGGTTTCGCCGCTTTGATCCCCGTAGGCAAAGAGGACCGCCACCTGGTGGGCACAGACCGCCTGGCCGCAGGCGCAGTCGAAGCTGAGACGGCCATCGGCGGCAAGTCGCAGCTGAACATCCGGCGGCATGTCCCATTGGTCGTCGGCCACCTTGCCCCACAGCAGGTCGCTCTCCTGATCGCAGGCAATCACCTGATGGTCTTTGAACAGGGTCAGGCCGGCTTTAACGGTGGCTTCGTCGGCGATCTCCCGCAAATCTTCACCGTCGAAGAAAAAGGGGTCGGCATTAGGGGGCAGGCAGGTGTACATGGGCAGGTTCCTCGGAGCGGATGGAGTGAGAGGGTAACGCCCTGTTCTTAAAAAGGGGGGGCCGGGTTGTCAAGGACATTCCGGCCCGACGGACGGCTGCCTTCCGCGGAAAGAGGGCTGCCTGAGGGGGTTGTTGGTGGATAAAAACGGATCGGTCGACATCCTTTGTTCTCGGGGCTGTTCGTCTTGCGAGGCAGAACCGGCAGAGGCAACGAGCGCTTGCCGGTATTTACTCCTGAATAGTAAGCAACTGGCGCATGCCCTGTCGGATTGCCGCCAGCATCTCGGCAAGAGGCAGCTCCCGCTGGTCCTTGGCGCCGTCATGGATTTGCTGCGCTCTTTCTGCCCAGTCGGCCAGTCCGCACTGCAGCAGCGTTCCTTTCAGGGTATGGGCAGCTCTGATGAGCGTCGGGTAATCCTGGTTGTGCAGCGCCGCATCCGCTGCGTCGAGATTGGCGATAACGCTCATTCTGGCGGTCTGCAGTAGTTTGTCGATCTGGGCGGGGGCGAGCAGGGTTGTGGTCTGCAGGTAGGCCCACACTGCTTCGGCGGTAGGCTGGGGCGGCAATGTTTGGGGTGATGGGGCGGCGGAGTGCTCCATCGGTTCTGTCTGCTTCTCAGCGGCAAGGGGGTAATCGGTCAGCACAGCCATGAGCACCTCAACCAGGTGACCGGGCTGGAGCGGTTTGGTGATGTACGCATCCATGCCGGCGGCCAGGCACATTTCCCGGTCACCTTCCATGGCATGGGCGGTCATCGCCACCACCGGCAGGTGTTTGCCGCGCAGTTTTCGAGCCAGCAGGGTGCGGACCTTGTCCGGCAGATCAATTGAAATCGATGCGCCCGTTTCAGCCGCCCGGATGATGTTGGTGGCGTTGAGCCCATCCATCACCGGCATCTGCACATCCATGAGCACCACATCGAAATCTCCTGAGACCAGCGCAGTCAAGGCCTCAAGGCCGTTGTCGGCGGTGGTCACCGTATGGTCCTCTGCCAACGTCATGCTGGCCACGTCGCGATTGACCTCGTTATCGTCGACCACCAGGATGCGCAGTCCCGTGAGGGCTGGTTGCTGCCGGCTTTTTCCGGCGGACTCGATCGGCAGTGCCTCTGCGGCGCAAGGCACCATGGGGATGATAAAATGAAAGGCGCTGCCGTGGTGCACCTGACTTTCGACCCAGATTTTGCCGCCCATCAGGGTGACCAACTGGCGGCAGATGGAAAGTCCCAAACCGGTGCCGCCGTATTGGCGCGTGTACGAGCTGTCGGCCTGCTCGAAACTCTCGAAGATCAGGGAGAGTTTTTCAGGAAGGATGCCGATGCCGGTGTCGACAACCACAAAGTGCACGTTGACAGGCTCGCCCTCGGGGGTTGCCTGGTCTTGGGTAACACGGATGGTAATACCACCGTTGGAGGTGAATTTGATCGCATTGCCCACCAGATTGAGCAGGATTTGCCTGAGGCGGAGATCATCACTGATGAACACCGTCGGGAGCTGATCGGCGAGCTCGATCTCCAGGCGCAGTCCTTTCTCCACCGCAGGCAGGTTCATGGTCGAGACAATGCCTGCGAGTAATCGGCCCAGATCAAAAGGCGCCGTGTTGAGGTGCAGCTGACCGGCCTCCATCTTGGAATAATCGAGAATGTCATCCAGCAGGCTGAGCAGGCTTTCAGCGGAATGCATCACCGTGTTGAGCAGATTCAGCCGTTTGTCATCCGACCGCGCCCGCATCGCCAGATTGGTCATGCCGAGGATGGCATTCATCGGCGTCCTGATCTCATGGGACATGTTGGCCAAAAAAAGGCTCTTGGCCTGATCCGATTTTTCCGCTCGCTCCCGGGCCTCTTGAATTTCGACCATCGATCGCTGGAGCTGATCGGACATTTCGTTGAGCGCCTGGGCCAGCTGTCCGAGTTCATCGGTGCTGGCCACCTCGAGGTGCGAGGCGAACTGGCCGGACTTAAACCGTTTGATGGCCTGGATAAGGACCGTGATCTTCCCGGTCAGGGTGGCGGCCATCCAGATGGCGATGGCAATAACCAGGATAATCATGATCCCGGTGGAAACGCTAAGGTTGGTGATGGTCGTCTTTAGGCGCTGATCGATCATGGTCAGCGTGTCCCCGCGTTTGGCCTCAAGTTCGGTTTCGTAATCCTTGGTGATGGTATTTATCCGGGCCGCCGTTTCGTTGGCCGAGCTGTGAAATTCATCGACATTGGCGCCGATGGTCACAAACCCAAAGCCCCTCGGGTTGTTTTTGTAGATGCCGGTGTGGTAGGGGATGGCGGCGGCGGTGGTCAGCTTCCACAGGTTGCTCCAAAGGATGACAAAGGAACCGGAACCACCGTGCTCGGTGAGGTTGTACCAGCCGACGCACTGCGGCGCGAAATTGAGGTAGCGGCAGTCCAGGCCCACCATGCCCGCCTTGGTCAGGGTCGCCTCCGGTTTCTTCTCCAGGCTCTGGTCATGGAAACGCGGCGCCGCCTGCTCGAATTGCGCAAACGAACCCTTCATCGACTGCCACAGCGTAAAAAGCTCAGCGCTGAGCCAGGGTACCGCCTGTTCGCCGGTTTGCGGATCGTAACCGACAATGAAATAATCACGGGGATGGGAGATGTTGCGACCCTGGTCATCCCACATGAAGGCGTAGTTGCCCGCACCGGCATCGGAGATGTCGGAAAAATGTTCGGAGGTGGGCACGACATGATCGGTGAATTCCATCAGATGGGTATGGTCGAGTGCCAGGGTGACATACCCGATTTTTTCCTTATCCTTGAAAACCGGAGTGGCCCAGCGGATGATCCCCTGAAAACGCTTGCCCACCGGATTTTCTTTGCCCGCATACCCGGCTTTTTCTGGAGCAAAAGGAATGCCCGCTTTTTCGGCCTGGGCGGGGGTGTAGGTACCGATAATAGGGGAGGGCGCATATTCGCCGATTACTCTGGAGACATAGATTTCCCCGGGTTGCAGCTTGGCAAGCTCGGCAAAATAGTTCTCGGCCTTGCACCAGGTGTTTTCTTTTTGGGCGATGTTGCGCAAGCCCGGCTTGAGCAGAGCGGTCGGTGAAATTTTCAATCGTTCCTGACCGTCGAGGCCGACAAAGGTCATCTCATGGTAAAGGGGCTGCACCTTGGTCGGGCCGACCCGGTGGGGCGGGCTGTAATGGAAATCTCTTTGATTGTCGGCTGATCCGGGGGGAACGTCGGCTTGCGGCGCTTGGTCCCGGGTTTTAGGCGTCCATTGGGAGCCATCGGCGCTGAGGACCCAGTCCTGATGATACACCACCTCTTTCTGGCGGATGGAGAGGAATTTTCTGTAGAAGCTTTCACTGACCGGCAGGTCGGCGGCCTGAAGAATATCGCTGTCCCGGGAGTAGAGGAAATCGGCGACAGCGGTGGCAATATCGGTGGTGAGTCGTTCAATGCTTTCTCTTGATTTGAGATCGAGCGCCGCAATCGAACTTTCGGTGGCCACGGTTCCGGTCTCGCTGACCAGAGTTTTGGTATTGGCGACCATCTCATTGGAGGTATCCTTAAAAGTGTTGCCCAGCACGCCGATCTGTCTGGCTGCGAAAACCGCCAGGGCAATCAACGGCAGCACCTTGATCACGATAAAGATGGCGATCAGCTTCTCTCTGATGCCGCAGATAAACGATCGTTTAGGCGCAGAAGCAACCAAAGAGGGTTCTTTTTCGCTGTCTTGCCTGTTGTTGTTGCTGCTTGCTGCCATGCCTGTTGCTTCCAGCCCTGTTGTTTTGAGCCGTCAAGGACTCTTGTTTTCTTCTGCTTCGCTCATCCGGCAGTTGATAGCTTGAATAAGGAATCGTTGACCTGGGTGGGATTGTATCATCTGATCCTAAATCGTTGTAACCTTTTCTTGTTTTTCCCGGGTAAATTTCTCGCTACCTAAAGTAAGGGGCTCGCAACAAGGTGATTTCTGTCATCTTAAGGTACAAAATGACGAGAAATCTCTCAATTATTTCAAATAATTATCTCTATGTTGGAAATGATAAAACGAAAATCTCCCTCCTCTTTACGAAACCGTCGAAAGTAAGGGGCTGCTTTATCGATGTTTATCGGGCTCCCAGCAGTTGCAGAATCGCGACCGGCAGCAGGGACAGTCGGTCCACCTGGGGTAGCCCCGGGCGGATCCAGATCATTTTTTGACGCCGTTCCCCAGGTTGACGGTGATGGTCTTGGCAAACTGATGCTTCAGTTTAGTGGAATCCTGGTCCGGACCATAGGCCAACAATATAACGGTGTCGGCTTGGGGATTAATGACGCCGTCGTTAGGATCGCCGCTTTTGAGCGGAATAGTGAATTCCAGGATGGTGGTCTTGCCGGTCTCACTGCCGCTCACCACGGTGACGTTTTCCTGGCCATCCCGCTTGGTGTCAGGGGAGTGCTGGGTGACCTGGGTGCCGAAATCATCGGAAATCTCCACTTTGCCGTCCTTGACAAAGCCGAGGACGATATTGGCATCTTTCATCATGTCGGTGGGATGAAAACCGATCCCCACCCACCCGGTGGTCGGGGCAGAGAGTTTGATAGCCAGGTTATCTCCGGCTACGCTCCAGGCAAAAGTCATTTTATCAACGGTGAGCGAGTGCTGGTAGTCGCTAGCGTGGAGGTTGCCGGAGAGCAGCAGGGAGATGGAGGCAGCACCCAGCAGGGAACAGGCGGACTTGATTAGGGACATGGTTCTTCCTCTTTAAGATTAACGTGATTATTGAAGTGTTTAAGTCTAACCATTTGTTTTTCTATTAGTTACTATAGACCAGTTCTCCGCCGGAGAAGCCCAGGCCCACGGCACAGGCCAGGCAGAGCGCATAAATAAGGAAGAGTTTTTTGGTGTCGGTCCCCTGGCGGTTGAGAACGACCGAATACCCGAGCAGGCCGGTGAGCAATGCCGCCAGAATCATTTTGATGATGATGAGCGGCTGGTAGCGGCCGGCATAGAGGTGCTGCCAGTCGAAGATGCCGGCAATGATGGTGGGAGCGATAAAGATCAGGGCCAGCACGGAACAGTGCAGGCAGGTCGTGAGAAAATTGGGCTTTTTGGCGTACCAGCCAAGAAAACCGAAGAAAAAACAACCCATCACCATGCCCATGGGGATATGGGTCAGCGCTGGATGCAGGGGATGGGTAAAACCAACCTTGGCCAGCAGGGCATACAAGGATTCGATCATGATTCACCTCGTGTCTAATGGTTTTGTCTTTAACAGATAATCCAAAATGGTCAATTATACATAAAAAAATTTATAGGATCGTTCCCACGCTCCAGCGATAGGATCGTTCCCACGCTCCAGCG
>JAFLKR010000145.1:0-8937 GCA_019163135.1 Desulfobulbaceae bacterium | reverse complement strand
ATAGGATCGTTCCCACGCTCCAGCGATAGGATCGTTCCCACGCTCCAGCGTGGGAATGCAGTCAGGGACGCTCCCGCGTCCCGTATCATTCAAAACCAAAACTGAACCGAATCCGGGCGGGTGAAAACAGGATGCCCTTCGACGACTGTGCCGCTTAAAAAAATAAGGACTGTCCGCCTCCAGAATGATTGAACGGCTCCTGGTCATACGCGCTTCCTCCGTTAACTCGGGACGCAGGAGCGTCCCGGGGTGCATCCCCACGCTCCAGCGTGGAAACGATCAATATTCGCAGGCCGGCAAGGAGCCCAATACAATGGTGACGGTGGCTGTTGAACGATCGGAACTGGGCATCGATCCCGTCCTGTTTTCCAGGATTTAGCCTGCGGGGCCGTCTGGCGCAAGGCCGAGTTGGCATCATTTACAGACGTATCAGCAGATGGATGCGGCTGGAAGTTAAGGATATGGGGGAGCCCCCAGAGAGACGCCTGACGCTGGAAAACGCTCGCCGGAGCAGGTCCGGCGAGCTGGCCATCGATCTATCGGCGATGCGGTCGGGAGGGGCGGCGATCATTCCTCAGAGGTGATCTCAATCTGCTTGACCTCGCCTTGGGGCAGGGCCTTGCGCGGCATGGTCACGGCAAGAATACCGTTTTTGAAACTGGCTTTGACGGCATCCTGGTTGACATCATCAGGCAAGGTAAGAACCCGCTGAAAGGAACCGTAACTGCGTTCGATCCGGTAATAGTTGGTATCTTTCTCTTCTTTTTCCTGCTTTTTTTCACCCTTGATGGTCATGACGTTGCCGCTGATATCCACGGACACATCTTTTTCGCTGACCCCTGGGATTTCGACGGTGAGCTGGTATTCTCCCTCGGCGGCGCTTAAATCAATTTTCGGTTTCAAAATCCCCGATTCTTCAAGCGAGGGGAACAGGTCCACGCCACCCATGGAGGGCAGATTGAAACCACGGAAGAAATGATCAAAAAGGCGATCAATATCCCGGTGCAGTTGCAGCATGGGTTCGTACTGCCGTTGGGGAGCAAGTGTTCCCTTGGTGTCGTGCTTGACCGGAATGGAGTGATCGATTTCTTCCTCCTTTTTGAACCAGTTCCAAGGGGCCAGTTTTTTCAATTCCATGGCACGTCCCTCCTTGCATTGATTGGATTAATTAATTGAATGGATTGGTTCGATGCATGTGAGGCCTTACTCTGCCTGAATTTCAATCTGCCGGGGCTTGGCCGCTTCCGATTTGGGCAGGTGCAGGCACAAAACCCCATCCTTGAGTTCGGCATGCACCTTATTGACATCGATGCTCTGCGGCACGGAAAAGGTGCGGCGATATTCTGCTGCGTCGGTGAATTCTCGCCGGGTGAGCGCTCCGGCCAACTGCAGACGGCGGATGCCGGAAAGGTTCATCTTGCCATTGTCGATATTGATGGCCACATCGTCTTTCATCACTCCGGGCATGTCGGCATGGAGAAGAATTTCCCCCTCGTTTTCAAAAATATCCACCGCTGGGGTTGCAATGGGCAACTGATGGACAAGTTCTCCAGCCTGCTCTTTTCTGGTAACCAGTTCGGTACTTTCGCTCATGGGAAGCTCCTCTGTCGTTTGATCTTTTTTTACCCTGTGTTTTTTATCCTATGGGCTCATTTAATTGATGCTGATCTGTCTCGGCTTGGCGGTTTCCGCCTTCGGCAAGGTCAACTTGAGGATGCCGTCTTTCAAGGTAGCCGTAACCTGCGCGGCATTGACATCGCAGGGCAGGGTGAAGCTTCGTGAAAAGCTGGCAGCGCCGCGTTCGGTCCGGTGCACCTGGTAGCCTTCAGGCAGATCGGATTTTCGAGTGCCGCTGATTTCCAGATAATTCCCCTGAATCTTGACGTTGAGATCTTCCTTGGCTATTCCCGGCAGTTCTGCGAGCATCTCCAGGTTATCACCGGTGTCGCTGAGGTTAGTCCGCGGATAGGTTCCCGCATCCGACCATCCCGGACCGGTTGTATAGGTTCGGTCGAAGTCGTTGAATACGCTGTTCATCTGGTTGCGGAACAGATCCATAGCCCCCAGCATTTGATTCAAATCATGCCATCGTGCGATCATATGACCTCCTCTTGTGGTTGTTTGGGTGGGATTGACCTGCGTTGATCGTTAAATCGACCCGCAGTATTTATTGTGGCCAAAAAATAACAATCTCGCCAAAAGTTTGGAATTGCCAGTTACCGTCATTCCGGCGCAGGCCGGAATCCAGTGCTTTCAATAAGTTCTGGACTCCTGCCTGCGCTGGAGTGACGTTGAATGAGACTATTTGCGAAACCATAAAAAATAATATTTGAAAAAAGCGAGTCAACACTGTGTGGATTTTTTTTAGCGGTCCAAGCCCTTGGCCGGAGTCAAAATCTCGGGCCCCTTGATGAAAAAAGCCGAGGGGGGTTCGTACCCAAGAAGCATTATGGCCATTCTCAGGAAAACTACAATGCGGATATAACGACTATAAAATAGATATATTTTATACCTATCATAAATTTGCGGTTGTTTTCCAACTGACTGATATTAATGGTCTCGCAGAAAGGTGATTTCTGTCATTTCGAGGAGAAGGCGACGAGAAACCCTCAATTATTCCAAAGAGTTCTCTCTGCGTTCGAATTGACAAATCGAAGGTTTTCCCCCTTTTTGCGAAACCGTCAATATTGACAATCTCGCAAAAGGTTTGGAATTGCCAGTTACCGTCATTCCGGCGCAGGGCGTGCGAAAATGACAGCAGAGGAGGAGAGATATGCGGTGAACTGGGCGGAGAAGGGCAAGGCAGGTAATGAAAAACGAGAAGATACCCGGCTTCGAGTGGTCAACGAGGCGGGTCAGGTACAAATAATCATATACTATGTTCTGGTGGATCGCCAACTGGAAAAAGGTGCCAACAGATGAAAAAACGAGAAACTCGTTTATCATCCATGCCCGGTTTTTTTCGCGGTCTTGGTGGTTACGACCGACTCGTTCTAGGGTGGCTATTCCGGAGTATAGGTGATGCCGTTTGAAGGTGCACTGGTGCCTCCTGTTTTGAACATTGCCTGCACGGTATAGGTGGTTGGTTCGGTGGGTTTTGTGATTTCACAGGACAGTTGCCGGGCGACCACATTCGTGCTGGTGCAGATTGCCTCTCCATTTTCAAAAACTTGAAATCCGGTGATATCGATCTCCTCGGCCTTGTCGAAATCCCAACTGAAAGTGGCCCGTTGCTTTTCAACAAGCTGATCAAAGGCCAGATAACCGACCGCTTCGGCGAGATGCGCGGTTTCTGTATCCAAAGATGTTTCTTCTTCCACCTTCACCTGAAATCCGGACGCCGTGACGTACTGCGTTCGCAGGGCGGCGGTATCGGTTTCATTGGTGGTCTGCATGGCGGCCAGGAGTAACGGCGACTGCTCAAACAATCCCTGGAAGGTCGGCCTGTACCAGGTATTGGTAACCGCATTGGCGGTGGTGGCGGCTTCATACTGAATGGAACCGATGGTCCCTTTGCCGGGTTCCCAGGCGATAAAGTTGACGGCTTCATTGAGGTGGGTGTTGGTGTTCTTTTCCTGTTCCCTAAAATAATAGGAAAAACTGTACTGGCCGATGCTTTTTATCCGGCCGCTGATCGTGTCGGTTTCGTTGAAAGAGGCCACCGTGGTCAGGACAACGGGAATCTTGGTAAAGGTACTGCCGAGCATCACAGTGTTGAAACTGGTTGTGCCCGTGAAACTGCCGGCTTCGACCATTGAACCGTTGGGCAAGGTTGTTCGACCTTTTTCCATGACGAGGTAGCTGACGGTTTCTGCAGGATGGACGCCGTCCTGATAATTCCATTCGGCAAGTTTGATATCAAAGCCGGTCCTGCTGATGTTGCGAACCCGTACAGTACAGGGATCAGCGTTTTGAAAGGTTGGGGCTCCCGCCACCACAATAGGATTGAGAAAGGTACCTGAGATGGGCACGCGCACCCAGTTGTTGGTAACCGACACGTCACCAACTTCAATATGCAGGGCAACAACCGGGCTTGCTGGTTGAACGGTAATGGTTTTGGTCGAGATGTTGTTCAATCCTTGATTATCGGTGACCTCGAGCGTGGCAATAAAGGTCGATGCGGACGTGTAGGTGTGGGTGACCGTCTTTCCTGAGGCTGAACTGCCGTCGCCGAAATTCCAGAAATAGGAGGCAATGGTACCATCGGCATCGGTGGATGCGGCACCGTCTAAGCTGACGGTTAAAGGGACGGTGCCGCTCAATACTGTAGCGTTGATGACGGCGGTCGGGGCTTTGGCCGTGGTCGTGGTAGCAGCTGTAACGATCACCGGGGTACTGGAAGAACTGGTTAAACCCTTGCTGTCGGTGACGGTCAGAGTGGTGGTGTAGGTGCCGACTGTGGTAAAGGTATGAGAAACATTTGCACCGGTGGCGGTGGTACCGTCGCCAAATTTCCAGGCATAGGTAGCGAGACTGGCACTGGTAGAGGCGTTTGAATCGGTTCCGGTAAACGTTACGGTCAACGGGGCGGTGCCCGTGGTTTTGGAAGAGGAAACAACGGCGATGGGGAGCGTGCTGGTTGTGGTATCCCTGGAAATGGTAAAAGGGAAGGGCGATGAATGGGGACTCTCGGTCCCATCATTGAAGGTGGCGGTCAAAGTAAAATTGGTGGTGTCTGCAATAAGCGAAACCGTGCAGTCCATTCCGGTCGCCGTAGGGATAGTGGTTTTACAGGCGAATACTCCTTCCTGGTAGAGTTTGAAACCGGTGACTGCGGGTTTGCTCGGTGGTGTATATCCCCATTCTACATGGATGGAACGGGTGGTTGCCGCTGAGGCTAAAATCGGCAAAAAACAGATAAGGGTAACGAGAAAACGGCACAGAGTGAACAGCATTATATTTCCTGGTGAAAAACGATAAGGTCAAGAAGTCATCCGATGTTATTAGCACATTACATGCCATACGGTTACCCGGTGCACCTTGCGCAGCTTGCGATAGGCTACGCGACAGAATGATCGTTTTTAACTATCTGAATTTTAATTGTTTTTGAATTTACTCGTCAGTGATATTCGTTTGTTTACTGCGTAAGTATTTCCATGAAAATCGGTGGGCGATCCTGAAAAATCAAGAGCCGATAGTGCTGACTGTCGGCAGATGGGAACAGCGAGGCGAAGGTAACAAAGAAAACGAGAGCTGTCCAGTGATGGTGGCATGTCAAGCCTTAAAGGATGTTTTAAAAAAAAAATAATGATAAATCTATGTTGAATCGGCAGTTTGTGTAATTGCTAGAATCACCGTGGTGGCTGGATCGCAGGAAGATAGTCATGCAAACGGTCGATGTATCTATTTTGCGACATTGAAAGCGGCTTGATGTGATCAAAGATGGAACGGGGGAGCAGTACTATTCAGGGCGAAATCGCCTGCCAGTGCGAAATTATCTTCGACATCGAACTGAGCATTGGCGTAATCGGGATTGCTGCGGCAATGGAGGGCGCCGATGAACACGACTAATTACGAATGGCAAGGTCGGAGGCACACAGGATTAAATTTGGGACAATCCTTGGAGATTGCGGGAAATATTAGGTTCCAGAGAACAATACTTATCGTGGCTGTCCACTTTTGCTTGACCACCTCAGCCCTAATTCTTAATCTAGGCAGGGCAGGCCGACCTCTGCTGGCAAGCTAAAGGCCTTAACTGTCGAGAAAGGCGTCATCCCATTTGTGTGGAAACGAGAAGTGTCATACAGCCTAAGACTCTTCATTCCACCAGAAACTGAGACGATGAATAATCGACCGGTGGAAAAGTCAGTGACCCTATTCACAAACAGTCGTAAGCTTGCGCATAACATTTTTGGAGTTTAGTTAAAAAACATAATCAGAGGAATCTATCATGAACAGATTTTGTACGTTTTGCGTTTGCGCAGCCATTGCAGTGACTATCGCCAGTTGCGGCGTAGCCACGATCAACCCCAACTACTCTTCTGCCAATCCCGAGTTGATGCGTATAGGCGGAGAAGCACCGGGGGACAAGGGACCGGAGATTATAAATATGGGATCCTATTGCCTCAGTGTTACTGAAAAGTGGAAAGCCGACGGAAAAACACCGGATGGTCAAACGCTTTGGTCCAAAGATACCCTTCGTAAGGCCGTGCCGTGTCGGTAGGGGCAGTCGCTCTGTCATTATATTCTGGTCTTGCCCTGTTAAAGCGGTTGTCAATCGCCTCTGGCATCAGCAAATTTTTGATGATTAACCAACTTATTTAGCGATGTTTTTGATTCTAATATCCCTGCGATCGTTGCTGCCCTTGGCAGGGGTGCCAAACGGTGGGCAAATAGCAATAATGAGCGGCTCACTCTTTCAGCTATCAAAAAAGGTGTTAAAATGAAAATTTTTTCCGGCCGCGCTTTGCTGTATTCGACAGCGGTCATTCTTTGTTTTATGAAGAGCGCCATGGCTCAAGAACCGCGTATGATCGTTCTGCAGGATAGGCAATTCAAAGAATCGTTTCTCCAGAAGGTTACGGTTTCAGGCGGTGTTCGTGCTGGTTTTATGTTCCAAAGTGCATTGGATCATGTCGATATTCATGAGCTCTATATACACCTGCAGGAGAGTGTCGAGGAACAGGATGCTATGTTGTGCGTGAATATGGTGAGTCGTGATGGTCGGTACACAGCATCTTGGGAATATGCTATTGGGCAACAGTCTCCTGGTTCTATCGCCGTCAATTTACCATCAAAATATCAGGAACAGATAGCAAGTTATACGCCTGATGCATTGGTAGTACTTGCCGCTATAACCAAAAAAGACTGCCAGGCCGTGGACAATAAATATGTCCCGACAAGTTGGGGTAAACACCACAATTCCGATTACATACTTTATGTAAATTCAGGAAATACAGATACGGTTATTGGTATACCTGGTCAGTCAGAACGAATTCAATGTTCAAAAATTATTGCTGACAGCACTGTCGCCTATGACACAAAATGTATCATTGGAAAAGACCTTCTCGGTGAAACAAAAAGTATATTTTTGGTTAGGAATAACTTTGGTAATAGATTGCCAAACATAGAATTCCGAGTGAGATAATTGTGAGGATAGTAAGGGTATTAAAGACATTCACTGCAATAATTAGAGATGTCTTTCTTGCTGCGTTAGTTGCTGATCCTGATAAACAACAATTCTATAACATAAAAAAACAATATCCACGCTTATTGCATTTTTTGTCTATATTGCTTTGCGTTTACGTTGCTTTTTTAATATTTTTAATTGCGAAGATTGTCATTAACTCTTCAAGCATAGGGTCTTTTATTGTCACGGTCAGAACGGAACGGATTGAGTATAAACCTGAGAGTATCGATCCGCCAAGGATAGCGTTCCGCAATGCGACATTTTACTGGGATGAATTGAGTGATGATAAATTTGATCCTTTAGCGCCAGTATCATCAAAATCAAAATCAATGCCTCCAGAAGCAGGAGGCTCCATCCAGATTCAGGGTAAGTCTAACATTATTTTTTCGAGAATAGGGCTGGGACCTTTACATATTCAAATAAAGAGTTCCGGTCCAATTCTTGTTTTTGACGAAAATGATCAACAAATTTTTTCTTTGCCGTCCGATATAGACTTAGTGCTTAACGATCTCTCTCTTTTGATAAGTAAAGGTATTGCCTGGAAATATAATCTTGATGGTCCCTTGATAATAGGGCGAGTGCCTACATTTGGAATTCAGCAATTAAACGGCCTTTTACTTGAAGGTGAAATCCAGATGGTTGCCAAGCAATTATTATCTGGAAATCATTACAAAGTAGAGCCGTATAAACTGCAACTTGGCGATGAATTGCAATTTGTACCGACGGATCCTAAGACAAGTGGATTGTTAACATTTGACAATCTACGTGGACTACAGGTCGCTGCAATTGTAGAAGCTAAATCTGCAACAATTAAAAAATTTAGAGAAACTAACCTTAAAATTAAAAATAACCTATGGTCTAAACTTGGAAAGGATGAAGAACTGGTGATAACTTGGGCAATAATGCTTACCGTTCCTGGGTTTCTAGTTTTCATTACCCGTATTTTATATTTTCATTTGCAAATGGATTCTAACAATTAAATTATGTTTTTATTGATATAAATTTGAGATTGATAAAAACACACAATTAAAATTACCCATCCTGGTAAAGTGACATCATATATTCATGAAGCTTAATTTAAAAACACCTATAGCTTTTATTTTTTTTTCATTTAGTCTTTTTATTACACATTCGACATTAGCCTCAGATGTGTATTTAAAAATTGATGCTAATGAATTTGGCCAAGGAATATTGCGACAACGAAGACATGAATGTCTCATCATTGCTCCAGCACATGTTGTGGAAAATGCTTTTAAAATTGATATAACCACCTCGGACAGATCAAAATACTCAGCTGAAGTACTTGAACTTTTTCCTGGTGACCTCAGCGTGCTACGGTTCGTCAACGAGAATCCTTCCCTATGTCGCCAAACTGGTTGGTCAACTAAAACCAACTTGAACGCCCTGCTGGAAATGGAAAAGCAAGGAGAACTGCGCACCATGCTCGCTGACGGAAGCATCCGTATAACCGATGTCGATATTGTCAGTTATGATAAATACCGAAATATCAATATTCGGCCCAGAAATTCTCTGGATGCCATTTCGAAAGGCGAGAGTGGAAGCCCGCTTTATATTGCCGGTCAGTTTTCTGGCATGCTCCTTTCTGTCAAAAATGATATCGGCAATGTTATTCGCCAGGATGCCATGATCAATACCCTGTCCTTATTTTTTGGCGATACTGTTAAAGTTGGTCAACTAAGCAGAACTCATTTGAATAACTCCATAAAAGTGACGAGTAATTCACCGGAAAAAGCACCTGTCAATGAACTCGAATTTTCAGGGGTAATCGCCAAAAGTGCTGTAACGGT
>JAFLKR010000122.1 GCA_019163135.1 Desulfobulbaceae bacterium | reverse complement strand
ACATCGAATACCTTGAAGGCGAGGCGGAATTCATGATCGGCTGTGGTTGTCAGGCCGAGGAGGGCGAGGGCTACAAGGGGACGCCAGTGTCCTGGCACATTATCGTGCTGCAGAATATTTCACTGCGCCAGTGCCTCAGGGGCGTGGAGGTTCCGGATCTCGACGTGCAACTCACCAACGCCATCATTGCGGCACTTCGTTCGGAAGGTATTGAGCCCACCCTCATAGAATAAGGCCGGTTGTCGCGCTGGTTCCGTTTTTTAACTGATAAGGCGCAACGGCTGGTCGCTCCGTGGCGCAGCGGCCGTTTTGGGGACCTCATCACTCTTGTTCTTGCAAGGGCATGACCACGGGCTGGTCAATCAGTATCGCAAGCGGTACGACCGGGTACAACTGGTGCAGCGTCGAAAAAAGGCATTCGAGTTCCTGGTGCCAGTAGGCTTTCATCGCGTCGTCCCGGGGAGGATTGTCATGGAGCAGGAGAATATCACCCGGTCGCAACTGCTTGAGCACCTTGGCTGCCAGGTTGCGGACCTCTCTGTTGCCTCGATCGAAGATTCGGCAGCTGAAGGTGATGGTCTGCAGTCCTAAAGAGGCAAGTACCGGCTTCAGGCGGGGACTGGTGACGCCGACCGGCGGTCGAAAAATCAGCGGGCGGATACCGGCTCTCCCTAAAATATACTGGGTTGCCTGGATATCTTCTCGCAGCGTTCTGCAATTCCGGAGCATGAGCAGATTGTCATGCCGATAGGAATGGTTGCCGATGGTGTGCCCTTGGGCGAGAATGGCCGCAATCAACTCCGGATGCGCGGCGGCATTGCTGCCGACCACAAAGAAGGTGGCTGGCAACTTGTACTTGGCCAGCAGTTCGAGGAGTACCGGGGTGGATGCGGGAAAGGGGCCATCGTCGAAGGTGAGGGCAATCCCCGTTGCCCCTTGTTTTCCTTTGGAAATTACCGGGAGGAAAAAGGACCACCGGGGAAGGAACGGCGCACACAGGCAGGCGAGCAGGAAAAGGGTAAGAGGTGCGGCTGCGGTTTGCGGGATTGTGAAGTACCCGAGCAGGGGCGCCAGGAGGAAAGCGCCAAACCCGGTTTTCTCGGCAACGCTGAAGTCGTGCCAGTCCATGCGGCTGCTCATTCGCCGGTCACTCCGGTTCGGCCAACCATCCAGAAAAGTTCGCGGTTGATGCCGGCCGACAGTTTCAGCTCGGTGAAACCGCCATCCCGCATCATCCGAGTGAGGTCGTCCGGGGTGCGATACCACGGATGCCCCCCGGTGATCCGGACCCGGAAATCCTCCCAATACCAGGCAACCGATCGCTTCCCCTGTGGGCGGACAACAAACCGGATAATCAAGAGGCCGCCGGGGGCAAGCAGGCGATGGCTGCGTTCCAAGGTGGCCGCCAACTGTTGGTTGTCGAGGTAATGCGACATGTCCAGCAGTAGGATAATATCAACCGGAGCGGCGATCTCGGGCAGATCCGGGGCCGCTCCCACCATCATTTTCCCCCGTTCGCCGGCAGCCCTGCCCGCGACCCTGACTCGATCCAGATCCGGATCCACCCCGATCACCATAGTCCCCGGCAGTTGTTCCAGGCACCAGCAGGCCGGCACGCCGTACCCGCAGCCGATGTCGAGAATTGTTTTGATCTCCTTCCGTTCTGCCAACAACCGCGGCAACTCGCTGAATAACGGATCAAGCTTGAGTTTGAATCGGGCAAACATCCGGGGGTAGGCCTCCAGCAGGCGATACCGGTAGAGAAGCCGCTGTTCCAGGGGGCCGGTCTGGATTTGGCTGTCAGTTTCTGAGCGGAAATAGGCTTTCAATAACGGCGGGAGTAGTAAAAAGGTGCCGAGTAGGGAATAACCGATACCGCACAGCGAGGTGATACCCACGCTCTTTAGAGTGGAATGCTGGGCAAAACAGAGTACACCAAAGCCAATGAGGGTCGAGGCCGCGGCCATGAGAACCGCACTGCGCACCAACAAATGGGAAGGATGGTTGGTCGTCCCGTACCATTGACAGCCGCGGACCGTAAAGATAGCGTAGTCATCCCCCATGCCGAGAATGACAACCGACAGCATCAGGCCCGGGATATCGAGAGGATGGCCGATGAGCTTCAAGGTGCCGAGCGTGCATATATAGGCAAAAACCAAGGGCGTCAGGGTGATCAGGGTCAGGCGCCAGTTGAGGAATTGGAGAAACAGCAACAGGGTCACCATCGCCGCGATGATCACGAATAAGGTGGAAAAGGTGGAGAACAGAATCTCTCCCAATCGGGTGGAAAAATAGTTGGCGTCGAACAGCGTATGATCGCGGCCGTAGGTTTTCATGAAAGCAGGGGCATCGTAGCCCTTGTCGGGAGCAATGGTGACAAACTGGATGAGTTGGCCGTTATCTTTGGTCGTGATTCCCAGCAGCTTGTTGTATCGGCCATCAAGCGTGGCAGCTGCTGGGGGACGAGTGGAATCCAATTGGGCAAAAAAGGGCGCAAAGGCATCGGCGGTGAAGCCGAGGGCGGTCGCTTCCCGGATCAACTCACTTTGCACCCCGGCCACCCGGTCCGTTGTCCAGAAATCCCGCCAGGCGGCAAGATTGTGCCGGCGGCGTGCTTCGCCCGGGAAAATCATAGAGGGCACGAATACCGATTGAATCCGACCTGATTGGATGTCCTGTTCCATCTGAGCCAGTAATTTATCGTTCTGCTCCTGCAGGGCTGCCATGGACTCGGCCTTGGTCATCAGATACACCTTCGTGCCGATATCGCCCCAGGTTTTAGTGAACATTTGATCCTCGGCCTGCGTCTTTTTGCTGACCGTGTTCATCTCGCTCAAATTGATTCGAAATTCGGGTTTGGCAAAAAACAGGAGGACCGCAGCCAGGAGAACAGCGGCAATCGCGCCGGTTTTGCCGGTATTGAAAAGGCGATCGGCCAGGATGTGCAAGGGCAGTACCCGGTTGCTAGCCGAGGGCATCACCGGAAATATCTTCGGGAAAACCGTGTGGATGAACAGATAGGTGAACACAAAGCCGAGCGCGGTAAACTGGCCCAGCTCGGTGAATACCGGGAAGTTGCTCAGGCTGAGGACCAGGAACGCCCCGATGGTGGTGAGCAGGGCCATGCCGCCGCCAATGGATTGCACCTCGCGGGCGGCATGTTCGCCTTTGGTTGCATAGGGACGATCAAGAAACAGCAGGTAGGTGATGCTGTGATCATCCATAATGGAGATGAGGGCGCCCGAGAAACCGAGGACCATGATCGAGATCGAAGAATGAAACAGAGAATACACCAAAAGCGCTGTGGCAGTTCCGGCCAGGGCAGGCAGCAGGGAGAGCAGGCCGATGAGAGGCCGGGGAAAGGCGAAAAAAAGCAGCAGAGCGATGCCGACCGTGGTGAGACCCAGAGCCAACTGGACATCATGGCGGATGATCTCCTCGTTATCAAGGGCTGCCCGGTAGGCACCGGCCGGCGTGAGCGTGACCTGTATGCCCGAAGCCGCATATTGGCGGCTGAGTTCCTGGGCGGCGGTGGCGAAAAGCTCTGCAAGTTTTCGGGCCGTGGCGGTATCACTGCCGACGGTCGCAGGTCGGGCGGTAAGCAGGAGGTGGCGCCCATCTAGGGAGATGAGGTTGCCCTTATAAAAGGTGGCATGGGGGGACGGGGCCAGATGGATCAGTTTAGCCAAGACCAGATCCTTGAGCCCCAGGGGATCGGTGCCGATAAAGGCAGCCTGGCCGATTCCTTCCAGGCCGCTCATGCCCTGCATCAGCTCGTGCAGCCGTTGCCGGATGGCGCTGCCTTGTAAATGGGGAGCGATCGTGGTTTCGAGTTCCTCTCTTGAAAACAACAGCGGCAGTTGCTCGACGACTTGATGCGCCAGTTCCGGGATGAGGTCGCCGACATTACCCAGCCCCACTTCCGTAAACAGACCGCTGGCCCGCATGGTCTCCTGGAGAAAGACGCTGCAGGCTACCAGGATATCCGGCGCATCCCTGTCGATCATAATATCAACCGCCACCTGATCGTGGATGGGATGATTTTGAAAAATTTCGAGCGCATCGGTGATGACTTGCTCGTGGGCCGGCAGGGTTTTTATAATATCGGTATCAATGTGCAGTCGCTTGAGCCCGAGAAAGGCGAAACCGCAGATAACGATGCCGACAACGAGCAGGAGAGGATAATTGACTTTATAATTTTTCATTGTCGGGCAAGAGTGAAAGAAACGATGGCAAGGGCCGCAACCAGCAGGTGCAAGGCAATAACGAGGCCTTTGTTATTTTGAAAGAGCTCATTGCACCGCTGAATGAATGGCAGGCCGCCGCAGAGCTTACGCAGTTTGTCGATCAAGACGGTTTCATTGTCGCTGCTGGCCAGCCCCTGGAAAGCGCACATGGGCTGAAGGGCGAAAAAATGCGGGCCGCAGCGGTGCAAGAGACCATCAAAGGGGATGCCCTGCCATTGTTCCCGGACAATCCGTTCGGCGCAGGCACGGTTGAGGGCATAGGCATGAGCAAGGCAACGATATTTGACCTGCACTACGTTGGCACGATCGGTTGGCCTGCTGCCGGTGGTGAGGCAACCGAGAAAGAAAGCGTCCCACTTGCCGGTTTGCTGCAGAAAATGACAGGCCGCGCTCAGCCGCTCCGGGCTAAAGCCGCGAAAGAAGACATCGTCCTCAAAGACCAAGATATGCCGGGCGCCAGCTGCCAAGCCTTGCGACAGGCAGCGGAGGTGCGAATGGAAGATGCCGCGTTCCGGATTTTCACTGTCTTTGGCGACGATCAGGAATTCGACTCGTTCGTCCAGGCCGACGGCGGCGAATTGTCGTTGAGCCGCCAACATCCGGTCGGGGCGGCTTTCGAGCGTAATGCAGTAGCTTTTGTCGAAGAAGTCCCAGCCGAGGGGCTGCGTCATCCTGTCCCGATCCTCTCCCATGTTGCTTCCCTTGCCCTGGTGGTATACAATAGGCTCCTGTAATCGAGAGAGGCTGAACCTGTCCCACGCCTCTGCCAATGTCCTTAGGTGTCAAACGGAACCCTTTGAAACGACTCTGCCAAAAAATCATCCTTTCTTGCGCGGCAACTGCCTTTGTGCGGGCCGCCATCGAGGAGAATGCCGATCTGGCCGCGTTTCGGGAAAAGCCCACCCCGGTCGTGCTTGCGGGCGTTTTTGCCATCGGCTTTAGCTTTCTCCTCGGTTGGCCGGCGATCTTCGCCTTGGGCCTGCTCTCGATCAAGTTGCAGACGCCTTGGATTGTGGTGGTGGGCGGCCCGTTGACCTATGGTCTTTCCCATTTGGTATTTTTGTTGGGCATGTACCTTTCCGGCGCCATCTATTCCCTGATCTTTTGCCGCTGGCTCACGCGGATCACCATGGAACGTTGTCTCGCCTGGGCCGCACCTGAGCGGCATCCCCATTCCTCTCGCTAAATCAAAATAAGGTTTATTCCGCCTCTCCGTTGTCCTCACTCGAAACGCGCTGCATCCAAGCTGGGGGCTTAATCCGGCCGCCACTCACATCCCGCATGCGTAAACCCGTTATGGTTTCCCGGAGTTGTTCCGTTTGATCGATGATTTGTAAATCATACACGACTTCATCGGCAGCTTGGGATTGTAGCCGGACGTGGGTACGGTAGAACTCCCCGGCCCGGGTCGG
This sequence comes from Desulfobulbaceae bacterium, assembly GCA_019163135.1. Taxonomy (GTDB): domain Bacteria; phylum Desulfobacterota; class Desulfobulbia; order Desulfobulbales; family Desulfobulbaceae; genus Desulfobulbus. The sequence goes on along the minus strand of JAFLKR010000122.1, from coordinate 12,149 downwards.
CTTATGAATGGTCCTGGTGGCAAATCCCACCGGGAAAGGAACGAAAGCAACCAGACGTTGCCCGTGGACGCAGGCGGCATGCATGGCGCCGTCCAGCGGGAAGGGAGAACCTATCGGATTGGGGCCAGGGGAGGGCAGATCCGGGGCCCGCAAGGTGCCCCAGACAGACCCGACGGCCAGAAACAGTCGATCGTGCAGGGTTTGGTAGGCTGGCCCGAAGGGGACCAGGTCGCGATACACTTGTGCTGCGGATAGGGTGAGTCGAGGAGCGGTGGAACAGGGCGGCCATATTTCGATTTCCGTGCGGTCATGCTCACCACCGGAGGCAAAGGACAGCTCGCAGTGGTTGGTCATCCTGGTCACGGTTTTGAGCTGGATTTTAGTCAACAGCCTGGCGTGGACACCGCCATTTTTCTCGGTCTCGAGTTCGACCAGCACGTCAAGGTCAGCAGCCTCCACTGGTATTTCGAGAAATTTGGGAAAGCGGCCCTGGTGCATCCTCCTGACATTCAGCCCAGGATGTGCTGCCTGCGCGGTTTGGGCGAGCAGATGCATTGCCTCAACCGCCGCAAAAATGATCTTGCCGTTGAAACAATGATCCCGGAACCACGGGCGAACGGGCACCTGCACCGCAACGCGCTCGGTTGCCATCAATTGGGGAACTGCTGCCAGAGGGCGATAGTCTTGGCATCGATCTCCACCGGGATGCCGTTTAAGTTGACTGCACAGTGCCGCGTAAACCCGGTGCAGACGATTTCGCCGTTGTCCGCCCTGGTGATCAGGTAATCGAACTGCACCTTGACCAGTTCCAGTCGGGCCGGACGGGTATGAATAACCATCAGGTCGTCGTAGAAGAGCGGGGAGTGGTAATTGAGCTCTGTTTTGATAATCGGGTAGAGGTAGCCGCTGGCTTCGATCTCTTTGTAGGGATAGTTCGCCTCCCGCATGAGTGAAGCCCGGCCGAATTCAAAATAGCGCAGATAATTAGCGTGATAGACCACCTGCGAACGGTCCGTATCCACATAGAGAGTCCGCAGTTCGCAGCAATGCCAGACCAGACTGGTTTTTTTATCAATTACATAGGAAGGTCGGGCATGGGGCTCGGGAACAAACGGTTTGGGGCGCATTAGAGACCTCTGAAAACGATGCAGCAGTTGGTGCCGCCGAACCCAAACGAATTGGAGAGGAAGCATTCGTGAGCATGTTGGCGGGTGGCGTTGGGGACGACATCCAGGTCGGCGAGGCTGGGGTCGGGGATATGATTGACCGTGGGCAGGACGAGGCCCTGGTGCATGGCTTCAATGCCGAGCGCGGCCTCAATGGCGGCCGAGGCCCCGAGGCTGTGGCCGACTTGGGATTTGTTGGCTGAAATCGGAATCCGGGACAAATGGTGGCCAAACACCGTCCGCATGCATTCGGCTTCGGTGGCGTCGCCGGTGGGGGTTGAGGTGCCGTGGGCGTTGACCGCGCCGATATCCTCCGGAGCGATTTCAGCGTCCTCAAGGGCGTCTTGCATCGCCCGGATAACCGTCTGGGCATTGGGCCGGGTGAAATGATGGGCGTCTGAGGTCCAGCCGACCCCAGCGATTTCGGCTCTGGGTAACAGGCCATGGGCGCGGGCCACTTCTTCGGCTGCAAGGACCAGCACCCCGGCTCCTTCCGCAAGGACAAATCCTTTGCGATCGAGGCTGAAGGGCCGGGAGGCCTGGGCGGGGTCCGCAAAGGAGCGGTCCTTGGGGCCGACTTTGATGGTGGCCAACATATTGGCAAAGCCCAGAATGATTTCAGGCGTCAAGCAGGTCTCGGCACCTCCGGCCAGGGCAAAGTCGCAATCGCCGTCGCGGATCATTCGTGCCCCGATGCCGATGGCGTGGTTACCGGAGGCACAGGCCCCCTGGGGAGAGAAAATCGGCCCGGTGAATCCCAGCAGCATGCCAGCCTTGCCCGCGGGAAGATTGGCGCAGAGGTTGGGCAGCAGGTACGGACTGACCTTGAGCGGTCCGAGCCGGGTGTAATTGTCCATGGCGACCCGGTAGGCATCCGAGCCGTTGAGGGCTGAGCCGATCAGGCAGGCGGTGCGCGGGCCAGTCTGCTGGTCGATCGTCAGCCCTGCATGTTCCAGGGCCTGGCGGCAGATCTCCATGGTCAGGAAGACGAAATTCGCGTTCCACAACGAGGCGTCTTTACGGCTCACAAAGGGAAGCGTGCTCGGATCCCAGTCCGGAATCTCGCCGACCACCTGGCTGCGGGTTTCCACCTTGCACCGGGTCAGTCTGCGGAATCCAGCCTTACCGGCCACTGCCCCTGCCCAGGTCGTGGCAAAGTTGTTGCCGAGGGCGGTGGCGGCACCATAACCGATGACGACGACTTTTCTGTTTTGTGGCGCCTTCACTCTGCTATTCTCGTTCCTTATCAATCGCTCTCAAGCGACTTTTCTTAAGACTGCACAGGCGTTGCAACCGCCGAACCCAAAAGCATTTTTCAGGACATGCTCCTGAGAGAGCGTTCTTTTTCCCTCGGCGACGCAATCCAGTTCGATCTCGGGATCGGGCTGATAATTGATAGTCGGCAACACTACATTTTCTTCCATGCCGCGCAGGGCGAAGATGGTTTCGATGGCGCTGGAGGCCCCCATGGCATGCCCTATCAGGGATTTGTTGGCACTGATTGGTGGCAAGGTCCCGGGAAAGACAGCCTTGAGGGCATCGAATTCAACCTGGTCGCCCACCCGGGTGGAGGTGGCATGGGCATTGATTGCGGCTATATCGGCAGCAGTCACCCCGGCGTCGATCAAGGCATCAGTCATGCACTGACTGATGGTGTCCCGCGAGGGCATGACAAAGTGATGGGCATCGGAGGTCATTCCCCAGCCCGCCAGTTCGATGGTGTAGTGCAGGCCATGGGCCGCAGCAAATTCCCTGGTGGCCAGGATGATTGCACCGGCACCTTCCGAAATGACAAAACCGCGGCGGTCAAGGGAAAAGGGCCGGCTAGCAAGGGCTGGCGGTTCGTCTTTCATGTCTTTTTTGGGATTGTAGACGCCGTTCATGGTGTAGAAACCGGCCACGATCGGTTCGACCAGGGCGCAATCCACGGCCCCGCAGATAACGACATCGGCCCGGTTCTGGGCGAGCAGCATGGCACCGACCAGCATCGAGGTCAGGCCGGTGGCACAGGCGGTGATGGTCGAGAGGATCGGTCCCTTGGCGCCGGTCTGGATGGCGATTTTGCCGCCGATCATGTTGATGCAGGCATTGGGATTGGCGTAGGGGTGGGGCAACCTATGTTCAGCCTGCAGTTTCCGGTCCGAAGCCAGAACCGCATCGAGACCGCCGACCGCTGAACTGTAGGTCACCGCCACGCGCGGGGCCAAGGTCGCACTGATAGCAATGCCGCTTCGCTCAAGCGCCCGAGCCACCGAAAGCATGCCGTATTTGAACACCGGAGAATGCCAGGCAGCTTGGTGGCGGGCGGAAAGAAAGGGGTAAGGTTCGTGGTCGATATCCGGCAACTGTCCGGCGATCCGCACGGGAAAGTCTTCGCGTAGCGGAAAACGGGTCAGCGGCCCGATGCCGCTTCGTCCTGCCAGCGCAGCCTGCCATTGCGCGCTCAGGTTACTACCCAAAGGCGAAATGGCGTCATAGCCGACGATAACTGCTTGCTTCCACTCCATCGGCGATCGGTGGACTACCAGGGGATAAACCGATACAATTTAGCGAACATTTCGTAGACTTCGATCCAATTCTGCAGATCCTGGGAGGTGTTCATATGCGGTCGCTTGTTGACCATCACCCAACTCATATGGGCGGCGCCGTCCTTGCAGGTCGAACAGTCGCGGGTCTCGGAGGTGCAGCAGCGGTGCATGGTTTTGAGGTCGGAGGCCCAGCGAATAAAGTTGGTTAGCCGTTTTGGCCGGGGATTACGTTTGTCGATGGGGGCGGTGACCGAGGGACATTCCATCCAGCCAAACTGACGGTCGCACATCCTGCCGGTGGTGATGATCTGGTGATAGTACTTCGAGGAAATCACCGTCGCGGGGTAGTTGTCGAGCATTTGGTCCATCTCCGCCCGAACCGCGAGCAACTCATCGGGTTGCCAGGAAAAACCGTCCACGCCCTCGTCGTTGGAGAGTAGCTGCATGTGGACCTTTAACCCCACATCTCTAATTTTGCAAATAATTTTGTCCATCTTGCCCAACTGCTTGGGGGTGATAGTGTAGAGATAGTAGGCATTGGGGTCTCCGCCATAATTGGCGCTGGAGATGCCAAAGGTATCTTTGCCCCGTAGCGTCATTTCGTCCTCCCTGTCGCCCCACAGGGAAATGCCGACCATCAGATCCGGAAACCGGTCGCGAGGCACTTTGATCAAGCCGTTAGTGGCGCAGAAGGTTGGCAGACGGCTGTAAAAGGCCTCAATCCGATCAAGGCAGAGGGTGGGTTCACCGCCGATGAGAATGGCCAGATTCACCCCGCGGGCCATCTCGCTTTCCACAAAGGTATGCCATTTCGTTATATCCTTTTCCTCGGAGGCGACCTTGTGCTCGCCGGAGGAAAAAAAGAAGCAGCCTTTGCATCGCAGGTTGCATTGATCCGTGACATCATAGATGGAGCTGCGGATATTAAGTTTGGATATTTGCCGGTAGCGTTCGTGCCATTGGGCATCGAGCAGTGAGCTGACTGTTTTCATAGCGGTATATGGTGCATCTATTGACGGTCTGGAGGGCTGACGGGATGATCACAGAGGTGGGGGCCTTTTTCGTAGCCCCGTACCCATATGGCCAGGTAGGTATCGACATAGTCCAGCCAGGCGGAAAAGGTGTCTGGGTTGGTGGCATGGCGATACATTCTGGCGGTCACTACCGCGCTTCCGGCCGCATAATGGCGGCAGTCGGCACAATCGGTATCCGGGACGCAGCAGGCGGCATCGCGGTCCCATTGCAGGTCGGTCCGATATTGGCGGAATGACCGGCCCAGACCGATGGCTGTTGACGAGTTCATCCGCGGATAGGAACAGGAAAACAGAGCGTGCAGCCCCAGTTCATGGGTGTGGGCGACAATGTTATACGGGGAGAAAAGGACGGACTGGGGATACTTCGCCAGCAATTCGGTCATCATCTCGCGGGTTGCGGCAAGGGTCGAGGGCGTATGGCGAAGGGGTCCGTTATACCCGATGGGCGCGGAAAACATATTGAAGGTTATCTGCTGGCCATTGTCCGCCAGCATGCCGGTGACGTCGCGGGCCTCTTCGATGTTGTGCGGGGTGAAGGTGTAGACAAAGACGGCCCTGGGGTCGTTGCGGTAATTGGCCAGCTGTCGGTCAAGCATGGCTTCGGCCTTCCTGATCGCTTTGCTGGTGCCGTCGTTGCCCCAGACCGAAATATGAATGCGGTAGTCGATTTCGCTGGGTATCGCCTTGAGACCGTTGGTGGCTATTGCCCCGAGGGGAATGGTCTCGGCGCAGATTCGGCAGAGCTGGGGTACCAGTGAAGGTTCGGCCCCGGCCAGCACCGCAAAGGTGATCCCCCGCGCCTTTTCCGCTGCCATGAGCTGCTGCCATGCGGATTCGTCCAGGTTTTCGGGAGCGAACTGTTTCTCGCCATTAAAAAAATAACAGCCATCGCAACGGATGTTGCAGCGATTGGTCATGTCGTAGGTCGATTCCCGGAGGAAGAAATAGCGGCGAACCTTCTCCCAGCGGTCCCTGATGGCGGGGATGGCGATGATGTCGGAAAATTTACATCCTTCGTCCTGTGACACTTGGCCGGTCATTTATTCGCCGCTGCTCCGCTTTTCGGCAATATACTCGCCGATGATCCGGATGGTGGTCAATTTGGGGTAGTCGTCCTCATCGATTCTGATCCCGAATTCGTCCCGAATCACCAAGGCGATGGTGGCGAGATCCATGCTGTCAATGCCCACCTCGTCCACCAGATCGAGATCGGCATCGAAGGTTTCCGGGGTCACATCTTCCAGCTTGAGTTCATTGATGATGATTGCGGCTATGCGGCTAATGGTTTGATCGATATCGTTGGTCATAAGCATTGTGGTAAAGGCTGTTTGTCGGCAAGGGACATTATACCGGAGCAGACGGCTTGGGTTTCATGGGTGATGTGAAAGGTATAGAGGCCTGTGGTGCTTGTGGCCGTGGCGTGGATAGTGAGTTGTTCGCCCGGCCTGACGATCTTTTTGAATTTCACCCTGTTGAGGCGTTTGATATACAGGCTTTCTTGTCTTGAAAGGGCAATAATATCGGCGACCATATTCAACTGGGCGATACCCGGCAGAATAGGGTTATCGGGGAAATGACCGGAAAACCATAGCGACTCGTCATTGACGACGACTTGAGCCAGTGTTTCACCCGATCCGAGTATCTCTAAATCGAGCAATGAATACCACATGTTATCGTTTTATGTCCAGGTAAAATATTGAGATTGTGCAAGTAACGGGCCTTTTGCGCTGGAAGGCTTGCGGTTCAAACAGACTTGAACTTCCTTCTTTTGAAGGATCGGATTTTTGGCTCTTGGCGTTGTATGAAAAATATAAGTCTCCTCTATCGTGCCAAAAATTCCCAAAGCGGCCCAATGAATCCACGTTGGTGCAGGGTGCGTACCACTGTGGCGGTGTCGGTGCCGCCGGAACCGACCACCCAGTTGCTCCGCCCGGCCCCTCGTTGGGTGACCAAGGTCGCTATTGTTTCCCGGTTGATGTGGTCCGGTACATAAAAGACGGGTTGCAGCAGGTCGGTCTGCCGGTCGATTTTGCTCTCAACCAAGGCCATATCGTACAAAGCGGTTCCAGGATAGATTCTGATACCGATAAAAAAAAAGCAGACGGTCCTGTCCAGTTGCTCAATGCCGTTCAGGCTTTCGGTAACGGTTGCCGCCGACTCCCCCGGACCGCCGAGGAGGAAATAGTGGGCGACATGGAGTCCGGCAGCACGTGCCTGCCGGTGGGCATTAAAGACATCCCGTGCCTGAAAGGGTTTCCGATAGGTTTTGAGCATCGAGTTAGCCAGCGATTCGGTGCCGAACTCCACGTGTCGGCAACCCGCAGTCGCCATAACCTGGAAATATTTCGGCGGTAGTTTGATGGGGGCAAAGAAAGCCCCCCAGGGAATCGTAACTCCGGCGGACCGTAGGGCGCTCGCCACCGCCAGGCTGTGCTCGACATCGGAATTAAAGGCGGAGTCAGTGATGAAAAAATATTTGGCGCCGGCAGCCTGCAATTGCAGGGCGGTTTGGGCTACCTCCTCGGGTTCCGTCAGGCGGTGGGCGTTTCCTTCAATGCGTGGATAGGGACAGTACACACATCGAAATGAGCAGCCTCGTTTGCTCTGCAGGTTGAGCATGCCGCCCTGTTGCACATAAAATTGGTGGTGTCCGGCCTCCGGGGGGAATCTGCGGCTCCGTTCTCCTTGCCAGGGGGGCGGTGGCGTGGTGTGGCCCCCGGCAACCAGCACTCCCGGGACCTCCGCCGGATTTTGGTTGTTTTTCAGGGCCTCGACCAGCAAGCCGAATCGTTCCCCCTCGCCGATGATGCCGTAATCGACCCCCAGGAACGCGAAAATCTGGGCCGGCATGATGGTGAATCCACAACCGCCGCAGACGATGACCGCTGGGGACCGCTCCCGCAACCAAGCCACCAGCTCGTGATAACCGGTCAGGAAATAGAGGGGGGCGCTGGCATCGGTGTTGTCGATATTCCGGCAGGAGAGGCCGATGATCTCGGGGGCGAAATGCTTGAGGAGTTCGGCCAGTGCTTCTAAGCCGACTGTCTGCATATCGGCGATCCGGACCTCATGCTCTTCGGCAATTGACCCGGCAACATAATCCAAACCGAGGGGATAGACCGGGTAGGGATCGGTGAGGGTGTTAGGCGAAATCAGCAGAACTCTCATGGCCGCATAAACTCCATGGCGGTAAGGCAGTGCCCTGTCCCCAGCACGAGAATTTTTTGGTTTGATTCGAGCGGTACGTCGGCACCGCCAACGAGAGCGCCGGGAATGCAGCCGGCCTCCAGAAAGGAAACGGCCATGACCGCTGCCACGGCGGAGGCGGAGGCGAATTCACCGGTAAAATCACGATAGCGGCACACCGGCAGCCCTTTACCGATTCGACCGAGAAAGCCTGCCAATTGCCGGTTGCCCTGATCCCAAATGCCAGCCGGTACACCGGCAAACACTGCGGCGTAGTCGTTTTGGATGCATGCGGCTCCGCCCAAGGCAGCGATCAATCGGTCCGGAAGATCGTCCGCCTGGCCACGCCCATAGAAAGCCAAGCGAACCAGGCCACGGGCACCACTGGGATCACGGTTGACATACAGCGCCCCTCCACCATCAGCGAGGGGGCCGGAGGTGATCGAGGGGTCGAGCCGGAAGGAGAGGGGATCGTGTCCTTCGTCAGCACCGAGTAACAGGGCGGATTGGTCGGTAGCTTCCAGCAGGGATTGCGCGGCCAGCAAGGCCTGTTCAAAGGAATAATCGCCGCCGCTGGTGGTGACGTTGGCGCCGGTGGCTTGGAAAAGGATCGCCACCTGACTGGCCGGGCCGTTGTGCACTGAGCCGACAAAGTCCGTCGGGCTAGGGAACTGTTCGGCGGATTCGGTCAATCGACTGAGGAAATCATAGGTTTCCGACAGCGCTCCCCAACCGGTACCCATGAACACCGCCGCGGGTTTTTCCTTGCCTTCTGTATCCTCGTGGGCGGAACTCGCCAGCAGCAGGGCAAGACGGGCCAGCCGCTTGATCCGGCGGATGAGTCGGGGCGGCAACTGTGCTTCTAACTGATTGGGGGCAAGCATACCGGCAATTGAGGCGCCGACGTGCAGTTGAGCCAACGTCGACGGCTTCAAACCGGCGCCGGTCAGACAGGCGCTGCCGTGAATGGCCAGCAGATCGCCTCTTTCCTTTTGGTTGACGGTGGGCGAACTCTCGTCCCGGCCGAAGACCAGGCAGCCATTGTTGCCCCCGAAACCAAAGGAGTTGGAGAGCACGGTGCCGACGGGTCGAGCCAGGAAAACGGTCTGCGGCGTCAAGTTGAGGGCAGGGTCCGGCTGCCGGCAACCGGTGTTGCCGGGAACAAAGCCGCGAGCAATGGCGAGACAGGAGATCACGGCTTCGATGGCCCCTGAAGCCGCCAGGCTGTGACCGGTGGCCCCCTTAATCGAGCTCAGGGCGGGCGGCGCCGGGAAGAGTGAGGTGATCGCCAGGGCTTCGGCCCGATCGTTGTCCGGGGTGCCGGTGCCGTGCAGGTTGATGTAGTCGACGGCGGCTGGCAGCAGCCCGGCGTCGTCCAAGGCCGTCTGCATGGCTTTGAGTGCCCCGCGTCCCTCGGGATGCGGGGCAGTAGGGTGGTGGGCATCACAGGAAAGTCCGGCGCCAAGGAGGACGGCCAGAGGGTTGTCCGGCCGTTCTGTGGTCAGCAGGAGCATGCCTGCTCCTTCGGCCACGGCCAAACCCTGGCGGGAGATATCGAAGGGACGGCAGCCGTTTCGGTCGACCAGTTGGAGGGCGTGAAAGCCGAAATAGGTCAGACGGCTGAGCGCATCAACGCCGCCGGCAAGAATACGCCGTATCTTGCCGGTTCGCAGCAGCTGCAATGCCAGGGCGATGGCAACCGCCCCCGAGGAGCAGGCGATGGACACGGTGAGCGCGGGTCCCGAGCAGTGGTGTTGTTCGGCGATATCTTCGGCTACGCTGAACAGACCGTGATAGCGATAGGCTTCTTTTTTGGATTCACCCGCACGCAGGAGTTGTTCCGTGGTCAGGATGCCGCCGGTGGTGCAGCCAAGAATTACCGCGTCGGGCGGTTCCAGGCAACCCGCCATGGCCATGCGGGCCGCAACGCGCGCCAGCCGGTGGGTTCTCGACGGCCACAGGGAACTGTCCATCTCCGCAACCTGACCGACCGGCAACGATGCTCCCTGCAGCAGGGGAAAAACATCCAAGGGGCCGATGGCCGAGCTGTTTTCCCGGAGTGCTGCTTCCGTGGCGGCCAATCCCCAGCCGAGCGGACTGACGATCCCGGCAGCGGCTATGTATACCGGCCCTAAGTTCAAACGGCGTTGCCCGGGGTATGCGCCTGGATAAAGTCGGCCAGGGAGGTAAGGGAGGCGAAGACCTTCTCGCCGACCTCCTGGCTGTTGATCACCACGCCATAATCTTTTTCTACCATGACGACCATCTCCAGGACATCGATGGAGTCAATGCCGAGATCGCCACCCACCAGTCGGGCGTTTTCGTCGAAATTTTCAGGTGTGACATCGGTCAGGTTCAGCAACTCAATGAGTTTGACCTTGAGTTCTTCGATACGTTCGTTCATCTGTGCTCCACCTGTTCAAGTCATGGTGTGTAAACTTCTTCTCTGCGGAAGAAGCCCACCCGTTGTTGAAAAATAATGCAAGGAAAGAAAAAAAGACTACTATAGCCTTTTTTGTATATTTGTCATTAAGACAGCGATATCGAGCTGTAAGCAAAAAATGGTTTTTTACCCGTTGGGGCCATGAAGAGCAATGAGCGCCGTCGCATTTTGAAAGAGCAGCCCGTTGAAAATCGTATGAACACCATAGAATTCTCCTCGTTCACCCTTGAGGATCTGCTCCCGCACCGAGGGATCATGCTGCTTATCGGCGAGGTTCTGGAGGTTGACGCCAAACATGCGGTGACGCTGAGTACCGTCCAGCAAGCCTGGCCGATGGCCGACCAGCAGGGGGTGGCTCCGCTCATCTGTGTTGAGCTGGCCGCCCAGACGGCCGGGGTGTGCAACGGCTGGGACCGGATTCAAACCCTGGGGCGGGACTCTGATCAGAGCGGATGGCTGGTGGGAGTCAAGCGGGCAGATTTTTTCATTGATCACCTGCCGCTGGGCAGCACTGTCAGGGCCGACGCGGAGAACACCCTCATTTTCGATAAATTTCGCGAAGTAACCAGTCGACTCTACCACAACGACCAACTCATCGCCGAGGTGGTCCTGCAACTGTATCAACCCTGACGGAAAAACATGACAACGGAAAATAAACAAAAAGTCGCGATTGTCACCGGCGGCAGCGGCGGGATCGGCAGAGCCATCTGTGTGGAACTGGCCAAAGTCGGATGCTATCTGGTGATCAACTGTAGGCGCAACCTGGCAGGCGCGGAGCAAACCCTTGCCCAGGTGTTGGCCGCCGGCGGGAGCGGCGAGATCTGCCAGTTCGATGTCCGCGATCGGGAAGCGGCGGAAACGGCCGTCTTTGCGATTGGCGACCGACTGGGCACCATCGATATCCTGGTCAACAATGCCGGGACCATCGCCGACGGGTTGTTTATGATGATGTCGCCGGAGAGTTGGCACGGGGTGATCGAGACCAGTCTGCACGGATTCTACAATATGACCCGGCCGGTGCTGGAGCGGATGGTGCGCAACCGGCGGGGAGCGATCGTTTCGATCAGCTCGGCCGCCTCCCTGATGCCCAACCGGGGACAGGCCAATTACGCGGCGGCCAAGGCCGGTCTTAATGCGGCCAGCAAAACGGTCGCCTCGGAGGTTGCCCGCCTGGGGATCCGGGTTAATGTGGTGGCACCGGGGCTGATCGAGACCGACATGATCGAGAAGGCCCCCAAGGAATACATCAAAAATCTGATTCCCATGGCCCGTATCGGCAGGCCGGAAGAGGTGGCCGGCGTGGTAGCCTTTCTCTGCTCCGATGCGGCCTCCTATGTTACCGGGCAGGTGCTTTCGGTCAATGGCGGCATGCTGTGATCCTGCGAACGATGCTCTGCTTGGTGCTCTGTTTGCTTCTGCACCCGGCTGTTGTCGGGGCCGCTCCATCCACCGGCCCATCCGTTCGTCTCCGTTCCGTACAGGCGAATTTCACCCAGGAAAAACATTTGAAAATCCTCGTCCGGCCGCTGCTCTCCCGTGGCGTGTTCGCCTTTCAGGCACCTCAGTCGCTGCGCTGGGAATATCTCAGCCCCCTGCACTCCCTTTTGCTGATGCATGACGGCAGAATGCAAAAAATGATCGAGCGGGACGGCCGCTTTGAGCCGGACAACGGGGCGGGGGTGGATTCCATGCAGGTCATTCTCCAGGATATCGGCAGCTGGCTTGACGGCCGCTTTACCGACAACCCCATGTTCAAGGTCACCCGTCCCGATGATCGGACGATTGTGCTCAC
>JAFLKR010000049.1:724-17880 GCA_019163135.1 Desulfobulbaceae bacterium | reverse complement strand
ATAAAAGGGTGTTGCAAAGTAATTTCCAGAGACTTGTTTTCAGCTCCTCGTATGCAGCAGGATCAGCTTTTTTTCGAAGGCTGACCGGCCTGCGCAGTAAACGTTATTTTCAGGAGGCCTTTGAAGAGATGTTTGTCAGGGCGTTGCGCATCGGCATTGATCTCAGTTGCCTCTTTTTTGATCTCGATCACTTCAAGAAGGTCAACGATAGCTGCGGACACGGTTTTGGTGATTATGTATTGAAAACCGTAGGTGCGTTAATAAAGAAAAATGTCCGTGGCGGTGATCTGGCCGCCCGGTTCGGCGGCGAGGAATTCATTGTGGCGCTGCCCAGCACCAACCTCGAGAACGCCTTGTTTGTCGCCGAGAAGATCCGGGCCCTGGTCGAAAGCCATCGGTTCAGCGAGCAGGGGCAACAATGGCCGGTGACCACCAGTATCGGGGTCGCCTCCCTGCATGTCCATCGGCCCAAGACAGCGGCAGACCTGCTGCAACTTGCCGATCAGGCCCTCTATCGCGCCAAGGGGACCGGCCGCAACCGGGTCGAGCCCTACCCGACCTAAGCGGTGGGTCCATTGGTCCGCCGTGGTTACGGCAGCCGACCGGGGCTTGCGGGCAGGCTCCCTTCCTGCCGTGCAACCGCACTCACCGCGGACGAAAAATCCGAATATAATCGATCCAGGCCTGGGCCGATTCGTGGGTATTGTCCGAATCGTTCATCACTGCCAAGGTGGCGGTGGCCGGAGGATCCTGGCCGAACGCCAACCGGTAATCCCTGACGATATCTACAGTGTGTTCCTGCCAGGTGTTGACCTTTTCAGGGCCTGTATCGACCGGAATCATTTTGGCCTCACTGGTATAGGCATTGGTGATGACGGCTGCACCCGTGTTGCGGTTGTCCCAGATGTAGCTGATGGAACTGTCCGGCGGATACTTCCCGTAGATGGTCTTGGCCAGTTGGTATTGGAGCCGCTTCCCCAAGGAGGCGCGGTCCGGATCATAGGCAAACATCACATAGAGACGGGCCGGGTAGTCGTCTCCCGACTTGCTGCTGCTGTCCCCCTTGGCAAAGACGTTGCTGACTTTCCAGCGCCAGGCGAGCTCCGGGTGTTCATAGACATTAAACGATTGGGTCAGCACCAGGGCCGAGGCCGAGTTGTCACTCTCCATCAGCAGGCAGGAGCGCCCATCCAGGGTAACCGCACTGTAGCGGGAGTGCCGGGGAATCTTGGCAAAGGGTTGGGGCTGCCACCGGGCCAGGGAAGCAAACTGTTCCTCGAGCAGAACCACTTCGCCCGCCGGGGCGATGGTCGGCGTTCCAGCCATCAGCAGGGCGTAACCGAGCAAATAGGCGGCCACCCAGCCGCATCGGCCAGCAGGTAGCCATCGCCAACAATTGGTCGTCATAGTTTCCATCCGTTGAAGCGGAGATAGGCGGCAAAATCGTTCAGGTCCGAGGCGCTTCGGTTCCAGGGTTTCAGGCTGGTGTAAAAAGGATTGGTGCTGGTCGGAGCGCCAACGTATTCCTTGTCCATCCCGACCCAAAAATCCAGGCTCACCAGGCTGAGGAGCAGAGATTCCCAGGGTTTGATCGCCCCTTTGACATGCCCGGTCATCGGCCAGCGTTCATAATAGAAACTGGTGTAGGTCCCGTCGCCCAGCGGCAGGGTCTTGAGGCTGTCCAGTTCGGCGAGTCCCGCTGCGTCCGTTTGTTGGACCGTGCCGGGGACTGCGGTATCTTTGGCGACGACACTTAAGCCCATCACCCGGTGCACCTCGGCCCGGACCGCTACCTGGAGGGTTTCATCCGCCTCCAGCGCCGGCAATCTTGCGGGTAATTGCTCCCCATAGACCGAAAGGGGTGTTGTCGGCCAATGGTCGGGATAGCTGGAGGGCGGCAGCGCGGCGGTGGGGATGCTGATCGCATAGCAGCCGCAGGTATTGGCGGTGGTCACCAGCAGGGGGCGCTGGCGGGCATCAAGGGTGAGGATGACGAGCAGGCCGACATGGTCCCCTGCTCCCAGGTGAAAGGGCGCCCAGCTGAAAGGGGTTGCCGGGAAATGGATCCGGTAGACCAGATTGGTATAGGTGCCCCGGGAAGTGGTAAAGGGGCGACGGCCGGCATAGATGATCGGTTGGGCGGTATTGATGGTCACCTGGGCTCGGCCGAGCTGCTTGATGGCCTCAGCCCTGCCTACCCGGTTATGGCGTTCCTGGGTTCCCTGGAGGAGAAAAGAAGGTGCCAGTGCGCGTTCCAGACCGGCTTCGAGCGCGGTCTCGACCGCTATCATCTGCTGTTCTTGCCCAACGCTTCCGGAGCGGCGGGCACAGCCGGAAAACAGCAGGATCGACAGGAGAACGATCAGGAGAGGCGCGGCGGTCAACCCTCTTCCTGGAAAGCTGCACTTCCGGCCGGTCATGGTTCCACCTCCGGACGAGTCAATACTGCACCCTGGATCGGGTGGTAATGGACATACACCCGCCGCAGGTTTTCAATCCGGGACAGGAGGGTCTCTTCCGCCGCGGTGGCGATCTGATCGCCTTGGGCCAGACTAAGCGCGCCGTCGATGCCGATGGTGAGGTTGACCACTAGGTAAGGGCCGAAACGATGGGCGTGAACCTCTTCAATCTCCAGTACCCCGGCAACCTCCGCCAGCACTGCCCGTATTTTTCCAGCCAGTTCCTTGCCGGGCAGGGTGTCCATGAGATCGGCGGTGGCCGAGCGCAGGATTTCCACCCCGGTGTGGAGAATGATCAGGGAGACCACCGCCCCCGCCAGCGGATCGATCCACGGGTAGCCTTGGCGGCCGAAAAAAATGCCGACGGCGGCCGCCGAAGAGGCGAAAATATCATTGCGGTGATCCTGGGCCAGGGCCAGGACTACCCCACTGCCCACCCGGCGGCTGACTCCGTAGGTCCAGACGGTCAGGTAGAGCTTGAGGCCAATGACGAACAGGGCGATCCACAGGGTGATCAGGTCGGCTCCGCCCGTCTCCTGTCGGACAGTCAGCAGTTCGTAGATCGTATCGATGGTGTGCCAGAAGATGGCTATGGCGGTGGTGACCACAAAAGCCCCGACCACCACCGCAGCTACGCTTTCCAACTGGTCATGACCGTAGGGGTGCTCGTGATCGGCAGGTTTTCCCGACAGGCGGACAAAGATGCTGACCACCACCCCATAGGCCACATCCGAAGTCGAATTGATGCCGTCGGCCAGCAGGGCAGGGCTGTGACCGAGGATGCCGAACAGGGCCTTGAGGACGGCCAGCAGAACATTGGCCACCAGTCCGACTTGGACCGCCAGCATGCTTTTTCGGCGACGCTGTTCGGCGTCAACCGGGCTGAGAGGTTCTTCCATAGCTGTAGCGTCCCGAGTGATTATATTCCAAAAAGGTAATGAAGACAAAAGGGTTAGGGCAACCGTCATGGGCGATCGGCAAGGGTTCCTTTTTTATAACCAATTCTTTGCCGGAAGTAATGGGGTTTTTCCCTTCCCCAGTGCCGGCCAGGGAGCAATGGCTGTTCAATAAAACCGTGAAAAAGGTCGGTTCGGGATTGGCTTGATGGCCAGGCCAGAAACAACTTGCCCTCCCTTTGCTTCCTCGCTATTGCTTTTCTAAGGATTTGTTTACTTTTTCGCCAACCTCCGCTGGAAAGGAGAGACATCATGAACTACCGCCTCGAACACGATACCATGGGGGAGATTCAGGTCCCCGCGGAACGGTTGTGGGGGGCGCAGACCGAACGCAGCCGCCGCAATTTCAACATCGGCGGCGAACTGATGCCCCTGGCGTTGATTTACGGGCTGGTCCGTCTGAAAAAAGCCTGTGCCCAGGTAAACCATCGGCAGAACCGGCTGACGACCGCAATTCGGGACCTGATCCTCCAGGTCTGCGACGAGATCCTGGCAGGCCGGCATGACCAGGAATTTCCCCTGTCGGTCTGGCAGACCGGCAGCGGCACCCAGACCAACATGAACGTCAACGAGGTGATTGCCAACCGGGCGACGTTCATCGCCACCGGGGGGTGGGAACAGGGCCGGCCGGTGCACCCTAACGACCATGTCAATCTCTCGCAGAGTTCCAACGATGTCTTCCCCTCGGCCATGCATGTGGCCGCGGTTTTTGCGATGGAAGAGCAACTGTTGCCGGCCGTGGAAGCCTTGCGTCAAACCCTGGAGCAAAAGGCGGCGGAGTTCGCCGGGATTGTCAAGATCGGCCGGACCCATCTGCAGGACGCCACCCCGCTCACCCTGGGGCAGGAAATCAGCGGCTGGGGCGCGATGCTCGCCAGCAGCCAGCTGCAGTTGCGCGAGTCCTCGCAGCACCTGCGCTTCCTGGCCATCGGCGGCACCGCAGTGGGCACCGGCCTCAATGCCCCTGTCGGATTCGGTACGGCAGTGGCCGCGCAGTTGACGGATGATACCGGCAAGACTTTCTACTCGGCGTCCAATAAATTCCACGCCCTGACCGCGCACGACCAGCTGGTCTATGCCGGCGGCGCCATCAAGGGGCTGGCTGCCAACCTGATGAAAATCGCCAACGATGTCCGCTGGCTGGCGAGCGGGCCCCGCTGCGGGCTGGGGGAAATCACCATCCCGGCCAACGAACCCGGCAGTTCGATCATGCCGGGCAAGGTCAATCCAACCCAGGCGGAGGCCGTGACCATGGTTGCCTGCCAGGTGTTTGGCAACGATGCGGCCATCGGGTTTGCCGCCAGTCAGGGTAACTTCGAGCTCAATGTCTTCAAGCCGCTGATTATTTACAATTTTCTCCAGAGCGTTACCCTGTTGGCGGATGTCATCCGTTCCTTTGACCGCAACTGCGCCATCGGCATCCAACCAGTTTCGGAAACCATCGACCGCCATCTCCGCCATTCCCTGATGCTGGTGACCGCCCTTAACCCCCATCTCGGCTACGAAAAGGCCGCTGTCATCGCTAAAAAAGCGTATGCCGACAACCTCTCTCTGCGCCAGGCGGCCATTGAGCTTGGTCTGCTGACCGGCGAGGAGTTCGATCGCTATGTGCAGCCCCGTGCCATGACCGGCGCGAACCCGCCGCCGGCCGTCGAGGGGGATTGCGCCCCAACCCCTTAATAATCTATAAGATACGATCTTTAGGCCTGGAATTGCTTGAACCGGGAATCGATTCCACGTATAGTTTTTTTTCTAAAGTATCAAAACACTACAGGTAAGGATCCGCCGCTCAGCCTCCGACCTTTCCATTTCAAGGGAAGAAGAATGGGTGTGTCCGTTTCCTCCTCTGCCTGTTTTTTTCTTTCCCGCCCTTGGGGCGTACTGCGAACTTTATGGCCACACCCTCGACAGAAAACTACGGCACCATCATTAGCCTCTTGCTGGAGGTGAACAAGGTCACCCGGGCACAGGTGGAGCACGCGGCCAGGATCCAGGCCAAACTCACCTCCTTCCGGTCTTTGTTGAAAATTCTCAAGGATTTGAAATTCGTTTCCGATCAGGATGTCAAAGAGGTGCTCAATAAGTCCTCTTCCTCGGTCCGTATCGGCGATCTGATGATCGAATTGGGCTACATCTCTCCGGAAGACCTGGAAGCCGCCTGCCGGATCCAACAGGAAAGCGAAACCCATGAAAAGCTCGGCCGGATCCTGGTGAAGCATAATTTCATCGAGGAACAGGTCTTCATCGAGGTCCTTTCCATCCAGATGGGCTACCCCTTTATCGAGCCCGCCCTCAATACCATCGACAAGCAGCTGTGCGATAGAATACCGAAGACGCTGATGCTCATGCACGGCTTCGTCCCCATTAAAAGCGATGACGGATTGGTCCGCGTCGCCTTTGCCGATCCCCTTGACCATGAGGCCGTGCAGGCCGCCAAGCGACTGATGGGCAATGATATCGTCCCGATCATCGCCCAAAGCCGAACCATTAAAAAAGTCATTGAATTCCTGGCCGAGAAAAAAGCAGGGCCGGCTATGGCGGTTGACACTTCCACCGTGGTCGGCACGGTCAATTCCATCATCCTGGGCGCGATCAAGAACAATGCCAGCGACATCCATATCGAGCCCATGGAGGACCGGCTGCAGGTTCGGTTTCGCGAAGACGGGGTCCTTAACCATTTCAAGGATTATCCCAAGGAGATCATTCTGGCGTTGTCAAGCCGCATGAAGATTATGTGCCAGGCCGACATCACCGAAAAACGGAGGCATCAGGGCGGACGCATCCTCTTTGAGTACGATGAGGGCCAGATGGACCTGCGGGTCTCCTTTTATGTCACCATCCACGGCGAAAAAATCGTGCTTCGTCTCCTCAACCGTAAGCAGGATCTTTACGACCTCCAGGCGATCGGCTTGTCGCCGCGGATGTTGTCCCGGTTTCTCGAGGATGCGGTTTATCAGCCCAGCGGGGTGGTCCTGGTGACCGGTCCGACCGGATCGGGCAAGACCTCGACCGTTTACAGCTGTATCCATACCCTCAATAGTCCGCAGGTCAGCATTATCACCGCTGAGGAACCGGTTGAATACGTTATCGAAGGTGTGGCCCAGTGTTCGATCGACCCGAAGATTGACCTGACCTTCGAAGAGACCCTTCGCCATATCGTCCGTCAGGATCCCGACATTATCGTCATCGGCGAGATCCGCGACACCTACTCGGCGGAAGTGGCGGTCCAGGCTGCCCTGACCGGCCACAAGGTGCTGTCCACCTTTCACACCGAAGACAGCATCGGCGGGCTCATCCGCCTGCTTAATATGGACATTGCCCCCTACCTGGTCAGTTCCACGGTGATCAGTATCCTGGCGCAGCGGTTGCTGCGGCGGGTCTGCCCGTCCTGCGCGGTCGATGCCAAGCCCACGCCCGTCCAACTCCAGCGCTTGCGCTGCACCCAGAACGACCTGCAGGGGGCCGCCTTCAAAAAGGGAAGGGGGTGCAATCTCTGCAAGCAGACCGGATACCGGGGGCGGATAGGGGTTTTCGAGCTGCTGGTGCTCAACGAACGGGTACGCAATGCTATTTTGGAACGCAAAACCAGTTATGAGATCCGCACCATCAGCATCGAGCATTCCGGCTTGATCTCCCTGCTGGAAGATGGTCTGGTCAAAGCCGCGGCCGGGGTCACCACCCTGGACGAGGTCCTGCGGTGTCTGCCCATCTTCAGTCCGCCGCGCCCCCTCGTCGAACTCCGCCGTCTTTCGGGTGAATAACGATGACGGCGCCTATTTCTCTTATCGACGTTATTAACCAATGTATTGAATCAGACGCGGTCAGCCTGCCGGTGTTTAACTCCGCCGCTGCCCGTATTCAGCAGGAAATGGCCAAAAAAGAGCCGGATTTGCAAATCCTCGAGAAGATCATCATCTCGGACCAGGCCCTGGCCACCCAGGTGTTGAAAATCGCCAATTCATCATTTTATCGGGGATTGGCGGAGATCGGCACCGTGCGCGCGGCCATCATGCGGCTCGGGATGAAGGAGATCGAAAAAATCGTGCTACTGGCCGCCTCAAAGCAGCACTTCAAAAGCACGGATAAGACCATCAGCCTGTTGATGAAAAAACTCTGGCAGCATGCGGTGGGGTGTGCCTATGGTACGGTATGGCTGGCCAAGCGGCACACCTACGGGGTGGATCAGAGCCAGGCTTTTTTCGGCGGGCTGTTCCATGACGTCGGCAAACTGCTCATCCTGGTGGTGATCGAGCATGTCAAACGCAAAAACAGTGCGTTGAAAATTACCGACGGCCTGCTGATGGAGGCCATGGCCAAACTGCATGCCAGGGAAGGAAATAAGTTGCTCAAACAGTGGAACATGCCCGAGTATTTTTGCGTCATCGCCCGGGACCACCATACTGCGGAGATCGACGATAAAAACTCCCTGCTCCTGCTGGTGCGCATGGCCAATCTGGTCTGCCACAAACTCGGTATCGGGCTGACCAAGGATCCTACTCTGGTTCTGCCCGCCACTGTGGAGGCCAATTTGCTCAACCTCACCGAGATCGATCTGGCGGAACTGGAGATCGCCCTGGAAGACACCGCGGTACTCTCCAACTGAGAGGGCTTGGTTCTACGGCAGAAGAAGCCGCTCCTTGTTGATCGGCTGTTTTTTGCCGTCCTCGCCGATGGCCACATAGGTGAAGGCCGCTTCGGTTACCTTGAAGGTGGTAAATCGTGCTTCGGTCGAGGGCAGGACCGGGCGGACCCAGACCTCGAGCATGATGGTCAGCGAGGTGGTACCGATCCGCACCACTCGGCCGTAGCAGCAGACCACATCGCCCACCCTGACCGGCTTGATGAATTTCATGCTCTCCACCGCCACCGTGGCCGTGCGGGTTCGGGTGACCTCTTTGGCCATGATGCTGCCAGCAATATCCATCTGCGACATGATCCAGCCGCCGAAAATATCACCGTTGAAGCTGGTGTCGGCCGGCATTGGCATGGTCCGCAGCAGCAGGTCGCCCTGGGGGCCGACGTTCTCCGAAGGTGTGGTCATGTTGTGATCTCCTGTTGGTCCGGTCTTGATCTTCCGCCGTCTTTTTTCTATAGTGGATTTTTTCTTTTTGGGAAACGATCAAACGCGAAGAATAAGAAGGTGAAGGTGGTGCCTGGCCTGTCTGTGACTCTCATGGGCGCTAGTTCCCGCCGCATCACTCCAAATCAATCTGTTGCAACCATCTCGGAGGAAGTATATGCAGATACAATGGGCCTACCTGAGAAAAGGCTGAACCTCGTGCATCAAGGCACTGGAGGTGCTGCACCGGAACAACCTGTCCCCCCAAGAGATCGTCGATGCCAGGAAAGAAGCGCTAGCCGGCGAAGACGCTTGGCGCCTGCTCGCCAATGCCAAGGAAATAGTCGTGGCCAGCGGTAAAAAGTACCTGAGCTTTGACCCGAAGAGCAACAGCAAAGAGGATATTCTCAAACAGACGCTAGGTCGCACCGGGACGCTGCGGGCGCCGACGTTGCTGATCGGGGATCGTCTTCTCGTGGGGTACTGCGATGCCCTCTATGCGCAATTTTTAGGATAATTTCTCCCCATGTCGGATTTACAACAGCAACTCGCCGAGCAGTTAGAAGAAATCAAAGGGCAGGGGCAATTGCGCCATCTGGTGCCGGTGGTCCATCTGGACCATGGTCGCATCGATATCAATGGCCGCCAATATCTCAATCTGGCTGGCAACGACTATTTGGGACTGGCCACTAATCGCGGGCTGCTGGATACTTTTTATCGCGAACAAAACGTTGAGAATCTCCTTGAAAGTTACGGCCTTGGCAGCACCGCCTCGCGCCTGATGACCGGCAACACTCGGCCCTATACCCAACTTGAGCAGCAGTTGACCGCGCTCTATGGGGCGGAGGCGGCCTTGGTCTTCAACTCCGGCTACCACATTAATATCGGCATCCTGCCGGCGCTAGCCGGCAAGCAGGATTTGATTCTGGCCGACAAACTCTGCCATGCCAGCCTGATCGACGGCATGCGCTTATCACGGGCGAAGGTGATTCGCTATCCCCATCTGGACTATCAGGCTATTGAACAGACGCTTGCCCAGGATCGGGATCGCTACCGTCAGGTTTTTATCGTCACCGAATCGATTTTCAGCATGGATGGCGACGCCGCCGATCTGGCAAATCTGGTGCGAATCAAGGATCGATTTCGGGCTACGCTCTATGTGGATGAGGCCCACGGGGTCGGCATCAGGGGCGCTTCCGGCTGCGGCCTGGCGGAAGAACAGGGGGTGCATCGCGATATTGAAATCCTGACCGGCACCTTCGGCAAGGCCTACGGCGGGCAAGGCTCTTTTGTGGTTGGCACTCAGCTCCTGATTGATTTTCTCCTCAACACCGCCCGCTCGCAGATCTTTTCCACCGGATTGCCGCCGGTATCGGTGCATTGGCTCTGCTTCGTGCTCCGCCAGATTCCAATGATGCAGGAGCAGCGCGCTAAGGTGGGCCAACTGGCCGAGCAATTCCGGCAGGGGTTGCGGTCGGTCGGTCTTAAGACCCGCGGCAGCAGCAACATCGTGCCGGTCATGGTTGGTGATGCGACCCGCGCCGTGGCCGCCGCCGATCGAATCTGCGAACAAGGCTATTGGGTCAAGGCGGTCCGTCCGCCGACGGTGCCGGCCGGAACCTCTCGCCTGCGCCTGTCGTTGAATGCGGCTATGGACTGGGAGCAACTGGCCCCGCTGGTCGCCATTATCAAAACATCTCTGGGGTAAAGCCAATGCAAGCGACCTGGCTGCACCGCAACTATCAGCGGGAGTGCATCGTCTTTTTGAGCGGTTGGGGGATGGACCCCAACCCTTTTCGTTTTCTGCCTGCCGGTGATTGCGACCTGTACATGGTCTATGATTACCGGGAACTGCA
Source organism: Desulfobulbaceae bacterium (assembly GCA_019163135.1). Lineage (GTDB taxonomy): Bacteria > Desulfobacterota > Desulfobulbia > Desulfobulbales > Desulfobulbaceae > Desulfobulbus. Next base: position 7,550 of record JAFLKR010000049.1, on the reverse strand, counting down.
GTCGCTCGCCTTCGAGCCCCTGGCCAACTACGAACGCCTCCACCTCATCGCCTGGTCCATGGGGGTCTGGGTGGCCGCTCATCTCTTTGCCGATCGGGCCGAAACTTTTGCGTCCCGCACCGCCCTCGGCGGCACCCTTGCCCCGGTGGACAATCAACGCGGCATCCCTCCGGCGAGTTACGCCGCCATGGTCGACGATTTCAATCAGGAGACCCTGGATGGTTTCTACCGCAATATGTTCGACAGCGAGGACCAGATGTCCCTGTTTCTGGCGAATCGGCCGCAGCGGGGCCTGGACGAGCTGCATGCCGAAATGGTGGCGTTTAGGAACTGGTTCCATCAATATGGTGAGGCTAGCGATTTGTTCACCCAAAAAATAGTCACTAGTCGTGATCGAATTTTTTCGGGACGAAACCAACTGCGCGCCTGGGGCAAGGATCAAGGCACGGTCCGCAACTGGCCGCATTTCTCTTTCTCTTTGCTGGCCGACTGGCGGGATCTTCTGCCCCCGCCATGATTGTTGGACCTATGGGGTAGTTTGCAAGACGCGGCACTACCGCATGCGACAGAAAAGTGACGGTCGCTAGGCCTTCGGGCAGCGTCTCTGACACAAATGCAACACAGAGGGGCGTTTCTTACAATTTAAGAGGGTTTGGCGTGGCGGAGATGCTGAAAATGTGTTACAAAGATGTTATATTATAATTTCGAAGGGAGGGGGCCAACTCACAAGTCGCCATCGTCGGAACAATAGCAATTGAGGCCTACGGATGTGGCATCCGACGCGTCGGGGATTTGCGAAGATGGGGAACAGAAAACAACAACGGCTGGTTGGCAACCCAACCAGCCGTTGTTGTTATATGGCGGAGAGAGAGGGATTCGAACCCTCGGTGGAGTATAACCCCCACACTCGCTTAGCAGGCGAGCACCATCGGCCTCTCGGTCATCTCTCCATGTGGGCAATTTGGCAGTGTTCTGGCGGAGGGAGTAGGATTCGAACCCACGGTACTTTCGCACAACGGTTTTCAAGACCGCCGCCTTAAACCACTCGGCCATCCCTCCACGACGGGAAAGTAAATACCATTTCAAACGAACCCTGTCAATAAACTCCTCTAATCGTATTCATGAAAGCAACCAACGACACCATCAAGGCAAACCAGGACCAGGGGATCGCCAACCTGACCTGTCTCTATGAAATAACCAGGCATCTGGCCTCGGCCACCAGTCTGCAGGATTGTCTTGAAAAGATCGTCACGACCTTGGCGGAACTCAAGGCTATGGATAACGGCACCGTTTCCATCATCAATCCGGCCACAGGTGAACTGGAAATCGAAGTGGCCCACGGTATCACTGCCGAGGCGAAACGACGGGGACGCTACAAACTGGGGGAGGGGATCACCGGCAAGGTGGTGGCCACCGGCGAGCCGATCATTGTGCCGCAGATCGGTGATGAGCCGCTTTTTTTAAACCGCACTAGGACGCGAGGTGACGAGCGGAAAAAGAAAAGCTCCTTTCTGTGCGTACCGATTATGGCAGCACAGCATTCAATCGGGGCGCTATCGATAGACCGGGTCTACAAGGACGGATTCGGCATCGAATCCGAACACGACCTGCGCTTTCTCACCGTGGTCAGCGGGTTGATCGCCGAAACGGTGCAGCGCATCCAACGGGTCAACGAGGAAAAGGAGGCTCTGCGCCAGGAGAACTCCAAACTGCGGCGGGAACTGTCCGCCAAAAATCGGATTGAGGAGATCATCGGCAATTCGTCCCGGATGCAGGAGGTCTTCGATATGGTCCACCGGGTGGCCGATTCCAATGCCACCGTGCTTCTACGGGGCGAGTCGGGGACCGGCAAGACCTTGGTCGCTAAGGCTCTGCACTACAATTCTAGTCGTGCCAGCGGGCCTTTTGTGGTGGTGAACTGTTCGGCGCTACCGGAAACCCTTCTGGAAAGCGAATTGTTCGGCCATGAAAAGGGTGCCTTCACCGGCGCCACCGAGACCAAAAAAGGGCGGTTCGAACTCGCCGAAGGCGGCACCTTGTTCCTTGATGAGATCGGCGAGATCAGCCCGGCGGTTCAGGTCAAACTGCTCAATGTCATTCAGGAGCGGACCTTTCAACGGCTCGGTTCCCCCAAGGTTATCAAAACCAACATTCGCTTGGTTGCGGCCACTAACCGTGATCTCGAAACTGCAGTTAAAGAGATGTTCTTCCGTGAGGATCTGTACTACCGGCTAAACGTCTTTCCGGTTTATCTGCCGCCGCTGCGGGAGCGGCGCACCGATGTCCTCTTGCTGGCGGAATATTTTCTGGAGAAATTCGCCAAGGAAAACCATAAGCAGATTAAACGCATTTCGACTGCGGCCATTGATCTGCTGGTACAGTACCACTGGCCGGGAAACGTCCGAGAATTGCAGAACTGCATGGAACGAGCGGTATTGATTTGCGATGGCTCAGCCATTAAATCTATTCACTTGCCCCCCTCGCTCCAAAGTTCGGAAAGTATTCATTCGGATAAACCGCTTTCGCTCGCCACCGCGGTTGAAAATTTTGAACGGGAACTTATCATTGAGGCACTGAAGAAAAACAACGGCAACCAGACCAAGGCGGCCAAAACCCTGGACACCAGCCTGCGGATTATCAATTATAAAATCCATAGTTACGGTATCGAGCCGAAGCACTACAAGGTCAAATAATGCAGATTCTGTTACACGTCTGTTGCGCGCCGTGCGCGGTCTATCCTTTGGAGCAGTTGGGCCTGCAAGGGCATGAGGTCACGGGTTTTTTTTATAATCCTAACATCCATCCCTATCAGGAATTTCGTCGTCGAATCGAGGCGGTCAAGCAGTTTGGTGAGGCCACCGGCCACTTATTTGAGATCGAGGAACGGTATGGGCTTACCGAATTCCTTCAACGGGTTGTGTTCCATGAGCAAGAGCGTTGTCATCGTTGTTACGATATGCGATTGCAAAAAACGGTGCAGACGGCGGCCGCTAGAAAAATCGAGGCTTTTTCTACCACCTTGCTCTATTCAAAATATCAGAACCATCAGCAGATCATCGCCAGGTGCCGGCAATTGGCCGAGGAATACGGGGTCCGGTTTCATTATGAGGATTTCCGTATGGGCTGGCAGCAGGGGATTGATGCCTCCCTTAGCATGGGGCTGTACCGCCAGCCTTACTGCGGTTGTATCTACAGTGAACAGGAGCGGTACGATAAACAATTTCGTCGGCCCAGAAAACAACCCGAGCATACCGGCGTGACCTGATTCCTGACCATTTTTTTCGATAGCCCTGTGCGCAAGATTGAGGTAACAAATTTTCACTACCCACTTTTTTTTATTCCACATCAGTTTGATGTGTGCCTGTCCAGGCAAAAAACGCAAGGAGTGCATTCATGGATAACATCATCGTGCTGGCCACCAGCAATCAACACAAATTGGAAGAATTTAAGGAATGGCTCAAGGATTTTCCGATAAAGATCAAATCGCTCTCGGATTACGGTCCCATGCCTGAGCCGGTTGAAGATGGGGAAACTTTTGAGGAGAATGCCTATAAAAAAGCCTTGCACTATGCCAAGGTTTTAGGCCTGCCCTGCCTGGCTGACGATTCCGGTCTGGTGGTTGATGCGCTGGAAGGAAGGCCTGGGGTCTACTCGGCCCGTTATGCAGGCCTAGGGGCAACGGATTGGGACAATTGCGAAAAACTCCTCCAGGAAATGGCCGATCAGAATAAGCGTTCCGCCCATTTTGTCTGTGTACTTTCCCTGGCGACTCCGGCGGGTCCGGCCTTGACCTGGGAAGGTCATTGTGACGGCGAAATTATTACCGAACGGCGGGGCGAATCGGGATTCGGTTACGATCCGATTTTTTTCTGTCCGGAATTCGGCAAAACCTTTGCCGAGGTTCCCATGGAGCAAAAAAGCAGCATCAGTCACCGTGGCCGGGCGTTGGCGGAGTTTGCCGCGGAATTTGAAAAGGTGCAAGTCTGGCTCCGGCAGCGGATGTCGGAATTGAAACCGCCCAAACCCGACCATAGCGAATTTGAGCACAATGACTGGTCCCGGGAGAACGGAGGGTGTAATTCGCAGGTTAAAAAATAGAAAACCGGTTTGTGCTTCGGTACGGTTTATTTTCAAGATACTTCACGATATTTCATCAGCATAAGCAAAAATAGGGTATCGACTCAATATGTTGACACCCTATTGCTATATGGTCAGTTCAATCGGATTTAAATTGGTGTTACTGGAGCGTGCCAGTAAAATCAAGAGGCTGCCGTTATTGGCAATATCGGTAGATTCTTGATTCGTAAAATCTTGCTCGTCAATCATTGAATAGCTCTGCTTTCTTTTCGTTCTCTGCTATAGAGAGAAATAAAAAATTTTAGACCAGAGCTCTCAATCGTCTAAATTTTGTTAGGAAATGGTGTCATAAATTGCCTGCGATAACCACAGAACATAATCCGCTCATCATCCATACCGACTGGAGTCGGGCCTATGGTGGCCAGGAAATCAGAATTCTTACCGAACTCAGGGAGATGCGCAAGCTTGGGTTCAGGGTTGCTTTGGTCGTACCCGCCGATTCAGAGCTGGCACTAAGGGCGAAATCTGAATGTATTACAGTATATCCGGTTCCGTTCTCCTCAAAATTCGATCTCAATTCCTGGCGGCAGCTGTTTCGAATATTCAAAAAAATTCAACCAGCCGTTGTCAACACCCATTCTTCGGAAGATTCATGGATGGCGGGATGTGTTGCCCGCCTCTGTCAAGTGCCGCTGGTTATCCGCACCCGTCACGTATTGGCACCGATTTCATCCGCATGCAGCTACAATCTTTTCCCGCAGATAATCTTCACGTGCAGTTCTTCCATCGCCGAGCAACTCAGTGCCCAAGGGGTGCGACCGCATCGGACCGTGGTTCTGCCGACCGGCATCGATGAAAAGCGTTTTCAGTTCTCTCGGGAAAACAGACAAAAAGTCCGCTTGGCTTACGGGATAGGGGAGGAGGATGTTTTGGTTGGCAATGTCGGTTTTCTCCGCCACTACAAAGGCCATCGATTTATTATCAAAACAGCAGCGGCTATGCCGGCTAACTACCGCTTTATGATTGTTGGCGGCGGTGGTGGGGAACTGCCGGATTTGCAGGCCCTCACCCGCGAACTTGGCGTAGAGGATCGAGTGATTTTCACCGGTCACCAGGAACATCCGGAAGAGTTTTTCAGTGCCTTTGATCTTTGTTTTTTCTCGTCTAATGAAGCTGAAGGAGTTTCCCAATCCCTGATCCAGAGCCTGCTTAATGGGTTGCCGGTGCTCGCCTGCAAAATCCCATCAACCATGGAACCCCTCAGTTTGATTGAAGACTATCGAGCCGTTGATTACGACGATGTCCCCAGCGCCTGTAAAGGACTGGTCGAGCTCGCAGGATTGAAGTGGCGTGATCCCGAACGAATGTCGCTTCAGCACCGGACCATTACCGAACGATATGGCTTACAGAGGATGGTGCGGATATTGGTTGAAACCTATGCGCAATTTGGTATCACTGTGCGCTGACCTCCCCCTGTTGCTGAAATTTCTGGGCTGGCCACAACGGGAAATAACTTACGGGTACCTATTGGGTTCCTTGTTCCGGCTGTGGTTAATGCTGACAAGTATTTATTCTGATTGCGTCTCTAATTGACATTTCGGCCAGTGGAATATCACTGAAAAATAAAATTTATTCAAAACCATATTTTTCATTCCTTGATTTTTTCTTAATCACTATGCGATAATGAATGAAATGGATATTCCCCTTGGTATCCGCCCTTACTTCTTGAGAAGATTATCATAAAAAGGCCGAAACTATGCGTTGCCCAAAATGTGGCTATATTTCATTTGACCATCAGGAAACTTGTAGGAAATGCATGAAACCTATAGGCGACCTCGTTTCCGAAATCAATGGAACTGTATATGAATCGTTTGCCCCTTCATTCCTGAATGTATCGAAACCCGGGCATTTCCCCGTCAGTCCGTCTTCTTTCCAGGGGACTGGCCTGCAGGAAAGTGTCGGGGCTGTCAGTGAAGATGAGCTCTCATTTGATGAGGAGGGTGGGTTGACGTTTGGTGATGATGATGAAATCGTTTTGGCTGATGACAGCGAAGATCTGGTAATGGACCTTGATGATTTTAGTGCGTTGTCTCCCCGCCAGGAATTGGCCCTCGATTTAAACGAGGCGCGCGGTGAAATCCATGTACAACCGCCCGCTTTAGATTTCGGCGATCTGGATATTTCCGACTTGGCCCCTCCTTCTTTGAAGGAATCTATGGGACCCGTTGCCAGCCAACCATTCCTGGAAGAATTGGAACTGGCCCAGGCAGAACCGGTGGCAGTGTTGTCGGTAAATGCACCCGCGCAACAGAAGCTACCTGCTGTAAAGGCAACCGGTCTTGAAGACCTGCAAGTAAACGGCTTAGATCTGGAAGCACCCGCCAAATCGGTCGCAGGCAGTGCTACAGGCAAACGTTATTTTCCATCGGTAAAGACCGGCACGGCCCTAGATAGCTTTGATGTCGATCTTGGGGACCTGTTTGCAGAGAATAAAAAATAAAATAATATTGACAAACACCCTGAATCTTTGATAGATAATAGAACTTCAAGTTTGGGTGCCGAGATAGCTCAGTCGGTAGAGCAACGGACTGAAAATCCGTGTGTCCCTGGTTCAAATCCTGGTCTCGGCACCAATAATTTAAAGGGGTTACAGTCTTTTGGCTGTGACCCCTTTTTTTGTCTATGGTCGTTCTATGGTCCGAGTGCATATTTTTTTTTCCCCGGACAAGCTCAAAGGATCAACATGCCG
>JAFLKR010000049.1:0-714 GCA_019163135.1 Desulfobulbaceae bacterium | reverse complement strand
CATATAAAATCAAGCACTTAGTCCTCTTTGGATTAAGTGCTTTTTTTGTTGGTGCTACTCCGGTGCTACCTATGGAATTAATCTCAAGCATCCCTTACCCCCTCGGAATGAAAAATCAGGTCGGGGTTTTCCCTGAATAAAAAATCCCCAGCCAGCAACCGCCAACCAGGGGAATATTTCCACAGGAGACCGCTATCGCTCAACGACCTATCTTAAACATAGCCCGTCAGTCGGCACCGCCATAAGAGATGTGCGCAAAGTTGAGCGCATCTATGGGGTAGCATTTCACGACCTCACCCATGCAAGGGGGTAGCGAAACGTTACCCCCTTGCAGTCCAAATCTGGATTCCATCAAGTTTTCCCCAAAAAGAAGAAAACCCCAGCGGTGAATCAAAACTGGATCGTCCAAATCTCCTCATATCTGAGGGCATTATGGTGAGGTCGTGAAATGCTACTCCACCCCTGCCAGGAAAGGGTACAGAGGATCGCCGCACCCCTGACTGCCGGTGGGTTACCAATTTGGGTGAATCACCCATTTTGCCATCTGCACTCAGTTTAACTGAGGCCAGCCTCTGGGATAGGCATTTTGTTCCCGGTGTCCCCACCATCCCTTTGGCAATTACTAGCAGTTGGATCATCTGCAAAAAAACTGCAGATAGCCCCCCCCCCTCGTTGAAGTAATAAAAAAAGCCGATCCAGATTTGGACAACCTCG
>JAFLKR010000047.1 GCA_019163135.1 Desulfobulbaceae bacterium | reverse complement strand
ATAAGGGGGTGTGAGCAGGTAGCGAAGGAGTCGGCATGATGCGTCGAGCCGTTGGTTTCAGGGCAACCTCCCGCTGGGTGCAGGCTGCTTCATTTTGCAAAGCAAAACCCTGCCGGAAGAGGTTGGTTTTTCCGGCAGGGTTGGTGGGGTCAATCGGTGTTCGGTTCCATCAGGGGGGGGCCGGCTCCGCAAGGAAGTCGCGCCTGATAGTCCGGATCAGGCGCGCTCGAGATTGATCGTTCGTCGTCCAATCCGGTAGGCTCCGTTTTTCGAGAGCAGCTTGCCGACCATCTGTTCGGGGACATCGACCAAGGTGGTATTCGATTCCAGCCGAATTTTGCCCAGTTGAGCGCTGGTGATCCCGGAGAAATGGGCCAGGGCCGCCACCACGTGGTTGACCCCGATGCCGTCATCTCTGCCGATGTCGAGCTTCAAAGGCACCATCCCCTTGTCGCGGTCGGGACGGCGACTGCCGCCGGCGGAAGAACTCCCCGGGCCGGTCCGTTTGGAGAAACGGTCGCTTTTCTGGCTCTGGGTGAACTGTTCCTCCTTGAGGGGTGTGATAGGATCAATAGGTCGTTTTTTCTCGTCGCCCCGCGCCAGTTTGAGGGCAGCTGCCGCAACATCTTCCGGCGCATGCCCGGTCAGCACCAGCATATCGACCACTTCCCGCTCTCGGCGGCAGCGGCCTCGCTTGATCCAGACCTCCAGTTGTTCCATCAGCAGGGCCTGGCGGTGATTCTCTATCTGCTGGATGGTCGGTAGTTCGGCCTTGTTGAGCTTGAACCGGGTGTACTCCTCGACTCTTCGCAACTGCCAGCGGTCCTTGGGGGTGAGCAGGGAAATGGCGATGCCTTCCCGTCCCGCCCGGCCGGTACGCCCGACCCGATGCACATAGACCTCGGGATCATCGGGCAAGTCGAAATTAAATACATGGGAAATATCGTCGATGTCCAGACCGCGGGCGGCAACATCGGTGGCCACCAGAACCTTGACTTGGCCGTTGCGAAACCGGTTGAGCACCTGAATCCGCGCGTCCTGGCTGAGGTCGCCATTGAGAGGCTCGGCGGCAAAGCCACGGGAGGTCAACTGGTTGGCCAGTTCGCCGGTGCCCAGTCGAGTTCGGACAAAAATCAGGGCGCTGTCGATGGTTTCCATCTCAAAGAGTCGGGTCAGTGCCGCAATCTTGTCCTGCGAATTGACCAGGTAGTAACGCTGTTCAATGGTGGCGCCGGTTAGTTGTTTCGGGGTGATTGAGACGGTCTGCGGATCACGCAGATAGCGGGCCGACAGGCCCATGACCCGTTTGGAGATGGTGGCGGAAAAGAGCATGGTTTGCCGTTCGGTCGGGATACCTTCAAGGATCGACTCGATATCGTCAACAAAGCCCATGCTGAGCATCTCATCGGCCTCATCCAGAACCACGGTCTGAACCCCGCCTAGGTCAAGGTGTCCCTGTTTCATCAGGTCGAGCAGACGCCCCGGGGTGCCGACGATCACATCGACGCCCTGGCGCAGGCTGCGGATCTGTTGCAGGTAGGATTGGCCACCGTAGACTGCGAGCACGGAAAGGCCCAGTTGCTTGCCGTAGCGCTGAAGGGCGGCGGCCACCTGGATGGCCAGTTCTCGGGTCGGGGCCAGAACCAGCGCCTGGGCGTTTTTTTGGCGTGGTTTAATTCGGTGCAGCAGAGGCAGCCCATAGGCAGCGGTCTTGCCCGTACCGGTCTGGGCCTGGCCGATCACATCCCGGCCAGCGAGCAGCAGGGGGATGGTGGCGAGTTGAATAGGGGTGGGGTCGGTGAATCCGAGTTCGGTAATGGTCTGCAGCAACTCGTCATGCAGGCCGAATTGGGCAAAGGTCTCTGTGGTCATCAGGCTACTCCTCATGAGCGGCAATGTCTTGATATATCCTGGGGTGGGTCTTTGCCTTGCGGCGTATGTCCCTGTTGTCCTTTAACAGACGACCCATCCAGAATGTAAGAGCCTGACTGTCAATCCCGTCCGTTTCCTGCTGCTTCAGTCAGCGGCAAAGAGAAAATACGGGCGGTATACTACAACAAAAAACGCCTGACCGGAATTGGTCAGGCAACCGTCTTGGAATGTTCAAAACTTGAGTGGAAAGAAAAACATGCGACACGTTTGTCAAACTTATACAGCATATCATGGAGAAGCGCAAGAAATCGTCGGGAATACGGATTATTTGCTAGGCGATTTTTTGCGAGGCGCTAGTCTCGGCGAGGCAGGCTTTGACGAACATCGGTAGGGTCAGGCCAACATCTCCCTGGAAAAAGAAATCGTCTGGGCGTCCGGTTTGGCTATAATCCTCAGGGCTTACGGCTGGTTCTCGATTGAATTCGAAGATGCGGCCGCCATTGTTCCGGACCATCGCCGGCAGCGCTGCAGCCGGATAGACTTGGGCGGAGGTGCCGATCACCAACAGCAGGTCGCAGTCGGCAATAAAATTATGGATGGCGTCGAAATCGCGAACCGCCTCGCCGAAAAGCACGACGTTCGGTTTCAGAGGAAACCCGCAGTGTTGGCAGCGCGGCACGCCAGTCGTCTGATAATGGGCCGGTTCGATCGGCTGCAGATGCTCGCACTGTAAGCATTGCAGATGCTGGTGGTCGCCATGGATTTCGAACACCCGACGGCTGCCTGCCTGTTGGTGGAGATTGTCGATATTCTGGGTGACGATACCGCGGAGCCATCCGTGCTGTTCGAACTCCGCCAGGGCTCGATGGGCGGGATTGGGTTTTTTGCCGAGCAGGACTTTGCCCAGTGCCCGATAGAGTTCCCAAGCCTTGGCCGGTTGGCGGTAAAACACCTTGAGGGTGGCGTATTCCTCAGGCGAAAAAACCGACCAGAGCCCGTCTGGACTGCGGAAATCGGGAATGCCGCTGCCCACCGAGATGCCGGCCCCGGTCAGCGCCGCCGGTTTGGCGGAGGCCCTGAGGATGGCCGCAGCTTCTGTGAGGCAGGTATTCTTTTCTCCGGGGATAATGATTTTCATGGCAGCGAGTTTGGTGCGGTGGCGATCGATGTCATGCTGTTGCGGTATTGAGTGGTCTCGCCTCACGCTGTGGATTGGTATCGATAAAGGCACCGCCGATGCGATATCCCGGCGCATAATGACGAACGCTGATAATCCTTTCGATGTCTCGAGGGGAACTGCTGTCCGGACGATAGCTGACGATCAGGCGGTCGTCTTGCTTGATCGGCAGTTCTTCGGCCATTTGAAGGAGCAGGCCACCGCTGGAATGATCAGCGATGACGCAGTGCCGAGCACGCTCTTTGGGAGAGGAGAGGGCGCGAAACGAGCCTATGAGGTTTGATTTTTGCCGATAATCATGCCGGAACTCAAGGTCCACTTCAAAGGTTTTCGTACAGGGGCAGTTAATCGTGATCGAGTGCCTTTTATTTTTGAGACTCTCAACGGAGACTGTTCTGACCTTGCCGCAAGCCAGGCATTTAATGTCGATCGAATTTTTTCGGCTGACAAAATATTTTTGTTTTTTTTCCGTATCCATGGTTGGTCGCCTGATCTCCGTGGCATGGGGAAAGTGCTACTTTGGGTCGGGTGAACAGGGATAGTCCACCTGAATTTGGCATAAAGCCACAATCATAAAATAAGCTGCTCGCCTTGCTCTGTCGAGGAACTTTTATCCGTAAAATACAGGGGGCAACGACTTTAGCCAACCCTCGGGGATGGAGTCGAGGTTCCGTGGCGCTGTCCGGTTACGGGGTCGTTTTCAGGAAAACCTCTGCGTAAATTTTGCGGTAGTTTTCGATACTGTTGGGGTCGAGCCATCGTTCGTAGGCGGCACGGTAGGGCTCGGTGGGGCGTTGTTCCAATAATACCTTGTTGATGGCATCGATGATTTGCTTGCCCCAAGCATTTTTTGAGCAGCCCACCGAACTGTACCAGCCTTCGTATCCCTGCTGATTTTCTTCAATGGTGATGGTCATCAATTGATCCCTGATCCCCATCTGTTCGGCCTGGTAGAGTTCTTCCTCCGGCAGGCCGATGAGACCGTCGAGGCGGCCGATTATCAGCATTTTAAAAAGATTGAGCGAGAGTTCCGGACCTGAAATTTCAACGATGTTCTTTTTCTTCTTGTGTTGGTCGAGAATGGCGTCGAGGGTGGTGCCAAAGCTCCGATCTTTACTGAAACCGAACATCAGTTTTTGGTTGTTGAGGATCTCGCTCAGTTGCACGGAGGTCCGATTGCCGAAGGCGGGGAAATTCTCTTTTTTGATGACGATGACTGCGGGCAGGGTGAGAAAACTCGGAATGGAGAAATACATGAATTCTTCCCGTTCCGGGGTCCGGTAGAGGCCGGCGCTGCAGACCTTTTCCCCCTGCTTGAATTTGTAGAAGTGCCGGGTGATGTTGGTGGTGACTTGGTGGTGGGTATAATCAGGCAGATGCGCCTGAAGAATATCGGTGATTTCGTCGCCGTAGCCCTTGTCCTGGTTCACCCCGTCTTTGATGAAATAGGGTGGCATGGAGGCCTCCATCCAGGTGACCGAATCCTTGGCCGACAGGGAGGCAGGGCTGCTCAGTATCACCAGGGAAAGGATAGCGATACCAAACAGTAAGGGGCGGGAGCGCATCATGTACCTCCAAAAAAGGGTGTGGGCAAGGTGCTACCTGTTCGGCATCGGCCAAATACGCGTGAGCGAGGTGAATCGAGATTTGACAATAACCTCTATTATAATTTGTAACGAATCTGTTAAGGGCCTGTCAAGAAGATTTCCATTTGCGGAGAGCCGTTGCAGCGCAAAGGGTTTCCATATCTGCAGTGAACTGAAGAGGAACGCGTGTATCGCGTGCGGAAGTTATGTGGGTTCAGGCCCGATCTTTGTCGGGTAAAACGGTCTGTAGCGTTTCCTTCTGAACCGCGATCAGGTCTTGGTCCACCACACCCTGGTTGAAAAATAGCCTGACTAGCAGCCAGGCATACGCCAGCACGGCCACTACGGCAAAGGATGGCAGAAAATAGCCGAGCGGGCAGAGCAGGAGCACGGTCAGCCAGTGGAGGACGATCACCTTGCTGGAATGGAGTTGGAGGGGGAAATCTCCATGGCGGCTGATCACCACCAGGCCGCTGATATTCCAGCCGTAAAGGGCGGTAAAGGCATGGAGGCGGAGCAGGGGCAGGCTGATCTCAGGGGTGTAATAGCGGGAGAAAGAGAGCAGGATGTAGGCAATCCCGGTGATCGAGGTCACCAGGAGAAAGAGAATGCCGGAGGTGAGAAACGCCTTCTGCTGCAACTGGATGCCCTCATGCCAGTAGAGGTAGAGGATAAACGCCACGGTCAGGAAGAGGAGGGTGGCGATGGCCACCTGGGAGGTGAACATCCCGGCGAGAATAAAGATGAAAAAGACAATGACCCCCAGGTTGATGATCCAGAAGGCCGCCTCCTTGAGCAGGGTCGTCAGCTTAAGTTCCTCCTGCTTCATCAGCGAGAAGATGACCGACATCGAGATCAGCGAAATTGGAAAGGAAAAACCGAGGAAAAAGGTGTCGAGCTTCAGTTTTTCAATGGTGAACCACTGCAGATAGACAGAATTGAGGATCACCGGGCTGGAAAACAGCAGGCCGAGCGAGAGAGAGAGGAGCGCTGCCTGATGAAATTTGCGGGCCACCGGTTCTTTGGCGGAGAACAGGGCTCGGGGAAAACGGCTGCCGAAATGGTCGATCCGCACCTTTTCAACCAAGGCTGCCAGGACCAGCGGGATGAGCATCGCCGGCACATACCATTGCCGGAAGGCGCACAGCGCAAAGGCGATCGCCAGAACAAGAAAGGAAATGGTAAGCTGCGACAGGGTCTTGCGGCCCTCAGTGAAATAGAGCAGCAGGGTGCCGCCGCTGCACAGGTTGAAGAGAAAAATATGGAGCCGTTCAAAATTGTGGATCGCGGCAGGAATGACATGGTGCAGAAAACCGCAGGCCAGGGCGGTGGTCATCATGACCAGCAGGATACTTTTAAATTGCCAACGCACTGTTATCAATCTCCGGTCGGACTGTTGCCTGCGAATTTTCCTAGGAGGTGCCGGAGTGCCTGTTCCAGGTCTCCATGGCGAAAGGTGTAACCGGAGTGCTGCAACTTGTCGGTGGCGACCCGGCAACCGCCGAGTAATACCTCGGAAGCCATCTGGCCGTAAAGGGTTTTTAGCAAAGCCGCCGGGACCGGGGGCAGCAGCGGGCGGTGCATAACCTTTGCAAGGGTCCCCATCAGCTGGCGGTTGGTCACGGACTGCGGTGCGGCGATGTTGACCGGGCCGGTCAGGCTTTCACAGGTAAGGGCGTGGAGCACAGCTGCCACCATATCGTTGATGCCGATCCAACTGATGTACTGCTCGCCGCTGCCAAAACGGCTGGAAAAGCCGAGGGCCGAAGTGGCCAGCAGGCGGTTGAGCGCCCCGCCCCTGGGGCTCAAAACCACGCCGATGCGCAGGAAGACAGTGCGGATACCGGCCTCCTGGGCCGGAAGCGCCGAATGCTCCCACAGCGAACAGACATCGGAGATGAAATCCGGACCAGCGCTGTCCTCCTCGCGCATGCAGCAGTCCAGGCAATTGCCGTAGAAGCCGACCGCCGAGGCGCTGAGTAGGACCCGGGGGCGGAGGGGCAGGTCGGCGAGGGTGCGGGCAAGCAGGCCGGTGCCCAGGGTCCGACTGTCGATGACCCGTTTCTTTTTGGCAGGCGTCCAGCGGCCTTCGCCGATATTGTCGCCGGCCAGATGGATGACGCCGTCAAAGGCGGGCATACCGGCAAGGTTGAGTTCGCCGCGTTCCGGATTCCAGTAGATTTCCCGGCGATTGCGATCGGGCGTCCGCCGGACCAGGGTCCAGACCTCATGCCCGCCGGTGGTCAGCAGAGGATGGAGGGCCGAGCCCAGCACCCCGCTGCCGCCGCTGATGAGCAGTCGCAGGGGGGTGCGGCTGCAGCGCTGGTGCAGGAGAAGGTCGTCCCGCAGGGTGGCGTGGCGGTATCGAAAGACGCGTTCCAGAGTGCCGTTGACCAGCCTGGTTGAGAAACCCGGCAGGAGCGGCTGGGCGGGCAGGGCGTAGTCGATCTGGTCTTCCAGCCGCGCGCCGTCCGCAGTATCGGTAAAGCGGTGGGTGTGGGTCCAGCGGGCAAAAGGGCCCCGCTCCTGGATATCCCGGAACAGCACTCCCGGGACATTTTCGATATGGCGGGCCTGCCACTGGTAGGGAACAGGCCCGGCGTGCATCGCCAGCACCACTCGCCCATTCGGATCAAGGCCGCCGCTCCGTGAGAGCACCCGGGTCCGTTCCCACGGGGGGATCAGTCTTTCCAGTGCTCCTGGCCGAGTGTGCCAGTCGTAGAGTTCGTGTGCCGAACAGGGGAATAGGGCCGATGCGGTAAAGCGTTTGTCAGCCACCGAGTATCTCCCGCAGGGCCGGTTGCAGTTCCGGATAGGTGAATAGGTAGCCGCAGTCGGTGAGCGCTCGGGGCAGCACCTTCTGCCCTTGGAGCAGAGACCTGCCGAACTCGCCCAGCACCAGTTTCATGACAAAGGCCGGGGTCGGCAGGAAGGCCGGTCGATGGAGTACGGCCCCCAGCTGGCGGGCGAAATCTTTTTGGCGGACCGGTTCCGGAGCCGAGAAATTAAAAGGTCCGCGGCATTCTTCTGCGGAGAGCAGAAAGAGGATTGCTTCGACGAGATCATCGAGAGAAATCCAGGGAAACCATTGGTTGCCGCTGCCGATCGGCCCCCCCAGGCCCAGTTGGAACGGGGTCTTCATAGTGGCCAGTGCCCCGCCGCCTTTGCCGAGTACCACGCCAAACCGCATCCGTACTACCCGAGCTCCTTTTTCGCTGGCCTTTTCGGCTTCGGCCTCCCAGTCGCGGCAGACTTGGGCGAGAAAATCGTTGCCACCGGTGCTGGTCTCGATTTTTTCCGCTTCGCCGCCATCGCCGTAATAGCCGGCGGCCGAGGTGCTGAGCAGCACCGCCTCTGTGTTAACAGGCAGGGCAGCCACCAGATTTCTGGTGGTGAGAATCCGGCTGTTATAGATGGATTCCTTGTAGGCCGTGGTCCAGAGATTGAAGACCGAACGGCCGGCCAGGTTGATCAGCGCGTCTTGTTCCGCCACCTGCTGTTGCCAGGGACCCGGTCGGGTGGTGTCTGCCGAAGTGTAGGTCAGCTGCGGATGGGCTGCCAGCCGACAGCGGCTGCTGCTGCCGATGACCGTGACCTCATGTCCCTGCTCCATTAATCGTTGGGTCAGGGCTGAACCAACAAAGCCGGTGCCGCCGGTAATCAGAATTTTCATGGGCTCCTCCTTTCAAAATGGTGTGGGGGAAAAGCAAGATACCTGCTGCTTTTCAGAATAAACATCCTGAAGCCCGGGGGCAAAGGGAAAGGTCGGGCTGGGGCCGCGCGTTCCTGATAAGTTGCTGTTCTATTTTACGAAAAAGAGGACGATCTCAATGGCGATCAGGATGATGATGATCCACTCCAGCAGACTCGAATGGCTGTGTTTCTGCTCGTCCGCCATCATCTCCAAGAGTTCCTGGATCACCTCCAATCGGTATTTAAGAACCGTGGCCCGAGGTGCAATTTCCAGATATCGGGAAAGCTTCAGGTAATAGTGCTCAAGCTCGGGATACTCCCAGATGAATTCGGGGGTATCCAGCAGGTTAAACTGTAAAATGATGTGGGATTTTTCCAGATAGACCCGACCCCGCTCCTTGGCCAACTGGTTGCGAGACAGCGCGATCGAGCCTTTTTTCGCCAGGGCCTCGGGGATGTATTTGGTTTTTTTGATGGTCTCCTCGATCGAGGTTTCAAAGGAGGCGAGCTTGGTTGACTGGGCCAGGGCATGACCCATCGACAGACAGACCAGTTCGACGACATGGTCAATCTCGATCAGGTCATTACGGACGCGGATACCTTCTTCGGCACTCTGCTGGTACTCCAATTCTTCTTCGATATAAGAATTCAGCGGATTGACCGCATATTTCAGCAGAAGGTCGAGCAGTCGTTTTTCCGATTCGTAATCATAGCGGCAGAGTACACAGACACCGTAGTCGAAGATAAAGGCGTAAACGCCCTCTTCAGGCGTGACGATGATCACATTACGCATTCGGGTGGCGTGCATCTGGCGGGCCAGAAATTCATAGAGGGGGTCGAACTGGAAGCGTTCGGCAATGCAGAGGGCTCGGAGTTTGTTCATGGGCGTGCGCTGGTAGTTGAGCAGGCTGACTATTTCGGCGGAAAGGTGCTGCCGAGTATAAACGACTTGGGAAAGGGTTGATTTAGACGGTCATTCCGAACCGTTGGCCGTGGTTTTTCCCTTGGTCGCCATTTCCGGATAGTATTTACGGATACAGTCCGGACAGATACCGTGGGTGAACTCGGTTTTGGACCGTTCCTCGACAAACTGTTCGATACCCTTCCAGAATTCCGGGTCCACCCTGATTTTCTTACAGGAGGCGCAAGCCGGCAGGATACTTTCCAGATAACTCACCCGGGTGAGCAACGTATAGGTATGGTGGATGATCGCCGCTCCGACAATGGCGATGACAATGCTTTCGAAAAAGGATTCTCGCCAGTTGATCGGGGTGGCGGAGCCGCCAAGCAGGACATAGGGGATGTCGAGAATTTCGTCAAACCAAGAGAGCGCGATGATAAACACGATCGCCATGGTTTCATACCAAGCGACCTTTTTGGCAATCATATTTGTTGCAGGCGGTTTCATGGGAAGCTCCTTTCCAAATTATACGTCCCCTTTATTGATTCGGTTGGCAGCATCCAGAATAATCGGGTCGCATGCCGGGGAATGCCCAGGTTTTCTTCAACCCCGTATCCTTAAACAATATAATAATACCATAACGCGTTTTTCTGGGGATGCACAGGGGAAATGCGGATTGCGGTGAGTGGGCAAGCCGGTCTGCGGTGCTGGGGAAAGGGGGCTTCGGTCGCCCTGGATGTATGCCTCCTTGCACGGGAAAAACCGGTCTCTGCAAGGTTATTGGAAATCCACATGACTGGTGATGATGCGGGCCGCATCCAAGGGGATGACCTCCGGTTCGATCCGGAGCAGATCCTCGATGTTCCAGTGGCCGCTGCGCTCCAGCAGTTGCAAGGCCTCGGCCTTGGAGGCGGCCAGCACGGTGACCTCGGCCTGCAGGTAGTTTTCCTTGTGGATGTGGGGTTCATCGAGCATGGACCAACTCGAAAAGCGCTTGCTGTGACGCCAGACAAAAAGATGCATGGTCTTTCCTCAGGAAAAGGGGGACGCGGGATAGCCACTGCGGCAACCGGTACATTCTACCCGGTTGGGTGCGGGGACGCAAACCCTTGCTTTCTTCCGTGCCGGGCCAGGGTTCGGCATTGATCTTTTTCTTCGATGGTTTATAACTGTTGCCAAGTGTTATGTCCTTTGGCGTTTGGCCGAGCGTTGGTTGCAGCCGACCGTATTCCATGATGCCGGGTCGGAGAGGAGGAAGATGGAAATACTGATCATCGGCGCCGGGGCCATGGGCGGGCTGTTTGCGGCGCTGCTCGCTCCGCATGCCGAGGTGACCCTTTATACGACCAATTTGGAGCATGCGGCGGCCATCAACCGAGACGGACTGGCGGTCACTGCCAAGGACGGAGTTGTAGAGCACCGTGCGATCAGGATCGTCTCTGAACCTCACCTGTACAGCCGGCGTGCCGATCTGGCCCTGATCTGCACCAAGGCCCGTGCCACCAGCCAGGCGGCCCAGATCGCCCTGCCCCTGCTGGCCGAGGATGGGTTGGCGCTCACCCTCCAAAACGGGCTTGGCAATCTCGAGCAGATTGCCGCCGTGGTCGGAGCATCAAAGGCGGTGGCCGGGATCACCGCTCAGGCCGCCACCCTGCTGGGACCGGGGCAGGTTCGTCATGCCGGCAATGGACCGACCGTGCTGGCTCACGCACCCGGACAGTCCGTCCGTGTGGCCGCTATCGCCGCCTTGTTCAACCGGGCAGGTATCGACACCCAGGTGGTCGAAGATGTCGACCGCCTGCTTTGGTCCAAGCTGATTGTCAATGTCGGGATTAACGCCTTGACCGCCTTGCTGCGGGTGCCCAACGGTAGCTTGGCGCAAGTCCCGGAATGCGAAATGCTCATGACCGAGGCCGTGACCGAGGCCGTGGCGGTGGCCCGGGCACTTGGCATCAAGCTCCCTTACGACCAGCAGTTGGACCGGGTCCTTCAGGTCTGTGCCCTGACCGCCCCCAATCGATCCTCCATGCTTCAGGACATCCTCCGGGGCGCGCCCACCGAGATTGAGGTCATCAACGGCGCCATCGTGGCCAAGGGGCGGACTGTCGGCATCCCTACCCCGGTGAATCTGTTGCTTACCCAGTTGATCAAGGCCCTGGAGGCCACCGCTTCTTATCGGATTTAAAGAAAATTAGTGATATTTCCCATCGAGCCAAGGAGAAGGCCATGCAACCGAAAAAAATAACCATCCCGGATATCAGGAATCGTAAGAATGGTACCCCCATTTCCGTCATGACTGCCTATGACTACCCTTGGGCGCGGATGGTGGATGCGGCGGGGATAGATATTGCCCTGGTGGGCGACAGCCTGGGGATGGTGGTGCTGGGGTATCCGGATACGGTTTCGGTCACCATGGAGGAAATGCTGCATCATACCAAGGCGGTGGTGCGCGGCGTCGAGCATGCCCTGGTGGTCGCCGACCTGCCCTTTGGCTCCTACAACAGCTCGATACCAGCGGCGATCAACAATGCCACCCGCATGCTCAAAGAGGGCCGGGCTGATGCGGTCAAACTCGAGGGCGGGGTGGCCATGGCAGGAGTGGTGGAGGCTATTGTTCGCGCCGGCATTCCGGTGCAGGGGCATATCGGGCTGACCCCGCAGACCGCCACCAGTCTGGGCGGCTTCAAGGTCCAGGGCAAGAGCGCCAAGGCGGCCCAACAGTTGATCGAGGATGCGAAGGCGCTGGAAGCGGCCGGATGTTTTTCGATTGTTCTGGAGGCGATTCCCGCGCCCTTGGCCGAACACATCACCGGGCAGGTCGCCATTCCTACCATCGGCATTGGTGCTGGCCCTGGCTGCGATGGCCAGGTGCTGGTGATCCATGATCTGGTTGGCCTCTACGATCACTTTACCCCTAAATTTGTCAAACAATATGCCCGGATCAGTGAGCCCATTGCCGCTGCCCTGGCTCAATATAAGGCCGAGGTCGAAAACCGGACCTTTCCCACCGAGGCTCACAGTTTCACCATGAAATCCGAGGAGATGGACAAGTTGCTGCGGCTGTATTGAGCTGTGGCTGCGGGTATCGCCAGGGCGAATGCCGGGAACTTTGCAAATCGCCCAGGAAGGGGTAGGTGCATCGGATTTTTGCTCAGATGTTCTTTCGTTCCACGGTTGTTTGGGTTCGGGGCAATTTGCTTTCCCAATCTTTCAGGCCGTATTTATTTAAAATGGCCTGTAATTTTCCTGAGCGCCTTAACTCTTTCATTCCTCTGGAAAAAAGAGCTGCATAGTCGTGGGATTGTTCAAGGGCGGGCGAAAAACCAATATACATTTTAACGGGTTCCAAACATCCAGCCTGCTGATAATTTCCGACCAGGTTATTACGTTTGAGATAATGCGCGACCACTTTGTATTCGTCCAGGATGACCGTAATTCTATCGAGAGATATATTTCTGAAATTCTTTCCGGGCCGCTGACGGGTTGGGGGTGGCGACCGATGATCGGGGGGTGCAGGCCGTCAGCGCTCAAATGTTTAGCAGGGTCAGGTCACAGATCTTGGTGCAGCGGCACTTTCGTGCCCCCCTGCTCGATCCAGGAGGTGGTTTATGATAGCTGAAATGAAGCATCTGGTGCGGGAGAAAACCATCTGCGTGCTGGCCACCATTGCGGAAAATAAGCCGTATTGCTCGCTCATGGCCTATGCAGCTAATACAGACGGCACCGAAATCTATATGGCGACCTTAGGTTCGACCAGAAAATTCGGGAACCTATCCAGAAACCCGGCGGTGAGCCTCATGATCGACACCAGGGAAGATGGGTCTCGCTCTCAGGCCCGGGCGCTCACCGTCGAAGGGACCTGCGCGCCGATTAAGGATGCCGGCAAGCAGCAACTCGTACGGACGCAACTCCTGGCAACCCACCCTCACCTCAAGGATTTTCTCGCGCACAGCGACATTGAGCTTCTGTGTGTAACCATCAAATCATTCCTGCTGCTCAAGGGGCTGACCGAGGCCCATTACGCCGCCCTTGATTGAGTGCGTCGCGTCATTCTTCCTGGAAGGCTATTGACCACTGGCGAAAGTTAAGCGCCAGAAACTATGCGGAGTGCTCTGGCCTTTTCGGGGTTGCGCAGGAGTGGTGACCCTGAGCGTCGTGGGGGAGGTTCCCACACTGAGCGTGGGAACACGGGTGGGCCTCATTTTCCGCGAGTAAACCACAGCTTTCCCGATCGGGGCAGTGAATCGGGCTTGCAAGGTCTTCATTGTCCAGGGGGGTATCAGGATCGGTGAGGCGGAGTTTGATGGCTTCCACTTCCTCTAAATGTTCGAAGAACAAATCCACAATCTGCGGATCAAACATTGTGCCGCGCTCCTCGCGAATGAATTGGAGCACCTTATCCCTGGGCCAGGCCTTCTTATAGACTCGGCCAATGGACAGCGCGTCATAGACATCCGCCAGGGCGCTGATGCGGGCCAGCAGACTGATTTCATTGCCCTTCAGCCCACACGGGTATCCAGTGCCGTCCCATCGCTCATGGTGCTGCAGGGCGATGGTGCGGGCGTTGGCCATGAGTTTGCGGTCAGACATGCCCAGAATATGATGGCCAATGGTGGTGTGATGCTTGATGATCTCGTATTCCTCCGCGGTGAGTTTGCCCGGTTTGTGTAAAATTGCATCGGGGATGCCGATCTTGCCGATATCGTGCATGGGTGAGGCGGCCTTGAGCAGTAGAATTTCTTCTGGAGCAAGACCCCATTTCTGCCCGAGCAGTGCTGAATAAGCGGCCACGCGCTGCACGTGGTTGGCGGTGTCGTGCGAGCGGGTTTCAATAACCTCGCCCAGGGTCGACAAGAGTTCCAGCTGGGTCTCGATCATTTCGCGGTTCAAGGCCATTATTTCAGCGTTGCTGCGGTTGATTTTTCGTTGCTTGAGCACATTCTGGATTAAGAGTGCAATGATCACGCTGAGGATACCGATGATCGCCAGCGCCGTAAGTATGGCCGAGCGATGGATCTCAAAATAGGACAGGGGCCGGTTGAGAAGGACGGAGTTTGCCGGCAGGCTGGCCAGGGGAATAGTGAACCTCTGCAGCGCGTTGTAATCGTAGGTGTGTTGGTTTACCCCCAGCAGTTGGTCGTACACCGCGGGGGGGTGCGTTCCGGCCAGGCGCTCCATCAGGGTCTGCGCGGCTTTCTGCCCTTGCCCGAAGGCGCTGGTGACACAGCCCCCGACCACTCCTGAATTCATCTGGAAATCCCAGGCGACATAGACCGGCACGGGAGCATGGGCGGCGATGGCCTTGGGAATCTCCTCGGCCTCAAACACCTGGCCGGCCGCATCCTCAAAATATACCAGCAGATAGAGGAGTTCGCCCGCAACGCGCTCTCCGGCAAACTGAATGAGCTCCGCACCGGTCATCACCGGGAGGAGTGTTATCTCCACTCGGTTGGTCAAGGGGCGCACCTGCTCAAGAAAATCCCGGCGGATCGATTGCCCGGTCAGGGTGTTGTCAATCATCACGAAAATTTTGCGTGTGTCGGGATACTGGCGCAAGGCTGCGTTGATGGTCTCCAGATGGGCCACGCTCTCGAGGATGATGTACATATCGTCGGCGTTGGTCGGGATCGATTCCGGATCATTAACGCCGCAGGCCGCAATCGGAATTTGCGGAAACAGTTCATCCCGGTGCTGTGCCACCAGATCCAGGGCGTGGTCGTCGGTGAGAATGATCCCGTCGAAGGGTGAGTCCTTGTATTTCTCCCGGTAGAGCGCAACCAGTTGTTTGACAGAACTGGACGAGGAATAGTGCTTGGCATCCATATATTCAACTTGGTAGCGGGCCTGCACCTCCGGCGCCTCCAGCACCGAGATAATTCCGGCATGCAAATCCCTGGTCCAGGAGAAATCCGGAGCGTAGGAGTGGAGCACCAGCACCCTCGGCCTTGGAGTCGTGGCGTCGGCGTTGGCCGCAGAAATCGGCACTGCCGCAAGCAGCAGCAAAAGAACGAGGATCAGTGATGGGCAGCGTGGAGTAACAGGAGGTGACATGTTTAATAAATAGCACATCCTGTGACGCTTCTCAAGTAGCACGAGAGAAGCGCATGGGAGGGCCAAGATCCGGAAGTGGTTGTCGGATTGACGAAAAACCAGCTGTGCAGCGCGGCGCTGAAGTGCTAAGCAGGCGGGCGGATGTTGATGGTGATCTCAGATGAGCGAGAGTACCGCCGCCGCAAAGTCGAGGGGCACTTCCTGGGGCAAATTATGGCCGGCCGACGCAAGCACCCGACGTTCATACGCCGCCCCGAAGAACCGGTGGTGGGCCTCGGAACTGGCCAACGGGATGACGCCGTTGGCGCTGCCGTGCAGCACGATGGTCGGCACCGCAATCTGGGGTTGCTCGGTCAGTCGGCGTTCCGTCTCCTCGAAGGCCGGGTCGCCGGGCACAAGCCCAAAGCGATGCCGGTAGGAATGGATCACTACCGGGACGAAGTCCGGATTGTCAAACGAGGCCGCCGTGCGTTGATAGGTTGATTCCTCGAAAGGCCAGTTCGGCGACCAGAGCCGCCAGAGGAGCTTGCCCAGTTCGTAGCGATTTTGTTCCAGGCCGCGTCGCCCGCGCTCGCCCTGGAAATAATACTGGTACCAGAGCTGCAGCTCTATTTCCGGGGCTTGCGGAATGAGCGCGGAGGGGATGTGCTGAATATTGTAGCCGCCGCCCGACACCAGACCGCGCACTCGTTGCGGCCACAAGGCCGCAACGATGCAGGCGGCCCGGCCGCCCCAGTCGTATCCGGCCAGAACGCTGCGCTCAATCCCTATCCCGTCAAGAAGTCCAAGCAGATCGTGGGCCAGCGCGGCTTGCTGTCCCGACCGAGGGGTAGCTGCCGACAGGAAATGGGTGGGGCCGTAGCCGCGCAGATAGGGGACAATAACCCGACAACCGGCTGCCGCCAGCGGCGGGACGACCTCGTCGTAGGCGTGAATGTCGTATGGAAACCCATGCAGCAGCACCACCGGTGGGCCGTTGGGCGCCCCGTGTTCTTCATAGGCAATGCTGAGAACGCTTGTCTCTACTTGTTTGACCATCAAAGTTCCACCTCGCCATTTTTAACCGCTGCGTCAAGTGGCGTGATTTGCCGCCACCGTTATTTCCTGGTTACAGGGTCCGCCCTAAACGTTTCTCCACGTGCTCCCGTTCCCATCGGGGGCCAAGAAAACGATGGGGTTTGAACACACTTCCAGCAGGTACTGCAAGGCCTAGTCCCCAGCCCCCGATCACCCAATAGACCCACATCCGCTCCGGCGAAACCATCAGATTGACGGCTAGCAGGGCCAGAGCAATAAGGCAGTATCGGATCAGGTGCAGATATAATTTTCGAAGCTTCCGGACGTACGCAAAAGCCTCTTCTTCCCGTTGGTCTTGTAAGGTGTCGGTTGCAGCTGTCATGGTATGCTCCGGGGTAAGGGTTGTATGGTCCACCTCGAATACGGCCGCAAGGCACTTGAGCGATTCGATACTGGCCGGGCTGCCAGCTTCAAGGCGCTGAATGGTGCGGACACTGAGACCGCTGGCTTCGGCGAGTTGTTGCTGGGACCAGCCCTGCTTGAGACGTAACTTTTGAATCAACATTTTGCTCTCCCGGTTAAGGCGTTGTGTCCCTGAATATGACCTTAATCGAGTTAACGTGCAACGACATCAGGCCGCCATGCCACGACAAAGACGTTTCATGGGGCCGCCAGGTAACATGGCGAGGCGGAGTGTGGTGCGGGAGAGCGGTGTCTTTTGGCAATAATCCGAACGGGTTAAAGCCCGGTCTGTAGACAGGTAAATCGCCATTAAGAATTCGCTGAATCTTAGAAGGGTTCGGTTTGCGAGCTGGCTACAGGTCGTTAGCCCGTTATGAATAATTATTGGTAGGAAGGTGTTCGGGAATAGCGGAAGCCGTTGCCGCTGGGCCGCAAGGTTTCTGGGTAGATCCGAAAGGAGATCGGGTCGCTCGGTGGCAAGGGCGCCGTTACTTTACTGGTGGGGTGCCGTCCGGATGGCGGCTGCAAGTGGTCCTGAATGTTCCAGAACGGCTGCGATTTTGACTTGCTTACGAGTTTTTTGTCGGCGGCTTGCTGATGACTTCCAGCTGAACCAGGGCGATTCCGGTCTTCTTCATGCCAACCTCGGCAGCGGCCGCAGTCGACAGGTCAATCACGCGACTTCCATGGAATGGGCCGCGATCGTTAATGCGCACTTCAACCGATTGGTTGTTCCGGAGATTGGTGACCCGTACATTGGTGCCAAGCGGAAGCGCCCGATGCGCAGCCGTCAGTTGACTCTGGCTGAATTTTTGGCCACTAGCCGTTTTTCGGCCGTTGAATTTGTCGGAATACACTGCGGCCAGGCCCTTCATCGATTTGTTGGCCTTGGCTTTAATCGCAGCTGACGACCTGGTTTGCTGGGCAGAAGCCACCGATGGTTTTGGCTTCATGGCGGATGTGGCGGCGTTTGACGATTGCACGATGGAGAACTCGATTATCGCCAAGCCGATCATCATAATGAGAACAAGCTTGGTGTTTTGCATAGTGGTTTTTTATCAAATGAGATTTGTATTGCTATTGTTTATTGAAGGGACAAGGATAAACAAGTTTTCACATATTGCAATGAAAAACTGCTGAATGTCCCTTGCAGGACCAGAGATGCTTTCGGAATAACAGCAAAATTTCTTGATTTTTTCATGGGCTAATAAATTGGATGCGTCCCCATTTTTAGGTGACGGGGATGGTTCAGCGAACCGTTTTTCACTCCCGATCAAAATGGGGTATCCATAGTGTGGATTGGAAGGTATGGGATGACTCCACCCATGGCCCGCGAGATGTCGGCGTGGATCGAGAGGGCCTATGGGAGCGCAAAAGATAACGGTGCGACCGTTGTTTGTTTGGTTCCGGCGAGAGTGGCACCGTGCGGTGGCATTGATATCGCCGCCAAAGGCGAGATGTGTTTCGTGAAAGGGCGGCTGGAACTTTGGGGATGCAAGAACCTCGTCTCCCAAATAATAGCGGCCAACGCGCTGTTTTGAGAACGCGCTTATTTCCGGTCAGGTGGATTGGTTGGGCGTTTAAATTTTCAGGTTTAACAA
>JAFLKR010000205.1 GCA_019163135.1 Desulfobulbaceae bacterium | reverse complement strand
TTGTCAATACAGTTTCTATATCTCTCGATTTATTTTCCAGAAATGGTTCCGCTAGGTTGGCTAAATGTTCAACGAAATTACGATCTGCTGCATTTTCTCTGATGAACGAGAATCGATCACAGGGTGTCAGTCTACGGTAAGGGAAGGCAGGAGAGGTTCGAGGGGTAACCTTGGTAATACGCGGTCATGGCATCGACAAGAATCTCGAAGGTCGACTTGTTTTGCAGGCCGCAGGTTTGCTTGAGCGAGAGTATCCTCTCCACCCAGCGGCAGCCTTTATCGGAGAAATCCCCCCTTCCGTGAAAGATCTTTTGAAATTGGGCCGAGCCAGCTTTGAAATTTTAGTACCGTCCAGAAACGGCTGGTGAAAGCATTGCGGACCAACAATCTGATACGGGATCGGGTACAGCGCCCGATGACCATCCGCGGGATTGGCGAGGTCACCGCACTGACCTGGGCCTAGGAGATCGGCGATCCTTTGAGATTTGCCTCCATTCGACAGGCTATCATCAGTTACTGCGGCCTGTGCAGTGCGCAACGGGAATCAGCGGGCAAGGAACAACGGGGACCGATTTCAAAGAAGCGCAACAAATATCTCCAGACCATGCTCGTTGAGGCCGCCAAGATTGCCCCGTTTTGGAATCCGCATCTGGCTGCCTTGCATGAACGGGAACTCAACAAAGGAAACAGGAACCTGGCAACGCTTGCTGTTGCCAGGAGGCTGGTCGCCTGCACGGCAGGCTCAAAGAGTCTGGCCGCAACATTTCTTATATTTCTTGCCTGAACCGCAGGGACACGCCGCATTCCGCCCAATCTTATCCTCGACGCGCTGTATCGGTTTGCGTTCGTTCTCCTCGGGATCAGCGGCAATGGAACGTTTCGCTTCTTCCAGTTCACGCTCGCGCTGCTGTCGTTGTTCTTCCTCCATCCTGGCCACTTCGTCTTCCTGCACGAGCTGAATCCGCATCAGATTGCCAATGGTATGCTGCTTGACCGCCTCCACCATGGAAAGAAACAGGTTGTATCCCTCCCTCTTATATTCGTTGAGCGGGTTCTTCTGCCCATATCCGCGCAGCCCGATCCCCTCTTTGAGGTGATCCATATGCAGCAGATGCTCCTTCCACAGGGTGTCCACCATCTGCAGCAGCACCATCCGCTCAAGCTGACGCATCGGCTCCACGCCGTTGCGCTGTTCCTGGAGGGCGTAACCCCGGCGAACCGTCTCCGCCAGTTTTTCGGCAAAGGTATCGTGATCTAGTTCCTGGCGTTCTTCCGGCGACCAATCTAACTGGAGGTTGAACAGATGCGCTACCCGTTCCTCCAACCCCTGCCAATCCCACTCTTCGGCGGTTTTCTTGGCAGCGCCGAATTCATCGGCCACCTCTTTGATCAGATCGCCAAGCATGTCGTTGATAATCGGCTGAACGTTTTCCCCTTCCAACACTTCGCGGCGCTGGCTATAGATCACCTCGCGTTGTTTGTTCATGACATCGTCATATTCGAGCAGATGCTTGCGGATATCGAAGTTATGGCCCTCTACCTTGCGCTGGGCGTTTTCGATCGCTCTGGAAACCATGGAGTGCTCGATGGGCTCGTCCTCCTCCATCCCCAGCTTTTCCATGATCGAGCTCAACCGGTCGGAACCAAAGATGCGCAGCAGATCGTCTTCCAGGCTCAGGTAAAACCGCGAACTGCCGGGATCTCCCTGCCTGCCCGAGCGACCACGCAGCTGATTGTCGATCCGGCGACTCTCATGCCGACTGGTGCCGAGAATATGGAGACCACCGAGTTCGCGCACCCCCTCGCCCAGTTTGATGTCGGTCCCGCGGCCCGCCATATTAGTGGCGATGGTCACCCGGCCCTTCTGTCCGGCTCCGGCGATGATCTCGGCCTCGCGCTCGTGCTGCTTGGCGTTGAGGACGTCGTGCTCGATTCCTTCTTTGGTGAGCATTTTCGAAATCTTTTCGGAGATGTCAATCGAGATTGTACCTACCAAAAGGGGTTGCCCCTTGGTATTCAGCTCTCGAATTTCCTCGACGATATTGCGGTATTTGGCCTGCTGATTTTTGTAGATGACATCGGCATAGTCGATCCGGATCATCTTCTGGTGAGTGGGAATGCACACCACGTCGAGGTTGTAGATCTTTTTGAATTCCGGGGCCTCGGTGTCGGCGGTGCCGGTCATGCCCGCCAACTTGTTGTACATCCGGAAGTAATTCTGGAAGGTGATCGAGGCAAGCGTCTGGTTTTCCTTCTCGACTTTGACCCCTTCTTTGGCCTCCAGGGCCTGATGCAGGCCGTCGGAATACCGTCGCCCCTCCATGGTCCGGCCAGTGAACTCATCGACAATGACCACCGCCCCGCTCTTGACGATATAATCAACATCGCGATGAAAGACGTAATGGGCCTTAAGCGCCTGGTTGACATGATGAAGATGATTGATATTGCGAGGATCGTAAAGGTTGTCCACCTCCAGCAATTCCTCGGCCAGCGCGACTCCGTCATCGGTGAGCATAATCTGGCGAGATTTTTCGTCCTTGGTGTAGTGCTCGTCCGCCTTGAAATGACGCATGATCCGGTCAACTTTGAGATACAGATCGGTGGACATCTCGGCTGCGCCGGAAATGATCAACGGCGTCCTGGCTTCGTCGATAAGGATGGAATCGACCTCATCGACGATGGCGTAATGAAATCCCCGCTGGCAGTAATCCTCGAGCGAAAATTTCATGTTGTCGCGGAGATAGTCAAACCCGAACTCGTTGTTGGTGCCGTAGGTGATGTCCGCCGCATAGGCCTCTCGACGTTCGGCATCGTTCATGCTGTGGAGGATGCAACTGGTGGTCATCCCGAGAAACCGATAAACTTCCCCCATCCATTTGACATCGCGGCTGGCCAGGTAATCATTGACCGTGACCACATGCACACCTTTGCCGGTGAGTGCGTTGAGATAGATAGGGGCCGTTGAAGTCAGGGTCTTGCCCTCGCCGGTCTTCATCTCAGCGATTTTACCCTCGTTGAGCACGAGGCCACCGATCAGTTGCACGTCGTAATGACGCTCGCCGAGCACGCGTTTGGCCGCTTCGCGAACCACGGCAAAGGCCTCGGGCAGCAGCGCGTCCAGGCTTTCTCCCTGGGCGAGACGTTCCTTGAAAAGGTCCGTTTTTCCGGCAAGCTCCTCATCGCTCAGCGGTGCCACAGTGGCCTCAAATTCGTTGATAACTTTGACGATCCGGCCATACTGCTTGATCATTCTATCGTTCTTGCTGCCGAATATTTTTGCAAGCGTCCTTCCTAACATTATGCATCTCCCATTAAGGGCATAGGTACCCTCAGGATAAGTAAAAAAATTCTTTCTTGATCTTCCGGATCAGGATTGAGGCGAGAAATCGCCGGAGGTGCGAATCAGCGCATCCTCATCGCAATCGGGGAATTTGGAACAGTGAAGGCAGTCGCTCCAGATCTTGTGCGGCAGATCTTGTTTGTCACAGTCCTTAAAACCGAATTTCCGAAAAAATGCGGCCTGATACGTAAGGACAAACACCTTCTTGATTTCCAGGCTTTCGGCCTCGTCGAGGCAGGACTCCACTAACAGGGCGCCAATCCCGCATTTTTGCTTTCCCTCAACCACTGCCAGCGATCTAATTTCCGCCAGATCGTCCCAGCAGATATGCAGGGCGCAGATTCCCAGGATAGCGCCATCCTCGTCGTAGACGACAAAATCACGTAGATTATCGTAGAGCGAACTGAAGGAACGGGGGAGCATCAACCCCTTGGCTGCAAAAATCGTCAGCAAGGCATGGATAGCCCGAACATCGCTCATCCGGGCGGGGCGAATCCTGCCGGTCTTCTGTTTTCCTTGAATATCAGCCATAGTAACTCACCCGACCACAATTAAAAAAAGGACGCTGCAAAACAGCCGCAGGCTCTCGGAACCCATCAGCAACGGCGCAGGTTGTCGCCACCAATTATGGAGATTACGCGTCAATGCTTGCAAGTTTGCGATAAAAAAACCAGTTTCCCTGACCGGCTGCTGCCCCGATCAACAGCAGCAAAAGCCTGTCCATCCCGGTATCCGGCCGGAGCAACAGGATCAGGGCCAAGACCAGGGCTGCGCCATAAACACCACCGGATGAAAGATTACGCACGGTGGCTGACCAATCCGGAAACTTACGTTCCAGCGCACCCGCCGCAGGACGGGCAACAAAATAAAAAGAACCATAGGAGCAGAGCAAAAACGGGAGGAATCCGTAAACCGCCCAGGTCACCACAGTTTTATAAATTCCCTGATCATTCTGCAAGACCCCGGTTTTGATAAATACCAGCGTCAGAAGGGTGATGACATGGGCAAGGAAAAAGAAGACCACCGGCGACAGTGCAGGTGCGTAAAATCCGATTTTTTTTTGGATATGCTGGACCAAAGCCTTACGCAGACCATCCCAAACGACCGAAACTCCGATCCCCTTTGATACTTTATGATTTCTTCTGCTTTTCATCCGTTGCTGTCTTTATAGTCCATTGGATCGTTGTTCTTCTTTGGGCGGGGTGGTTGCTTCCTGAGCCGTCTTTGCCGGCAGCGGCTTCGCCAGCCTGACGGATTGGGTTGATCGGTTCTCTTTTGACGGCAGCAGTATAGTTTGCCCCGCCCAAATTCCGAGAAGGAACATCCAGAGAAATAGACAGAAGCAGACAATCACCAGACCGAACATTCCCCGCCAACCGAGCTCAAAACGGAAAGGCTTGGCGCTCTCTTCCTGCTGCGGCCGGGTCTTTTTTCTAAACAGGCCCACAAACCTCCGGACAAGAGCGGTAGGCGCTCATGGAGGTCACCAAGCTAACCGCCATCGATTCAACGCCGAGTTCCAAGCGGTACTTTGTAAGTATTCCGCAGGTAAATGCAAGTGGGGCCCAGAAGAAAACCGTTACCATCGCCCGACAGGGGGTTACATGCTTTCGGGCGCGGAAAGGCCGATGAGGTGAAGGCCGTTACGGAACACCCGCTTCAACGCCCCGCAAAGACAGAGGCGAGACTGGCTCAGTTCCTGGTCGGTACCCAACACCTTATGTTTATTGTAGAAACTGTGAAACTGCCCGGCAAGCTCCATCAGATAAAAAACCACCCGATGGGGCGCCAGATCGGTGGCTGCGCCGGCGACCAACTGGGGATATTCAGCCATGGCCTTGAGCAGCGCGTACTCTTCGGGTTCAACTAGAAGAGGTAAGGCCTGTTCCGCCGTACCCGTAGCAATCCCCTGCTCGTTTGCCTGTTTTTCGATGCTGCACAAACGGGCATGGGCGTACTGGACATAGAAAACCGGATTTTCCTGGCTCTGTTTCTTGGCCAGATCGAGATCAAACTCGATCAGATTGTCAGGTTTGCGCATCAGAAAAAAGAAGCGCAGGGCATCGGGACCGACTTCGTCCACCAGTTCGTCGACCGTGACAAAGGTGGCTTTGCGGGTGGACATCTTCACCTGTTTGCCGTCGCGCAGCAGCGTGACGAACTGGTAGAGGACCACGGTGATCCGAGTGTCGTCATATCCCAAGGCCTTGATCCCAGCGAGGACGTCGGGCACGGTGGCGATATGGTCGGAGCCGAAAACGTTGACCATCCAGTCAAAACCGCGTTTGAACTTGTCGCAATGGTAGGCGATGTCCGGCAGTCGGTAGGTGGGTTCGCCGGTACTTTTGATGATCACCCGATCCTGCTCCTGGCCGAATTCGCTGGTCTTGAACCAGGTGGCCCCTTCTTTTTCATAAACCAGGCCCTTGGCACGGAGGGTGTCGACCACCTCGTTGATCCGGCCATCCTCATAGAGGGTATGCTCATTGAAATAGGTGTCGAAGCCGATGCCGATCCGCTTGAGGGTGGCATCGATATCGGCGAAAATCGCCTGTTGCGCTCGATCCTTGAATACGGTGACTTCCGCATCCTGGAAACGGTCGCCGCCATCGGCGATCATCGAACGGGCGATGTCATAGATATAGTCACCCTGATAGCCGTCTTCGGGAAAGGTGTTGGCCAGCCCGAGCAGTTCCAGATAGCGCGCCCTGGTGGATTCGCCCAAGACCCGCATCTGGCGACCGGCATCGTTGAAATAGTATTCGCGGTGAACGGCATAGCCCGCTGCTGCCAGGACACGGGCAATGGCATCGCCGAGCACGGCGTTGCGCCCATGGCCGACGCTTAACGGACCGGTGGGATTAGCGCTGACGAATTCGACCAGGACCCGACGGCCACCGCCGATATCACAACAGCCGAAGCGTTCGTTCTGTTCATAGATCGGGGCCAGCACGGCGGCCCAGACCTCTTTACTGAGGAAAAGGTTAATAAAACCTGGTCCGGCTACCTCCACCCGCGTGAAGATCGCGTGCTGGGTGAGCAATGCTGCAAATTGCGCGGCGAGATCCCGAGGCTTGCGCTTATCGATCCCGGCCGCCACCAGAGCGAAGTTGGTGGAGAAATCGCCCTGCCCTTCGCGTTTGGGCACCTCAATGGTGTATCGGCCGGCGGCTCCGTCACTCCAGTAGCCCTGTTGAACGCCTTCAGCAAAACAATGGTCGACAATCTCTTTGACTCGTGATTTTATCATAACGTCAGGGGGTGAAATTAAAGTAGCTGTTCAAGTTGCTTAGACTGCAACCGATCAGGGTTGCGCAAAAAACGAATCAAGGCCGTCAACCTCTGCCAACCTTCAGGCAGCCAGCACCCTTTGGTTTAATTTACCAAAAAGACAAAGCACCTCGTAACTGATGGTGTCCATCCATTCAGCAAGGTCATCGGCGGTGATCTCCTGGTCGCCCTGTTTACCAAGCAGCACGGCCTCATCGCCAACCTGCACCGCACCTGAATCGGTGACATCGACCATGGTCAGATTCATTGAAATCCGCCCGACCACCGGGGCCCGTCTCCCGCCGATCAGCACCTGGGCCTTGTTCGAAAGGCATCGCAGGTAGCCGTCTTCATAGCCCACCGGCAGCACCGCAATGATTGAAGGGCGGGAGGTGGTAAAAAGATGGTTGTACCCAAGACCGGTTCCGGCGGGCACCTGGCGCACCTGGATGACCTGCGTTAAAAATCGCATGACCGGCTGCAGCAGCGGCGGTGCGGCGGCCGCTCTGCCTTCCTGGCCGTCCGGGTAATAGCCATAGAGCGATATTCCCGGCCGAACCATGTCGAACTGAGCTCCGGCAACATAAAATAATCCGCCGGAGTTGGCAAGATGCAGACAGCACTTGCCGGGTACCTCTTGGGCCAGTTGGGCGGTGGTTGCGGCAAAGGTGGCCAGCACCTGGTCCGAACTGGCCGATTTCCGGTCATCAGCCAGGGGGAGGTGGGCCATGACGCCCTCA
The DNA here is from genome assembly GCA_019163135.1 of Desulfobulbaceae bacterium. Classification (GTDB taxonomy): domain Bacteria; phylum Desulfobacterota; class Desulfobulbia; order Desulfobulbales; family Desulfobulbaceae; genus Desulfobulbus. The sequence goes on along the minus strand of JAFLKR010000205.1, from coordinate 11,236 downwards.
ATCTGCAGGTTAGGAAAGGACTGCACCGCCCGGACCAGCGCCAGAAAATCGGCGGGCAAGACCCCCTGACGCCCCATGCCGGCATCTAGTTTTAGATGGAGGCCCACCGTCAACTGGCGTAGACCGGCCAAGTGCGACAACTCGGCCAGGATCGAGGGATCGACCACCACTGGCGTCAGGCGGGCGTCCAAAATGACCGGCAGGGTCTGCGGCACCACCCCGGCCAGAACCAGGATCGGCACGGTGACCCCGGCCGCGCGCAATTCCGCACCTTCCAGCGCCTCAGCCACGCCGAGGGCGACCGCACCGCGCTCGATAAAAATGCGGGCGCAATCGATCATCCCGTGGCCATAGGCATCGGCCTTGACCATGGCCATGACCGCCCCGTTGCCGGATAGCTGCCGGCAGCGCTCAAAATTGTGGATTAAGGCCGCCCGGCTAATTTCAATACGATTAAGTGAGTTCATTATTTTTGAACAATTTGTACCACTCCTGCCAACCCAACCGGCTGGAGAAGCAGAGCGACCAGCCGATGGCACAGTAGATGGTGCCGATATACGGGCCTGGTTGGGTGACGCAGCGCAAGGCAAAGCCGACAGTCATCATCAACCCCACCAGCAGCCATGTTTTCCAGGAATAGACAGCGCCCAGACAGGTACCATCCTTGAAATGAACCAGCCGCTGAATGGAACGCCTGGACACCTTGTCCAGAATCAACCACGATTTCAACGTTCCCAGGCAACCAGCGGCCAGCATCAGCAGGCGGCCGCGCCCCGGATCGAGCCAGCTCCAACCGCGGGCCATGAGCATGCAGCCGATTACCGTCCAGAGAAACGGCGCGGCGAAAAGATGGACCGCTCGCGGCACGCCGGGTTTGTACCCACGGCTTAACATTGCATTCCTGCCACCAAGTAATTCCGTTCCGGCACAGCCTTCATCCCCAAAAACAAGATAAGCCCATCCCCAAAAAGGGATGGGCTTATGGATCGACCGAATTTTCTGGTACGATCAGACTTCGGTAACGGTGATTGCGCCTTCGGGGCAAACTTCGACGCAGGTCTCGCAACCCAGGCACTCGTCGGCATTTACAGGCTCAGCCTTGCCATCCTGCATCTCAAAAACCTGCGCAGGGCAAGCATTGACACATTCTTCATCACCGGAACATTTATTTTTATCAACAACGATCTCCCACATGACACAACCTCCAAAGTTTATAAATTAAAAGCAAAAAAACAATGTTATTGCAACCTCGGTTCCAAGGTAAAACAACACGCAAAGGTCGTTTTTCTTTATAGGACGGCCCCTGGTTTGTCAAGCTAAAAGATTTCCCAGCCCCCCTGCCGAGGTGCCCAGAAACTCAAAAATACAGTGGGATCGGCGGCACTCTGCCCCTGCACCCCATTCTTTTTTGATTTGATATTGCCGCAAACAAAGGTAAGAAGAGATATTTTTAATATTTCATCCCCTTTTCAAAGAGCACAATTACCATGGCAAAAAAAATACCGAAGAACATCAAGCCCTCCTTAACCCCCGAAAAAGGGGAGCAGGCCATGATTGAAGGCATACTCGAGGGCAGCCCGGATGCGGTCGGCGTGGCGGTTATCCGACTCGATTGCGGTTGCCGAAAGATGGCCGCGGTCAATCAATCCGGCGACCCTGCCAGTAAGATCATCATGTACCGTGATCATGCCGAATCCATCTGCGACCAGTGCAAGATTGATCATGGCGATTTTCTCCGAATCACTAAACAGTTCATCAGCTGGAAAACACCGGAACCGGATATCTACACCAAAGAGATGATCATCGCCAAGGTCCTGGGCAAAGAGGAATAAAGGGTGGCGGTCTGCTGGCTCAGCGGTGGCCTCCTCCCATATTTTCCGATTGGTCTAGCCTTTCCCCGGCAGTCCGTTGTTGCCCGAGGGCGCCGCACCTCACTGCACCGCCGCGCGCCTACCACTGTTACATCCGGCCGGAAAATCTGGAACATGCCCATGCTTTGGACCAGGGCCGTTTGGTCAGACTCAGGTATTGCACAGTCATTTGACCACTACGGGCTGCACGCTGCGCCTGTTTAAATCGCCACGGTGCATCCACTGCCTCCGCCTCCAGGTTGAAAAGGCGATGACCATGGCGCACGGCGGCCATGCCGTAGCCTTCCTCTCCGCCATGCTTGACATCGGCAACCGCACCATGCTCACCTTGAAAGATTTCACCAGCCCAAAGGTGATCAGCACCGCAGTTGCCTTGTACGCGCGTGAGGTACTCGTTAGTGAACAATAATAACCTCGATTCCTGCGAACAACACCATTCCAGGCAGTCAAACGCCCAAGTGTTTATGAGAAAAAGCCTTGGATAATCGCGGCGGGGTGTGATAATGCCTAAGTGTTTCCCTACGTCGTGGCTCTTCTCCATACCCAGAATATGGTCGCGACCAACAAAACCAGCATCGGTGCAAACACTTAGCTCCGGAACCACCTTCCTATTTTTTCGTTAATACGGCACATGCTTCCTACCTACCCTGAAACCACCGAACTGACCCTGGCGCTTCGACCGCTGCTCCATCCACTTCTCAGGCAGTTGCAGCAAGGTATCTCTGAGTTCACTTTTGCCAATCTCTACCTGTTCCGAAAAAGCCATCACTACACCCTTTCCCTGCTTCCCGATGGGACCCTGACCATCCTGGGACGGGACGATGCCACGCCTTTTTTTATGCTGCCCTTCGAACTTCCCGCGCCGCCGTTGCTCGACCAAATGTTCCGCGACCATGGCATGATGAAAGGTGCCTCCCGGGAACAGGCGGAGATTTTGCGCAAGATGGGCTATGCGGTACGAGAGGACCGGGACAATTTCGATTATCTCTATCGACGGCAGGATCTAGCCGAGTTGGGCGGCAGAAACTTCCACAAGAAACGCAATCTAGTCAAAGCCTTTGTCAGCTCAAACATCTATACCGCGCTGCCGCTGCTTGACGAACACCGGGGCGACGCCCTGGGTATCCTGGAGGAGTGGAAGATCGAAACACAACAAACCGGGGACGCAGTCGCCGCCCGAGAGGCCTTGGAAAAGATGGAGGAACTACAGCTTTGCGGTGGCATTTACTACGTGCAATCGCGACCGGTGGCCTTTGTTCTGGGCGAAGAACTGGCCAGGGGGGCCTGCTTTGCCATTCATTTTGAAAAGGCGGTATCTGGCTACAAGGGGTTGTACCAGTTTATCAATCAGTCTTTTGCCTCTATCCTGCCGGAGTTCTACGAGACCATTAACCGGGAACAGGATATGGGCGATGCTGGTCTGCGGCAAGCCAAGCTCAGCTACCAGCCGACCGGATTTGTCGAAAAATTTAAGATCAACCCTGCGGCAACCCTGCCGAGGTGAGGGACAGGGGCAAATGCGCTCAGGCCACCTGGCGGTCGCGTCGGTAGTGGAGAATTTTCCCTTTGAACTCGCGAGATTGGGCCTGATCCTCGGTGGCCCGGACCGCGCTGGCTTCAAAACCTAATCCTTCCATCTGGCGGGTGAATTGTCCTTGCTGGCGTCGGCCGGGATCGATGATGATCACCTTGACGGAGCGGCTGGAATGCGAATCGATGAAACGGGAGAGCAGGCTCGGATGATCAGGTTCATAAAGCAGGTCACTGCCGATAATCAGGTCAAAAGATCCCAGGGCAGGCATGGCTTCAGCCCAGTCGCATCGCTCAAAATGCAAAGGCGGCATATCGTTTAAGCGGTTGTTTTCCGAAATGAATTCTCCGGCCAGGGGATGATAGTCACTGGCAGTGTGACTGGCACCCCGCGCGTTGGATATCAAACTCGCCAGCCCAAGCCCACAGCCCACCTCCAGGATGTTGATCCCAGCGACGTCATAGGTGCTCATGATATCGGCAAGAATGAGCCCTGAGGGCCAGACCGTGCCGAACAGCGACCAGGTTGCCGAAGAGATGCCCAATTCTTCCGCTGTTCCCTCGGGGTCGTGGAACTGCTGCAGGTCCTGGAGCGAACGAATGGTATAGGGACTGCCACCAATGGTATAAGTCTTGAATTTGACGTGATACATGCGTATTTTGCTCATACCGAAAAAGTTCGAGAATGAAAATGAGCAAATCAGGAGGCGGGGAGAGCCGCGCACGGGGCGGGAGAAACTCCTGCCGAGATGGACAGATCCAGAAGAACGCTCAGGATACCGGGTCCGGGAACAAGAAGATACAACAATCGCAGCAGCTGGTACGATTGCTGCCCCATAACTTTGCGTAAGAGCGTTTTTTCAACCGTAACCGACGCTTGCTAATAAAGAAAAAAATAAAGCGAAAAGAGCCCATGAACGCACCCTTTCCGCTTGTCTTCGCTAGAGTCCACCAGACGGGGGCGACCCTATGAAACTGCATCGTTCCATTAAATCCTTTGCCGAACATCCTGCGGCCAGCATTGTCCTGGGTCCTGGCATCGCTGCTGATCATCAGCAGCGATGTTGCAGGCGACTGGATCCAGGACGCACCCCAACGTGGATATTTCCCCGATCACCAAGGGGGCATGGCCGGTTTCTGCGGGCTACTGGCTCTCTTCTTCGCGGTTAGTCCCTGCATCGGTTTCAGGCGTGACCGAAACCGTCGCTCCTGAAACCATCGACGACCCTCTTGAGCAAGCAGTGTTACCGCCGCTTATCCAGGTTATAAATCTGCTCGCGCTGAGCGGCGACACCCTCGTCTAACAGATAATCGTCAAAATTGATCATCTTGTCGATCCAGCCCTTGTGGCCGATTTCGATGATCCGGTTGGCCACAGTGGTCACACATTCGTGGTCATGGGAGGCAAAAAGAATCACCTCGGGAAAGGCGATCAAGCCGTTATTGAGCGAGGTGATCGATTCGAGATCCAAATGGTTGGTCGGCTCGTCAAGGATGAGGACATTGGCGCCGGTCAACATCATTCGGGCCAGCATGCAGCGGACCTTCTCGCCACCGGAGAGCACATTGGTCTTCTTCAGGGCCTCCTCTCCGGAAAATAGCATCCGGCCAAGAAAGCCACGGGAATAACTCTCCCCCTCGTTGGGCGGTACGAACTGATTGAACCATTCGATCAGCGTCATTTTGTTGTTGAAAAACGAACTGTTTTCCTTAGGAAAATAAGAGGCAGTGATCGTCTGTCCCCAACGGAAGCTGCCCGCATCCGGTTCCATCTCGCCCATAAGGATCTGAAACAAGGTGGTCTTGGCCAGGCTATAGGTGCCGGCAAAGGCAATTTTCTCGCCCTTATTGACCGAAAAACTCAAATTTTTGAGAACATCCACGCCCTCGATGGTCTTGGAAAGACCGTCGACTTCCAGGATGACGTTGCCGCAAGGCCGTTCCGGTTTGAAGGAAACAAAGGGATATTTTCGCGAAGAGACCGGCATATCCTCGATGTTGATCTTGTCGAGCAGTTTCTTGCGCGAGGTGGCCTGCTTGGCCTTGGAGGCATTGGAGGAAAAGCGCTGGATAAATTCCTTCAATTCCGCTACCTTGGTGGCAGTTTTTTTGTTTTCGTTCTGCTTCTGCTGCAGGGTCAACTGGCTGGCCTGGTACCAAAAATCGTAGTTACCGACATAGACCCGGATCTGGCCGAAATCGATATCCGCCATATGAGTACAGACCTGATTGAGGAAATGGCGATCATGCGAGACAATAATAACCGTATTGGTAAAACGGATAAGAAACTCCTCCAGCCAGGCGATGGACTTGACGTCGAGGTTGTTGGTCGGCTCATCGAGCAGCAGGATGTCCGGATTGCCGAACAGGGCCTGGGCCAGCAACACCCGCACCTTGTCGCCGCCTTCCAGTTCCTTCATCCGCAAACTCGCCATCTCCTCGTCGATCCCTAAACCGCTCAGCAGGACCGAAGCCTCGGATTCGGCCTCATAGCCGTTCATCTCGCCAAATTCGACCTCTAAATCGCCGCAGCGCATTCCGTCGGCTTCGGTGAGTTCGGCCTTGGCATAGAGCGCCTCCCGCTCAATCTTGACATCGTAAAGCCGTTTGTGCCCTCTGATCACGGTGTCCAGCACAGTCTCCTCGTCATAGACGAACTGATCCTGCTGGAGCACGGCGATCCGTTCCTTGGGATCAATGGACACTTCGCCCTTGTCGGCGTCTTTCTGGCCGGCGAGGATCTTGAGAAAAGTCGTTTTACCCGCGCCGTTGGCCCCAATGAGGCCATAACAGTTGCCATGGGTGAACTTGATATTGACGTCTTTAAAAATAATGCGCTTGCCATAGGAAAGCGCAATGTTGGTTGCCTGCAGCATGATGTTTTGTCCTGTGAAAAAAGAAACGGTCACGAAAACCGGATCGTGACGTTGCCGGGATACGCCGGGGACCGTCGCCAGAAAAAGGGGGCGGTAAGTAAAAAAAGTTGAATCTACTCTGAAATTAGCAATAAATGAAGCAGAAAAAGCAAAATTGACGATTTATTACGCAACCAGGCCAGGAAAGCACCCGATTGTGGCCGATTGCAGGCATCCCCAACACGCGCCTTAAAACTATCGGGGTAAAATATAGGCTTGGCAGACCGTCACAGTCAGGTACAATAAATCGACAAGATGCCGCAGTCCCGCCAATCGCTCATTCGGCGCAAGTAGGGGAGCAAAACTAAACCTGTATTACTTCTGGTGCAACCATGGATGTAACGATTGTCGGAGCCAGCGGCGGCTGCGGCCGGGAAATTGTGACTCAGATTGTCCAGCAGCGTTTGCTGGAGAACCGGGAAATCCTGCAGTTGGTGGGCAGCAATCCGCATTCGCAGCGCCCGCATCTGCTCCACGGATTCCGGGCCGATCTCCAGGATGCCTATGCCGAGATCATCCCCGAGTTGAATGTCACCGACGATCCGGAAAAAATCATTGGCGACGTGGTAGTGATCACCGGCGGCCAGACCTTTTCCACGGCCCCTGCAGAGATCGGTTCCGCCTCGCGCGACACCCTGGCCAAGGCCAATGTTTTAGTGTTTGAGCGATTCGCCCGCTCCCTGGCTCTGACCCGACGCGAATATCCGCCGGTGGTGATCATCGTCACCAACCCTGTGGAACTGGGAGTGGCGATCTTTGCCAAATACCTGCCCCGCACCCATGTGATCGGCATGGGGGCCTATTCGGATTCGGCCCGCTTCCGCTGGGAGATTGCCTCGGATTTAGGCATCCGCAGACAACGGGTGCACGGCTACATGCTGGGCGAACACGGCAACGGCATGGTGCCGATCTGGAGTTCGGTTCGGGTCCACGGCATGACCGAAGACGAATGGCGGCTGGTTGAACTGCAACTGCGTCGGGGCTTACGTACCGAAGACTATCCGGCGGCCCTACTGGGACATCAACGCCGTCTGATTGAGATGATCAGTACCGATCCCAAAAACGGAGCAGTAGCGGCCCTGCGGTATGTCCGCGACCTGCCTCCCGACCTGCGCGTGGCGCTCAAGCCCTTTGCCATTCATTACACCGATGCCAAAACCCAGACAGCCACCGCCGCCGCGACGGTAGAGTTGGTCAAGGCGGTACTCGAAGGCCGCCGGGTTGAAGTCTCGGCCCAATATATGCACGAGGGAGAAAACAATCTCCACGGCCCCTGCGGCGGGCGGGTACTGTTGGCCGGCACGGTCCAGCGGGTGATGCCGGACCGCGACGAGATGACCAGCACCGAGCGGACCCTGGTTGAACGCTCAGCCTGGGCCATCCAGGAAAAAATCAGCCAATGGTGGCGTGATGACCAATGAAATGCAGCTATGGTTGGTGGTCCTGACCACCAGGGATCATGCCGGCGATACCGCGGCGATTGCCTCGGTCTTTTCCGGGCGAGGCATCCAGATCGACAGCTTTATCGGCTTTGGCTCCAATCCCAAGGCCAGCGGCGAATCGCAGGGGCGGATCATGATCACCTTCCACGCCTTTGAGGGGCGCTTTCGCGCGCTCTGCCGGGTACTGGCCAGCCTGGAGGCCGTGGCCGTTGTCCAGGGTTTTGCCGACGCCGATATTCCAACGGCACTAAGGGGGAAAGCGCTGGAGGTAAAACTGTTGTTAGCAGCAATTGAAGGGTGAAAGCTACCCCTTCCGATATCTTCCAATTTTCCATGGCTTTTTCTGGCAAAACATCCTATATGAGAATAAGTATTCTTTTAATAGGAGGTGTCTATGTTACCCGGAAAGTATCAGGCCTTTTATCGCAGAATCAAACTCTCGATCCCCCCTGACCGTCTCATCACCGATCCACTCCGTACCATCGCCTTTGGTACGGACGCCAGCTTCTACCACCTGATCCCCAAGATTGTCATCAACGTCCAGAATGAACAGGAAGTGCAGCGCATCCTCCGGGAAGCCGGCAAACTGCAACTGCCGGTCACCTTCCGTGCTGCGGGCACCAGCCTTTCCGGCCAAGCCATTACCGATTCCATCCTGGTGCGGATGGGGACGGGCTGGAACGGCTACCGGGTTTTTGATGACGCCGGCAAGATCCAGCTGCAACCGGGGATGATCGGCGGTCATGCCAACCGGATTCTGGCAGAATTCGGCCGCAAGATCGGTCCTGACCCGGCCTCGATCGACAGCGCCAAGATCGGCGGCATCCTGGCCAACAATGCCAGCGGCATGTGTTGCGGGGTTGAGCAAAACAGCTACCGGACCATTGATTCGATGCGCATCATCCTGGCCGACGGCACAATCGTCGACACCGCCGATGACAAAAGCCGGGCTTCCTTCAGCCGCAGCCACGGCCATATTCTCGCCGGACTGGCCGATCTGCGCGAGCGGGTGCTGGCCGACTCGACCCTGGCCGATCGCATCCGCCACAAGTTCAAAATCAAAAACACCACTGGCTACAGCCTCAACGCCCTGGTCGACTATACCGAGCCCTATGACATCATGCAGCACCTGATGATCGGCTCGGAGGGTACCCTTGGGTTCATAGCCGATGTGGTTTTCCGCACCGTGGTGGAGCATCGCCACAAGGCCAGCGCCCTGCTTTTCTACCCCGATATCCGCACCGCCTGCGAAGCGGTAGTCATTTTGAAGCAACAACCGGTGGCCGCCGCCGAACTGATCGACCGTGCCGGTCTGGCCTCGGTGACCGGCAAGCCGGGAATGCCCACCTTCCTGGAAGGACTTGAGCCAGCGGTGACCGCTCTGCTCATCGAAACCAGGGCTGAATCCGCCGAGGAACTGCAAGCCCAAATCGCCCAGATCAAGGAAGGATTGGGCCCCCTGCCTACGGTGCGGCCAATTGAATTCACTGCTATTCCTGAGGAATTCAACCAGCTGTGGAAGATCCGCAAGGGCTTGTTCCCGGCGGTCGGCGCAGTTCGCCGAACCGGAACCACGGTCATTATCGAAGACGTGGCCTTCCCCATCGAGCATCTGGCCAACGCCACCCTCGACCTCCAGGAATTGTTCCGTCGCTACCAATATAACGAGGCCATCATCTTCGGCCATGCCCTGGCCGGCAATCTTCATTTCGTCTTCACCCAGGATTTCTCCATCCAAACAGAAGTGGTGCGTTACCGCGACTTCATGGATGAAGTGGTACGCCTGGTGATCGATAAATACGACGGCTCGCTCAAGGCGGAACACGGGACCGGCCGCAACATGGCCCCCTTTGTCGAAAAGGAATGGGGCGAGGCTGCTTTCGCCCTGATGCACACCATCAAAAACCTTTTCGACCCCAATGGATTGCTCAACCCGGGCGTGATCCTCAACAGCGACCTCGAGGCCCATGTCAAAAACTTAAAACCCCTGCCCCCGACCCACGAACTGGTCGACAAATGTATTGAATGCGGTTTCTGCGAACCGATCTGCCCGTCGAAGAACCTGAGCTTCACGCCCAGGCAACGCATTGCCGGTCGCCGGGAAATCAGTCGGCAACTGGCGGCTAAAGGCTCGACGCCGGCGGTCAAACGATTAATCAAGGCCTACCGCTACCCGGCCATGGACACCTGTGCTTCCGATGGCCTGTGCTCGACCTTGTGCCCGGTGGGCATCGATACCGGCAAGATGATCAAATCGCTGCGCGAAGAGTCCCATGGCCAACTGGCTTCGGCGGTGGCCTGCTGGACGGCCGACCACTTCGGCGGAGTCGCCCGGACAGCCGGCGGCTTACTCGGCACGGTGGACAAACTGCACAAACTCGCCGGCACCCCGGTGATGGAATCGGTAACCCAGACCGCACACAAGGCAACACTCGGGGTCGTGCCCCAGTGGAACCGGGAGATGCCGACTGGCTCGCCGGCCATCAAAGCCAGTCCGGTTGATCCAGCCCACCCGCTGCGGGTAGTTTATTTCCCGAGTTGCGCCAGTCGCGCCATGGGTGGCCCGGCACGGGAGGAAACACAACGGCTGCCCTTGCCGCAACAGACCTTGTCACTGCTCCAAAAAGGCGGATATGCGGTGATCCTCCCGGAACACCTTGGCAGCCTCTGCTGCGGCCAAGCCTTTGAAAGCAAAGGATTCAGGCTGCAAGCCGACCGTAAGGCCGACGAGTTGAGCGATGCCCTGCTCAAAGCTTCGGAAGACGGCGCGCTCCCGATTCTCTGCGACACCAGCCCCTGCCTCATGCGGATGCGCGCCACCCTGGACAAACGGCTGCAACTCTTTGAACCCGTTGAATTTGTCCTCCAATTTCTTAAAACACGCCTCAGTTTCACGCGTAAGGAGGCAAAAATCGCCCTGCACGCCACCTGCAGTACCCGCAAAATGGGGCTGGACGGCAAACTCAAGGAACTGGCCCTGCTCTGCGCCACTGAGGTGATCGTGCCGGAGGATATCTATTGTTGCGGCTTTGCCGGAGACCGTGGGTTTAATTTTCCGGAACTCAACGAGTCGGCCCTCAAGGGCTTGGCTGATCAGGTTTACGGCTGCGAGGCGGGATATTCGACCAGCAAGACCTGCGAGATCGGCCTGGCGCTACATGGCGGCATCCCCTACCGTTCAATCCTCGCCCTGGTGGATGAGGTCACGGCGCCGTTGACGTAACCTTGCCTTCCCACGGAACCCATGGAAATACAAAACCGATAAAAAAAGGCGGTCCAAAGTGGACCGCCTTAATCACCTAAAAACCTGCCCGGCTAACCGGAGTTGTTCAGACCAGCAATTCCAACCCGGCGAAGAAGTAGCCAATTTCAAAGGCTGCGGTTTCCGGGGCATCGGAGCCGTGAGTGGCATTAGCTTCCAGGCTGTCGCCGAACTCGCGGCGCAGGGTGCCTTCGACGGCATTGGCCGGGTTAGTGG
>JAFLKR010000121.1:5191-18828 GCA_019163135.1 Desulfobulbaceae bacterium | reverse complement strand
AGGACGATACCATGAAGCAATTTAGAATTAAAACCATCAACGCCATCGCCAAAGAAGGGTTGTCGTTGTTCACCGAGCGATTTGTCGTCAGTTCGGCGGAGGCCCATCCCGAAGGCATTGTGGTGCGCAGTTCCAAAGTCGATTTGAACGCCTATCCTGAATTGCTGGCCGTGGCCCGGGCGGGAGCCGGGGTCAACAATATCCCGGTGGAAGAGGCCTCGGAGAAAGGGATTTGTGTTTTCAACACCCCGGGGGCCAACGCCAATGCGGTAGTTGAGTTGGTCTACACCTCGCTGGGCATCTGGCTGCGCAATGTCGAGAAGAGTATCGATTTCTGCAAGGGACTCGCCGGCCTCAACGATGAGGAAATCAACAAGGAAGTCGAGGCCCGCAAGAAAATTTTCAAGGGTGAGGAAATGGCCGGCAAGACCCTGGCCGTCATCGGCCTGGGCAAGATCGGTATTGGGGTCGCTAACGCCGGTCTGCACCATGGCATGCGGGTGTTGGGCTTTGATCCTTTTCCGGCACTGGATAACATCCATTATCTCGACGCCCAGGTGACGCTGGCCCGCAGTCGCCGGGAGGCCCTCTGCGATGCCGACTTCATCTCTGTCCATATCCCGCTCAACAAAAACACGCGGGGGTACGTCACAGAGAAGGATTTTCTGGAATTAGCCAAGGACGGCGCCGTTCTGATCAACTACGCCCGCGGCCCGATCGTCGATGAGGACGCGGTACTGGCTGCCTTGGCTAACGGAAGGCTCAGAGGCCATATCTCCGATTTTCCTTCGGTCAAATTCATCGGCCATGACAACATTTTGGTGACGCCGCATCTGGGTGCCTCCACCGCGGAATCCGAGGAAAATTGCGCCACCATGGCGGTCACCGAGTTGAAGAACTTTTTTGAATTTGGCAATATCGTTCACAGCGTCAACTTCCCTAATGTCGAAATCATCCCCACGGTGGACGTTCATACCCGCCTGACCGTGATCAACCGGGATCAGCCTGGAATGATCGGCTTGATCAGTAACTTGCTGGGGGCCGAAAAAATCAATATCATGAACTACACCAATAAAAGCAACGGTACCCTGGGATACAACATCATTGATTGTGCCGGCCCGGTGTCAGAGGATGTGCAGGCCAAGATCAAGCAGCAGGACGGCGTGTTGCGGGTTCGGGTGATTCCTCTGGAGATCCGTGGCCGGGGGTGAGTAAAAAATACTCAGTTTTGGGGGACAGGGCCGCAAAATTGTTAGGCTGAAAGCTTTTGCTGTCAACTTATTGATATGATTTGTATTATTTTTATTAGTTTTTTGCTGGATGGCAAGGTTAGTTTAAAAAATTGTATTTTTTAGGTCAGCGCCAGGTGTGCCATGTAACCTGGTTATGTTTCTAATGATATGATATTATGATAAAAATCTTTACTGCCGGGTTGTCCCTAAAAGTGGCATGAACGGTGCAAAGATAAAGACAGTTCATCTCTTCTCTCCTTTTCCGGCTCGACCCCTTGTGGGTTGAGTCGGTTTTTTTTTGAGCCATGCAACTCAACAGCACCACCGTCGCTTTGGTATCGCAATTAAGCTATCAGCAGCCGCTTCTTGACCAGACGGTTGATCATTTGCTGTCAATGATCGACGATTTGGGTACGCTGCGGACGGCCCGGATTCTGCTCAAGCCCAATTTGATCACCGCTAGAAACGGGTCGCTGCCCTGCACCGAGGGTCGTTTTATCACAGCCGTGGCCCGCTGGTTCCTAGAACAGGGGGCGCAGGTAGCCATCGGTGATTCCCCTGCCTTTGGTTCGGCGCGGGCGGTGCTCGATGCCATCGGGGCCTTGTCGACTTTGCAGTCCCTCGGGGTACCAGTGGTAGAATTCAGCAGGACGCAACCGATTATTCTACCCTGTGGGCAACCCGCAGCCATGGCTGCCGCCGCCATGGAATGCGATCTTCTCGTCAACTTGCCTCGGGTCAAGGCTCATTCCCAGATGCGTGTTACCCTTGCAGTCAAAAATTATTTTGGTTGTCTCTCCGGCTTTCATAAACCCTGGTGGCACATGGCCCATGGCGGTAACAACGGTCGCTTTGCCGCTTTGCTGTTGGATCTGCTGGCGGTGCTGCCGCCGAGCCTCTCTTTGGTGGACGGGATTGTCGGTATGCACCAGACCGGCCCGATCCACGGCGAGCCTTTTTCCTTGGGGGTGATGTCCTGCGGCGTCAATCCCGTGGCCATCGATACCGCGTTACTTGTGCTTTTGGGGATAGATTCCTCGCAGAGCCCGTTATGGCGGGCCGCTTGCCAGGCTGGGATCAAAGGAACGGTGCTGGAGGATTTGGTTTTTCCGCTGGCGGCACCGGTTGGATTGCGCGTTCAGGGGTTTGTGGTACCCGATGAATTAGGGCCCGTTCGCTTCAATCCTTTCCGGTTCGTCAGGAATTCGCTCAAACGACTGTTGCTGCGGGTAGAGGTGCCGGGGTCAAAATGATTTCCGCAAAAAAGCCGTGAAAAAAAAAGAGTTCCCCGAAATTTCCTTCCAGGCCATCGAGATGACTGCAGGAAGAGCAGAGGGATGCATCGCTCTCAGAGAAATTTATGTGCTTTCATTTCGACCAAGGGATAAATCTCTGTGCAAAGGGGCTCGGTTGGTATCAATGAATTCGGTATAATAAATTGGACGAGGCCTGAGGGAAGTCAGCAAGAGTGATAATGAGGAAAATTAAGATTGATCTGCAAGGCAAGGTGGCATTGGTCACCGGAGGCTCGCGCGGCATCGGCAAGGCAGTAGCCCTGAGGCTCGCGGAGCAGGGGGCGGAGGTAGTGATCAATTATGTCCGTCATCGAGGCCATGCCGATGCAACCGTGGCCGCGATCAAGGCAGGAGGCGGGCAGTGTCTGGCCCTCAAGGCCAATCTCGCCGATGAGTCCAGTCTCACCGCCATGATGGCCGAGTTGCGCCGTCACCATGACCGCTTGGACATCCTCATCTCCAATGCCGCCTCCGGTGTGCTGAGGCCGGTGCTCGAGTTGACCAGCCATCACTGGGACTGGGCGGTCAATGTCAATGCCCGGGCGCTGCTGTTGTTGACCCAGCAGGCTGCGCCTCTGATGACCGGGGGCGGCCGGATTGTCGCCATCTCATCGATCGGTTCGGTACGCGCCATCCCCGGTTATACCGTGGTGGGGGCTTCCAAGGGTGCGCTGGAGTCCTTGGTTCGTCATCTAGCGGTGGAACTGGGGCCGCGCGGGATCAATATAAATACCGTGCGCGCTGGAGTCGTAGATACCGACGCCCTCAAGAAATTCCCCAACCGTGAGGAAATCCTCGCCGGTTCCATGGCCCGTACTCCCCTGGGCCGCTTGACTACGCCCGAGGATGTTGCCGATGTCACGCTCTTTCTCTGCAGCGAACTCGCCGCCATGGTCCATGGGCAGACGGTGGTGGTCGACGGCGGCTATGCGGTTCATGGTTGAACATTTTGGAGGCGTCGGTAACAACTCTTGAAAAATTGGGGCGCCGCCAGGTGGAGCAGCCGAACCGTGCCCCTTTCAGGTGGATTGTTCCAAATTTCGCAACCTGCGGCGGAAGGCGAGTAAGTTGAACGGTTTTCCTCGAGAGGTGCTTTTTGGGCCGAATTTTAGCTGTTTTGGTTGAATTTATTCGATACATTTTGTATTTATATTCTTTTTTGCGTATGTAAAGACGAGGCAGTTACTGGTGTTGCTACCCGATCGCCAACAGGCCCCACACCGGTCCGCGCATTTTCTGCACGATCAATCTAGCCCTGAACGGAAAGGGTGCTTTATACGGTTTTTTTTTAACTCCACAAGGAGACATATATGTCTAATTACCTGTTTACCTCTGAATCGGTTTCCGAGGGGCATCCCGACAAGGTTGCCGATCAGATCTCCGATGCCATCCTCGACGCCATTCTTGCCCAGGATAAACACGCCCGGGTAGCCTGCGAGAGTCTGGTCACCACCGGTATGGCCCTGATCGCCGGCGAGATTACCACCTCGGCCTGGGTCGATATGCCCAGCATCGTCCGCGAGACCATCAGGGAGATCGGTTACAACTCCTCCGATATGGGCTTTGACTGGCAGTCCTGCGCAGTCCTGACCTCCATCGGCAAACAGTCGGCAGACATTGCCCAGGGGGTCAATGAAGGTTCCGGGCTCGATCTCGATCAGGGCGCGGGCGACCAAGGGTTGATGTTCGGGTATGCCTGCGATGAAACCGATGTCCTCATGCCCATGCCCATCACCTATGCCCACTATCTGGTTAAACGCCAGGCTGATGTGCGTAAGGCGGGCATTCTGCCTTGGCTGCGCCCGGATGCCAAGAGCCAGGTGACCATAGAATACGAGAACAATGTCGCCAAGCGGATCGAGGCAGTGGTCCTCTCCACCCAGCACAGCCCGGATGTCAGCTACGAAGATCTCAAGGAAGCGGTGATGGAAACCATCATCAAGCCGGTGCTTCCGGCCCACATGATCGATGCGAACACCAAATACTTCATCAACCCGACCGGTCGATTTGTCATCGGTGGTCCAGTGGGTGATTGCGGGGTCACCGGCCGCAAGATCATCGTTGACTCCTATGGCGGCCGCGGTTCCCACGGCGGCGGCGCCTTTTCCGGCAAGGATCCGTCCAAGGTGGACCGTTCCTCCTCCTACATGGGCCGCTATGTCGCCAAGAATATCGTGGCTGCCGGACTGGCCACTGAGGTTGAGGTTCAGGTGGCCTACGCCATCGGCATCTCCAAGCCGGTTTCGATCAACGTCAAAACCTTCGGCACCGGCAAGGTCTCGGAGGAGCGCCTGGTACAGATCGTCGGCGAGGTATTTGACCTGCGGCCCAAGGCGATTATCCAGCAGCTGGATCTGCTCCGGCCCATATACCACAAGACTGCCGCTTACGGTCATTTCGGCCGGGAACTGCCCGAGTTTACCTGGGAACGGACAGATAGGGTCGAGGCTCTCCGCAGTGCCGCCGGTCTGTGATCGGAAATTTCAACATTTAATGTATTCTATTCCCCGAATCCGAAAAGAGCAGGAGTAGCAAATGACTGACTATAAAGTAGCAGATATGAACTTGGCCGAGTGGGGCCGCAAAGAGATCGCCATTGCCGAGACTGAAATGCCCGGCTTGATGGCCCTGCGGCAGGAGTTCGGCGCTGAGCAACCCCTGAAGGGCGCCCGCATCGCCGGCTGTCTGCACATGACCATCCAGACCGCGGTGCTGATGGAGACCCTGGTGGAACTGGGCGCGGAACTTCGCTGGTCCTCCTGCAATATTTTTTCCACCCAGGATCACGCCGCTGCCGCCACTGCCACTGTCGGCATCCCGACCTTTGCCTGGAAAGGCGAGAACGAGGAGGAATTCTGGTGGTGCATCGAGCAGACCATCTTCGGGCCCGATGGCTGGCGGCCCAACATGATCCTCGATGACGGCGGCGACCTCACTCTGATCATGCATGAGAAGTATCCGGAATTAATGAAGGCTGTCCGTGGCATCTCCGAGGAGACCACCACCGGCGTCCATCGGCTCTATGAAATGACCAAAGCAGGCAAATTGCTGTGCCCGGCTTTTAATGTCAACGATTCGGTCACCAAATCGAAATTTGATAATCTTTACGGCTGCCGGGAATCGCTGCTCGACGGCATTAAGCGGGCCACCGATGTCATGATCGCCGGCAAGATTGCCGTGGTGGTCGGTTACGGCGATGTCGGCAAGGGCTGTGCCCAGGCACTGCGCGGTATGGGGGCCACGGTGCTGGTCACCGAGATCGATCCCATCTGTGCCCTGCAGGCCGCGATGGAAGGCTACCGAGTGGTGACCATGGAAGAGGCCGCGCCCAAGGGCAATATCTTCGTCACCTGCACCGGCAACCTGCGGGTGATCACCAGGGCACATATGGAGGTGATGCCGAATCAGGCTATCATCTGTAATATCGGTCACTTCGACAGCGAGATCGATATCGCCGGCATCCGCAGCCTGCCTTGGGAGAACATCAAACCCCAGGTCGATCATGTGATCTTTCCCGACGGCAAGCGGCTGATCCTCCTGGCGGAAGGACGGCTGGTTAATCTAGGCTGTGCCACCGGCCACCCCAGTTTTGTGATGAGTAACTCGTTCACCAACCAGGTGTTGGCCCAAATCGAGCTGTGGAAGAATTCAGAGGCCTATGAGCGCAAGGTGTATTTCCTGCCCAAAAAGCTCGATGAGAAGGTCGCTCGCTTGCATCTCGCCAAAATCGGCGTGCATCTGACCACTTTGACCAAGGAGCAGGCCGACTATATCAGCGTTGATGTCAACGGTCCGTTCAAACCGGAGCATTACCGGTATTAACCGTTTTCTGAGTGATTTCGGGGCAGGGTGAGGAGGATTTCACCCTGCCCCATTTTTTTTTTAGCTACACGCAGGGAATATGATGGGAAGAGAAAGACTGACGGTGATCGGCGGCGGACTGGCCGGCTGCGAGGCGGCGTGGCAGGCAGCGGAACAGGGGGTGGGGGTGGATCTCTATGAGATGAAACCGCATCGTTTTAGCCCGGCGCATGAATCGGCACAGTTAGGTGAGTTGGTCTGCTCCAACTCGCTGCGCTCCAATGCCAAGGATTCCGCCGCCGGTTTGCTCAAAGAGGAGATGCGGCAACTGGGCTCGCTGGTGATGCGGGTTGCGGATGACACCGCTGTGCCGGCGGGGACTGCGCTGGCGGTCGATCGTTTCCAATTTGCCGCAGCGGTTACTGCCGCAATCGAGGCCCACACGCTGATCACGGTGCACCGGCAGGAAGTCACCCAGATTCCCGATACCACCTCCGGGCCGGTCATCCTCGCCGCTGGTCCTTTACTCTCAGGTCCCCTGGCCGAACACCTGCAAACCCTGACCGGGCAGGACAACCTCGCCTTTTATGACGCCATAGCCCCCATCGTCGATGCCGATAGTCTCGATATGGCGATTATTTATCGTAAATCACGCTGGGACGATCTCAACCCCGGTGACTATCTCAACTGTCCAATGGATCGGGAACAGTACGGGCGGTTCATCGAACTGCTCGGCTCAGCGCAGACTGTGCCTTTGCATGCCTTCGAGGACCCGAAATATTTTGAGGGATGCCTGCCGATTGAGGTGATGTGCGAACGAGGCCCGGATACTCTGCGGTTCGGCCCGATGAAACCGATCGGGCTGATGCATCCCCACACCGGTATTATTCCCCATGCCGTGGTCCAACTGCGGGCCGAAAACCAGGAAGGAACCCGATACAACCTGGTGGGATTTCAAACTAAACTGACGTACCCTGAACAGGAGCGGGTTTTCCGCACCATCCCGGGCCTGGAGCAGGTGGTGTTTCATCGGCTCGGGTCGATCCATCGCAACACCTTTGTCTGCGCTCCGCAGGTTCTGGATTCCACGCTGCAGATGAAAGGGGTGCCTGGTCTTTATCTTGCTGGGCAATTATCCGGAGTCGAAGGCTATATCGAATCAACCGCCATGGGATTGCTGGCCGGCATCAACGCTGCCCGCCAGATCCTGGGCCAGTCGACCCTGGTGCCGCCGCCGGAGACCGCCCACGGGGCCCTGATTCATCACCTGACCGCATCCGATCCTGCTCATTTCCAGCCATCCAACGTCAATTTTGGCTTATTCCCCCCCCTGATCGGCAAGAAAATCGGTAAAAAAGAACGGGGGCGTATCCGGGCCGAACAGGCGCTTACCTTGATCAACCAATGGCGGCAACAACTCGCTTGGGGTTGAAGACCAGTTACACCTCAGTGAATCCCCAGTACGGAAAATCAAGCAGATAGGAACCAACCTTGCCGGGACTTCGTTCCCTGCTGGCCACCAGCCAGAGGTCGTTGATCCGGTTTTCCGGTGGACTGTTGTCAAAGGGATCCCAATTGGGCAAGAGGACCATGGCATTATCGGCGGAATAGCCGATATCGCCGGAACCCTTGAACGAGCCGAGGTGGGGCTGCCGATCAAACTGGCCATCCGCGGCCCGCTCCAGTTCAGAAATTACCAGGAAACTGACCGCCAATTCGTCACGGATCGCCTCCAGTTGCCGTAGCCAACCGTCGATCCCGCTGCGCTGCTGGCTGATATCTTTAAACGGGAGCTTGTGGAGACTGTCGATCACTACCACGGTATAGTCGGAACGAGTCTCATGGCGGAGAAAATCGATATGGCGACGCATAGTTTCAGGGGTAAGCTTGCGGTCATTGACCACCCGCAGCCAGCGGAGACAGTGTTGCAGGGTCTGCTGTGCTTGTTGCAGCCGTCCTCGTTCCTCCGCGCTCAAAGTGCCGCCCTTGATTTGTTCAAGGGAGAGACGACTGAGGCGGCAGAGGGTGCGGGCATAGATTTTTTGGCGGCCGTTTTCAAAATCATAGTAGAGCACCGGCAGTTTGCGCAGGGCCATTGCCGAGGCGATCTGGATGAAAAAGGCTGATTTTCCCGCTTTGGGGGTGCCCCCCACGATGTTGATTCCATGGATACCGCCCAGGGCCCGGTCCAGTTTGGCAAAGCCGCTGGTCAGGTTGGTGTAGGTATCGTCTGATTCCTGCCGCAGTCGTTCGTTGAAGGTGTGGTATTCTCCGGCTGGACTGGGAAAGGGGGAGAAGGCGTGCGCCTCCCGGATCATAGCGAACACGGTTTTCTGCAGGAGGGCTTTGGTCTCGGTGGCCAGTTGGAAGAGCGAGGTGTTGCGGGGGGCGTCTTCCGGCCAGCGGATAATTCGGACCTTGTATCCTACTCGGGTGGCAAAGGCCTTGGCCATGGCCTCGGATTCGGCGTTGTGATTGACCCAGAGAAAGATCGTCTGAATCCAGGCCAGGCGGAGCGGTTCAAGGTGCTCAAGGTCTGCTGCTGTGGGCACGGCGATACCGGGTAAACCCAGTTGTTTCAGAGGCAAAAGGTTTTGTTCGCCCTCGACTAGAAACAGCGTGCCGTTTTCGCAGTGTTCCATTTCCTGGGTATTGAAGAGACGGAATTTTTCGGTGAAAAACCGTTCGTCACCGTACCAGAAAAAATCTTCAGCCCGTTCCGGATGGACGCAGCGGGCGGCATAACAGTTGCCGTCGGCCTGCACGTAAGGGTAGACCAGGTAACGGCCGTTATAGCCGATCTGCAACTCGGCCAGGACCTCGGGGGTAACGCCGCCTGTCTGAAAAGATTGGTGCAGTTCAGTGGTGAGCTTGTCTGTAAAGGAGAGGAGTTCGTTGTTGAGGTTTTTTACCGGGTAATCGATCTCGCGGCCGAAATAGTCGCGGTCCGGATCGTATCCCGGGGTTTCAGCAAGACTTATGCCACGCATTCGAGCAAAATGAAGGGGGAAACCACCGGCCACGCAGCGGTTCAGGCAACGGAAATAGCCGTGAAAGAAGCTTTCCTGGTTGAGGAAAACCACCATTCTACCCTGTTTTTCTCCCTTTTTCCCCATGCAGAACGGGCAGGGTGCCTGTAGAATGTTGTTGTTCAGCTCCGCCTCGGGCAACTGATGCAAATAGAAATTGGTGATCACATCCGACATGGGAACTCCCTATACTAATAGTGACATAGCCTGATTGGTATTGAAGCAGGAAGAGAGCGACGGTTCAATCAAATCCCACGGCTCGCGGTAATAATAGTACGGGTAGCACGCCCCTGGAGAAGCGTTAGAGAAAGAAGTGGATCATCCAAGAATGTTCTGCAACCCTTGCGGTTCCAATGAGGTGTCAAATCGAAAGTGGACAGAATAATCGTTTTCAAGAATATGAAAAGGCTGAATGCCGATCACCAGGCCCTTGAGATGCAAGTAGTTTTCCTTGCCGCCGATCGGCAGGACCACCTGCATCCGC
The DNA here is from genome assembly GCA_019163135.1 of Desulfobulbaceae bacterium. Taxonomy (GTDB): domain Bacteria; phylum Desulfobacterota; class Desulfobulbia; order Desulfobulbales; family Desulfobulbaceae; genus Desulfobulbus. The sequence goes on along the minus strand of JAFLKR010000121.1, from coordinate 8,987 downwards.
CTGCCCAAAAGGAGGCGGGCATTTTCCTGTTTGGAGATACGGATGAGAAAAGCCAGGCCGCCGAGCGAGATATCGGCGGTTTCGGCACGGAACCCGCGGCCGATAGGAGTGTCGAGGTTGTTGATCGGTTGGACCTGAATCTTGCGTGACAGGGTAAACCGTTGATCCTTGCGGCGTTCCAATCCTTTTTTCTCGAGCATGGACCGGATGTTGTTGCAGGCATTGTAGAAATCGTGCAGTTTGGTTCGTAGCCCCGGAAATTTTTGCTGCCAGGCATTGAGCGCCGGCTGTGGCAGGATGTAGACACTCGATGGGGTGAGCGAGGTCAGGGTGACTGTCCAGAAGGAGGGGGTGAAAAAGTTTTCGCCGGCAATCTGTCCCCGATTTAAGCTGGTAATGAAGAGCTCCCGTGGTCCGATCAGGTGCGAGACTTTGACACTGCCTTGGTTGATGAAGAACAGTGCATCATTTTTGTCGCCCTGGCTGACGATGGTCTCCTCGGGCTTATATCGGCATAGAACAAATTCGTGGTAAATAGCCTGGAATTCTTCGCTGCTGAGCCGGTCGGTCAGCTCCGCCCAGATTTCGAGATCTTCTCCCTTGATCGCTCCGCGTTTTTCCTGTTCGATAATCTCGCCGGCGCGGATGATCTCGCCCAAAGCCAGGCTGTCGATTTCATAAAGCCGCTCCCGCAGGCGCTCCGCCGTATGGAAATCTTTGGACTTGGCGGTGGTAATGATCAGGTCCAACAGCCGTTTTTTGGCTTGATCGCGCTGCCCTTGGGCTACCAGGGCAAAGATCTGGGTTTCTTCCCCATCAACCAAAGCTGAGGGGGCATGATCAGAGATTGCGGCGGCCTGCGTTCTTTGCTCTTCGGGTACCGCAACTTCCTCTCTGATTTCCCATTCTCGCTGGGCGGCGGTCGCTCCTCCTCGGATACGTACCAGGGCCTGTTCGGCCGCCTGGCGCACGTCGTTGCTGTAACCGCCCATGCCCAGGACATGCTTACTTTGCGTCACCCGACTCAGCGAGGCGATCGCCCGTTTTGATCCAATCACTCCCAGTGTGGTGCAGATAGCCAGATGCAAATCGTCCTTGTTCTTGCCGAGGAAAGGTCTGGAGCTTTCCATCAAATCAATCAGGGGGCGAACAAAACGTTCGTCGCTGACTGTGGCAATGTGGTCGATGATTTTGATTTTCAACGGATCGGCGACCGTATGCAGGGCGTGGAGCAGGAAATCCTTGAGGTCCTCCCCACCGATATTCATGGCAGTGTTGATGGCTTCCTGCTGAACGCGAAGATCGGCGTGTCCGGTAAAACTCCGAATCTCGGCAAGCAGTTCGGGGGTACCGATTTCACCCAGAAGGCGAATGATGTTGCGGCTGACAAACCAGGGGGAATCCTTTTGCAACTGTTCCAGAAGAATGGCCGTTGCCGGATTACCGGTCTGTTTGATCAGCGAGAGCAGTTGTTTGCGCTCAAATCGGCTTTCATTGTTCATCAGGTGTTGCAACTGAAATTTAGCTGCCTGTTTTCCCATGCCGACCAGTAGCTTTCCAGCGGTTTCCTGATGAACATTCGAGTGGAGATAGAGGTTAAGTAATTCTGCCAGGATAGGTTGGGAACAGAGACTTTTCAAGGTCTCGTTCGCCTGTTTGCTGATTTGCGGGTTGCGACCTGTAGATTGAGCGTCATCGATAGAGAGGGCTCGCAGAAATTGGACGGTTTCTACAGCCTGATCGTATTTATTCCCAGCAAGATAATGATCGGTGAGATCGCCGATGGCGACGATGGTCTGGCGGACGCCCAGGTTGTCGACACCGGGAACCAGCAGCCCCTGTTTGAGTGCAGGCAGCAGTTTGCCAAGGCGCTGCCATTGACCGAGCGCGACCAGTCGTTCGCTAACGGCGGCTAATGCTTGGGCTGCATTGGTCTGGATGATAGGGTTTTGGTGGCGCAACGCAACCGCCAGTTGCATCAGGAGGTTGTCGGCGGTGTCCTCCTTGCCTTTGCGCAACAGGTCTTTGATAGTTTCCGGAAGGGCCTGATACATCTCTTTTTTCTCAAGTCCTTTGAGTGAGCCTTGGAGGAGATTGTCCAAGCCGCTGTTGATGGTCTGACGTTTTTCCTTTTCCCGGAGTTTTTTTTGCTCCCGATTCATTTCGATGATGGCCCGCATTTTTTCGCCGCGAACTGTTTGGAGCAGTCGTTGGTAGGCTTCTTCGACATCCTTTTCGGGAACATCAATCGACAGGTCTTCCCGACCCGTAGTGATCGCTTGCATTTGAGCGGTGATTTTCTCAAGTTTTTCATCGGAGAGATGATTGATGACCTGCTGATAGAGTTGGTCGCCAAATAGATTCTTGTATTTTTGTACCAGGAACAGACCGAGTTCTTTTTCATCCAAGGAAGCCAGATGGGAACCCGCCTGGGTGGCCACCTGTAATTGTTTTTCCTTGTTGAGCAGGGTTTCGTATTGGCCCAGCATACGCTCAAAAGAGGAAAAATCCGGGCTGCCGTTTTTGTGGTTGGCTGGATCGATGGATTGCTGGGCCGCGGCGACCAGAACCGGGGCTGACCAAGCCGGTTGCTGGAGGCGTAGCGCCAGACCAGCCGGTAGGAGAGGCATCGTTTCCGGCAGAGCCTGCAGCATATGGGCGTCGATATTCTGAGCAATGGCCTTGGTGATTTCTGGTCCCTTTTTGGTATGGGCGAGCCGTTTGAGGACGTCGTCGTCGGCGGGTTTGAATTCCGGATCTTTGTCTTTGCCCACCTGCAACGGGATGTCACTGGTGAGGGCGGCGATCATCCGGTTGAGCTGTTTGGGCGTGAGATGCTCGACGGTTTCATCCAGAAGTTGGTCAGAAACCTGGGTGATCACCTGGCGATAGAGCTGTTCGCCAAAGAGCCCCCTGAATTTCTGGGTAATGATGTTTCCCAGGGCCAGTCCCTCCAGAGAGGCCAACTGTGCCCCGGCCTGTTCTGCAACCTGCGCCTGCTGCGTGCTGTTGAGCAGTTGTTCGTAATGCCCGAGCATGCGGTTGAAGTCGGTAAAGTCGACCTGCGTGCCGGTTTGAAGCTGGGGATCGGCCACCTGTCGGGCGGCATTGGCCAGGACCGGCGCCGACCATTCGGGCTGCTTGAGCCGTTGGAGGAGATGGTCGGGCAACTGGGCCAAGGTGGTTTCGGGATTGAGCAGCATCTGGCGGGCATCGACATTCTGGGCAATGACCCGGGTGATTTCCGGTCCCTTTTTGGTGTGGGCGAGGCGTTCAAGGATGGCATCGTCGGCGGGTTTGAACTCGGGATCCTGGTCCTTGCCGATCTGCAGGGGGATTTCGCTGGTGAGGGTGGCGATCATCCGGTTGAGCTGCTTGGGAGTGAGATGCTCGACGGTCTCATCCAGGAGCTCATCGGAAACCTGGGTGAGGACCTGGCGATAGAGCTGTTCTCCAAAGAGTCCTTTGAATTTCTGGGCAATGACATTGCCTAAGGCCAGGCCTTCCATGGAGGCCACTTGGGCCCCGGCTTGTTCAGCGACCTGGGTCTGCTGTTCCTTATTGAGGAGTAATTCGTAATGCCCGAGCATGCGGTTGAAGGCGGTGAAATCGACCTGGCCTCCAGCCTGAATCTGGGTATCGGCCATTTGCTGGACAGCGTTGGCTAACACCGGGGCCGACCATTCGGGCTGCTTGAGTCGCTGAAGAAGATGATCGGGCAACTCGTCTAACGTGGTTTTTGGATTGAGCAGCATCTGGCGGGCATCGACATTCTGGGCAATGACCCGGGTGATTT